>JBDTTE010000007.1:0-34065 GCA_039930785.1 Betaproteobacteria bacterium | reverse complement strand
CAGCAGCTGCGCGCCACTGACGACGACTTCGTCATCGTCGTCAAAACCCGAAGCGTTGAACCAGCCGCCTTGCATCTCGTCGGTCGTCGCCACTTCGTAGCGCGCGAATCCGTCTTCTTCCTTGACGTAGGCCCATGCCTTGCCGGCGTGCCAGACCACCGCAGCAGAAGGCACGATGAATCCGCTTTGCGATTCCCCGCCCGTCCGGATGCGGGCCGCGACGCGCATGCCCGTGCGGAAGCCGCCGCCATTCACCAGGTAGAAATACGTCTCACCCGGAAAAGCAGGATCGATCTGCGGCGAATCGCCGACGAAGCTGGCTGGACGCGCGTTCTCGCGTGCCATTGCCGGCGCGACCGAGATCGGACCACGCGCTGCTGTACGCGGCCGGTCGTAGGGAAAGACGAGCTGCACGAGGAACGCCGACTGCTTCAACAGCGCGCTCATGGTTTGCGAACGGGGATCGATCGCCCAGCCCGTTACGGTTTCGCCCCATGCGCCGCGCAATGCGTCGCGCAGGCTCGCGACCGCCTGCTCCGCCGAGGTCTGCCGGGCGAGTTCGGATTGATAGCGTGCCTGCGCGGATTTCGCGGCTTGTTCGGAGACATTGCGGTCGTCACGGAACAGCGCGTCCATACGACGGGCCTCCGATTCTGCAGCGGCTGCGGCCGAACGCGCAGCGGTCACGTCCGCCGTGGCCGCAAGATAGCGCCCACGCAATTCCGACAAGGCCTGCAGATTCACGACCACGCCGTACGCTTCGAACGCTGCGTCACGTTTCGCGGGCTTCAGCTCTTCGACGACGATGCCCGCCGCCTTCTGGCTGTCCGCCGGAATGCGCAGGATGGGACGACCATCCTCGACGCCTGCGGTCGATTGGGTCGGGATCTCGTCTTCGTGTTTTTCGGCCTGCGTGCCGAGTTCATCGCGAGAATAGTAGATCAGGGCCCAGGACAGGAGCGCTATGACCACCGCCATGATGGTAATGACCGCGTGTGCAGGCTGCAGCTTCATGGCTTGCCTGTTGCGGCAGCGGATCGCGTTGCCGCGACATCGGGCAGGACTTCGAAATCGCCGGCAAGGGGGCGCTGCACGGCATCCTCCAGCAGCGCCAGTGCCTGGCGCAAATCGACATCCGCGGCCTGGACGAGGGATTGCGCGGCGAGTGTCTCGAGGTGGGCTGTGACGCGCTGCATGCGATCCGCGCTACCCGCGTCGAACTGACGCAAGGTCCGCGCTTCCTGATCCCGCTGCATCTGCAACTGGTATAGCGAGCCCGTCACGCGCTCACGCGCAAGCCGAAATTGCGCCGTTGCGCGCTGCGCTGCTGATATGGCGGCCGCCTGGGTGGCCGCGAAATTCTCCGCAGCGAGTTCGCGGCGCGCCTGCGCCTCGCGAATGCCCGCCCGCGCCTGGGGTCCGGAAGGCAGCGAGAAGCCCACCGCAAGCGACCAGATGTTGTCGCCCTGATCCCAGGCGTAACCCGGGCCGAGGGTGATGTCGGGATTCTGCGCGGCCACCGCGGATTTCACCTCGGCATCGGCGGCACCGAACTCCAGCAACCTGCGGTGAACATCCAGCCGATTGTGTAACGCCAGGCGCTGCAGCACGGCGCCGTCGGAATCGGTTTCGCGCACATCGAAGCGCAGGGTCATGCGCGCCGCGACGTCGTTCGGAAGCCCGAGCGCAGCGGCGAGTTCGCCGCGCACACGCTGCTGTCGGGCGGCTTCCTGCGCGCGAAGCAATTCAAGTTGCGATAGCGCCACGTGTTCAGCGCCGAGATCGCGGGCGGAGAGCATGCCGGCCTCGACCCGGCGCGCGACGAGTGCCGTCATTTCCTTGCGCGCTTCGACCTGCGCATCGATCGCGGCGAGCGCATCGCGGCTCGCCATCAGATCGAAATACCGGTCGCGAACGCGCGCTCGGACGGTCCAGGCCGCGTCAGCGATATCGAGCCGCGCGGCGTCCGCGAGAAAGGTGCTGCGCTCGACGCGTGCGGCCCGCTTGCCTTGCGCTACCAACGGAATTTCCAGTTGTAACCCCAGCGTCCACGGTCCCTTGTCTTCGGGCAGGCGGCGGCTGTGATATTCGGGACTGACCCGGGCCGACCACGCCTGCGATTGCGTGGCGGTATCGAGTTCCGCCGACGCAACAGCGGCGCGTGCGCGCGCAGTGCGTATATCGGAATGAAAATACAACGCCGTGAGGGTCAGCTCCTGCAGGCCCCATTCCCTCGGCGGCCAGATGGCCGTGTCGTAGCCGTTGGCCGACGCGAACTGCTTCAGTCCGTCGCCGTCGGCGGTGCGGGCTTCAAAGGCCGCGGCAGTTGCATCGGGGTCGAGCGGGCGCGGCAAATAAACGACCGAGCTGCAGGCCGCGAGCAAAACCATCGCGACAAGTCCGCCACTGCGTTTCAGGCACTCGCGCGACATGCCGGCATTCAATGCAGCTTGACGTGGGGCTCGGTGCGCCGCGTGATGATGCGCGCGAGCGTGTCGAGGAACACCTTGGTGAAACCGTGCAGCGCAAACTCGTGCATCTTGTACAGCGACAGGTACATGATCTTGGCGAAAAAACCTTCGATCATTACGCTGCCGCGCGTGATGCCGCCCATCAGGCTGCCGACGGTGCTGAACTTGCCGAGCGAAATCAGCGACCCGAAGTCGCGATATTCGAAAGGCAGAATCGGGTCGCCACGCAATCGCCGCTGCATCATGCGATACAGATGCGAAGCCTGCTGGTGCGCGGATTGGGCACGCGGTGGCACGGAGGTTTTCTTTTCCGGCCAGGGACAGCTCGCGCAGTCACCGAACGCGAACACATCGGGATCGCGCGTGGTCTGCAAGGTCTGGTTGACGACGAGCTGGTTGATGCGATTGGTTTCGAGCCCGCCAATGTCCTTCAGGAAATCGGGGGCCTTGATGCCCGCCGCCCACACCACAAGCTCGGCCGAGACTTCCCGGTTCGTCGCCGTTTTCACGCCGTTTGCTGATACCTCGGTCACGCGCTCGCCAGTCAGCACCTCGACGTTCAGTTTCTTCAGCAATTCCGATACCGCCGTCGACAAGCGCTCGGAGAGCGCGGGCAGGATGCGCGGGGCGGCTTCCACGATCGTGATCTTGATGTCGCGCTCGGGGACGATGCGGTCCAGCCCGAACGCAACAAACTCGCGGATCGTGTTGTGTAGTTCCGCCGCGAGCTCGACGCCTGTTGCACCGGCACCGATGATTGCGATGTGCACCTGACCCGGCTCGAGCTCGGTGCCTTGCACGTTGGCGCGCAAACAAGCATTGAGCAGCTTCGAATGGAACAATGCGGCCTGCTGCGGATTGTCCAGCGAGATCGCGAATTCGGCCGCGCCGGGCGTGCCGAAATCGTTGGTCGTGCTACCGACCGCGACGATCAGGGTGTCATACGGAATGCTGTAAGCCGGAAGCACCTCGCGCCCGGACTCATCGATGGTGGCAGCGAGATGGATTTCCTTCGCAGCGCGATCCACGCCATCCATGCGACCCAGGCGGAACTGGAAGTTGTGCCAGCGCGCCTGATAGAGATAATCGAGCTCGTGATCGTTCAGGTCCATGCTGCCGGCCGCGACCTGGTGCAGCAACGGCTTCCACAAGTGCGTGCGCGAACGGTCGACCAGCGTGATCAGCGCCTTGCGACGCCGGCCCAACTTCCGGCCAAGCTGGGTCGCCAGTTCGAGTCCGCCGGCACCGCCACCGACGATGACGATCCTGGGGAGTTCGCGATTGGATTTTTGTTCTGTCGTCATGAATACACTTGGGAAATCTTCCCGCAGCAGCGCGGAGTTTAGCCTGTAGACGCCAGCGCTGTCCGCAACAAAAAGCCCGCTGGATGTGCGGGCTTCTTTCCTTCAGTTGCGCCGGTCGTCAGGCGGCGGCGATGCGTTGTGCCGGTTCGCGCACCGCGATCAGGCCTTTTTGTGCGGCGCGATTAACCGCCGACAGCACCGCTTGCAAGGTGGCGGTCACGATATTGCCGTGCATGCCGACGCCGTACAGGCTCTGCTCGCGCCCCATGCGAATCTGCACATAAGCCACGGCCGTGGCATCTTCGCCGCCGCCGACTGCGTGCTCGTGGTAGTTCATCACATGGACGTCGACGCCGCAGCCTTCGCGCAGCGCGTGCACGAAGGCGTCGACCGGGCCGTTGCCCTTGCCGACGATGCCGATCTCCCGACCGTTCAGCTTCAGGCGCGCCGTCACGTGCTCGATCTCGCCGTGGCCGGCGTCATGGGTGATGCGGTGCTCGATGTAGCCCAGCGGGCGGTCGATCTTCAGGTATTCGCGGTCGAAGGCTTCCTTGATGGAAACCGGGGACAGTTCCTTGCCTGTCGCGTCCGTGATCCCCTGGATTACCTGGCTGAACTCGATCTGCAGCAGGCGCGGCAGCGACAATCCGTAATCGCGCTCCAGAAGATAGGCGATGCCACCCTTGCCGGACTGGCTGTTCACACGGATGACGGCATCGTAGGCACGGCCGAGATCGGCCGGATCGATCGGCAGATACGGCACTTCCCATAAATCTTCGGGTCGACGCGCCGCGAGGCCTTTCTTGATGGCGTCCTGGTGGGAGCCGGAGAATGCCGTGAACACGAGTTCGCCGCCATACGGATGACGCGGATGCACCGGCAACTGGTTGCAATGCTCGACGGTGCGGATCACCGCGTTGATGTCCGAGAAATCCAGGCCGGGATTGACGCCCTGCGTATAGAGATTCATCGCCAGGGTGACGAGGTCGACGTTGCCGGTACGCTCGCCATTACCGAACAGGCAGCCTTCGATGCGGTCCGCGCCGGCCATGACGGCAAGCTCTGCGGCCGCGACGGCACACCCGCGATCGTTGTGCGGATGCACCGACAATACGATGCCTTCGCGATTCTTGATGTTGCGGCCGAACCATTCAATCTGGTCGGCATAGACGTTAGGCGTGGACATTTCCACGGTGGCTGGCAGATTCAGGATCACGGGATTCTTCCGCGTCGGCTTCCAGATCTCGTTAACCGCATCGCAAATCTCGACGGCGTAATCGAGTTCCGTGCCGGTGAAGCTTTCTGGCGAATACTGGAATACCCATTCCGTGTCGGGCTGCTCGGCGGCGCAATCCCGCACGGCCTTCGCGCCCTCTACGGCGATGGCAACGACACCGGGGCGATCCAGCCCGAACACCACGCGCCGCTGCACCGTGGACGTGGAATTGTACAAATGCATGATCGCGCGCTTGGCGCCCTTCAGCGATTCGAACGTGCGCTTGATCAGCGCCTCGCGCGCCTGCGTGAGCACCTGCACCGTGACGTCGTCCGGTATCAGCTTCTCCTCGATCAGCTTGCGCACGAAATCGAAGTCGGTCTGCGAAGCGGCCGGAAAGCCGACTTCGATTTCCTTGAAGCCGATCTTCAGCAGGTGCATGAACATGCGCAGCTTGCGCTCCGCATCCATCGGTTCGATCAAGGCCTGGTTCCCATCGCGCAGGTCGACGCTGCACCAGACGGGCGGTTTGTTAATGACGTTGTTCGGCCAGGTACGGTCCGGAAGCGGGACCGGGGCGAATGCACGGTATTTTTGCGACGGAATGGGGTTCATGGCGTATCTCGCATTGGTGTTGATTGCGATTCCCGCCGGGACTTGGGCCCTGGCGGATTCGGGTGCTACGGGTACTGCGGGATGAGGTAGTTTTATGTGCGCGCGGGGCGCAGCAGCAGGCCGCCCAGCAGGAGGCTGGGGAGAAGAAACGCAAATTGGCCGGGCTGTCGGGAATACATGTGGACGACTATAAGTCGATTTTTTCGGCTCCGCAAGCCCCGCGGAAGGCCACGAAGCCTTAGTGCGCGCCGTGCGGCGGCATGGGCGGCTTCTTTTTCAGCTTTGCCCACGCCCACATGGCATAGCCGGACGCGCCATAAATTGCGAACAGGCTGAACAGAAGTTCCGGCAGGTTGTTGGCCACCTGCATCAGCGCCACCACGCTGAGCACCATGATGACGAGAACACGAAACGGCACGCTTTTGCGCAGGTTGATGTCCTTGCCGCTGTAGAACTTCACGTTGCTGACCATGGTGATGCCGGCAAACAACGTCAACAACCACGCATAGATGGGTACATCGGCACGCGCCACGTCATAGGACTCCATCGCCCAGACCATGCCGGCGACCAGACCTGCGGCTGCCGGACTCGGCATGCCCTGGAAATAGCGTTTGTCGACGACGTCGATGTTGGTATTGAAGCGCGCCAGCCGTAGCGCGGCGCAGGCGCAATAGACGAAGGACGCGAACCAGCCAAGGTTGCCCATGCCCTTCAACGACCATTCGTAGATCACCAGCGCAGGAGCGGCACCGAACGACACCATGTCGGACAGGCTGTCGTACTCCGCACCGAATTCGCTTTGCGTGCGCGTCAGGCGCGCGACCCGGCCATCGAGGCCATCCAGCACCATAGCCGCGAAAATACCCTTGGCGGCGAGTTCGAACTGCAGGTTCATGGCCTGCACGATGGCGTAAAAACCCGCGAACAGCGCGCAGGTCGTGATGGCGTTGGGCAACCAGTAAATGCCGGTGCGGCGAATGCCGCCGCGACTCAACCAGCGGGACTTCGGCGCGGGGCTCATGCCGGGATCATGACTTCGCGGGCAAACGCGCGAGGATAGATTCGCCGGCGTAGACCTTGTCGCCGACGGCGGCTTGCGCAATTGCCTCGGGCGGCAGGTAAAGGTCGACGCGCGATCCGAAACGGATGAAACCGAAACGCTGTCCGCGCTTTAGTCGGTCCCGGGTATGCACGTAGCAGAGGATGCGTCGTGCGACCAGGCCGGCGACCTGCACGCAGGTGATTTCCGCACCGCTGTCGGTGTGGATCCACAGCGCATTGCGCTCATTGTGGGACGACGCCTTGTCGAGGGCGGCGTTTACAAACTTGCCCGCGAAGTACCAGGCCTTTTTGATCTCGCCATCGACCGGACTGCGGTTCGAATGCACGTTGAACACGTTCATGAACACGCTGATCTTCAGCGCCGGCCGGTCCAGGTAGGGGTCACGCGCCTTCTCTACGATGATGACCCGGCCGTCCGCAGGCGCAATCACGGCATCGGGATCGGTCGGCACATTGCGCGGCGGGTCGCGAAAAAATTGCAGGATGAATAGCGTGATCAGCCAGAGCGGCACCGACCACCATCCCCAGCCCACCGTGGCAACCAGCGAAACGATCACCGCGGCGGCCAGAAACGGCCAGCCTTCCTTGGCGATGATCGGATGGGGGTAGTTGGGTTTCACCAGTGAGGGGTCAGGAGTGAGGGGTAAGGGGGGAGCAAAGCTGGGTCAGTGGGCGATTTGCGCATTGTTTCCTCACCCCTGACTCCTCTCCCCTCACCGATTCATCAGTTCTTCGATTTGTCGACCAACCGATTGGCCTTGATCCACGGCATCATGGAACGCAGCTTCTCGCCGACGATTTCGATCTGGTGCTCGCGGCCGATCCGGCGCATGGCGCCCATCTTGGTGACGCCGGTGCGGTTCTCGAGCAGGAATTCCTGGGCGTACTGGCCGGTCTGGATTTCCTTGAGGATGCGCTTCATCTCCTTCTTGGTTTCGTCGGTGATGATGCGCGGCCCGCGCGTGAAGTCGCCGTATTCCGCGTTGTTCGAGATCGAATAGCGCATGTTGGCGATGCCGCCTTCGTATATGAGGTCAACGATCAGCTTGAGTTCGTGCAGGCATTCGAAGTACGCCATTTCCGGAGCATAGCCTGCTTCGACCAGCGTTTCGAACCCGGCCTGGATCAGCGCCGTGGTGCCGCCGCACAACACGACCTGTTCGCCGAACAAATCGGTTTCGGTCTCTTCGCGGAAGTTGGTTTCGATGATGCCGGCCTTGCCGCCACCGATCGCCGCCGCGTACGACAACGCGAGTTCGCGCGCCTTCTTCGACGGATTCTGGTGGACCGCGATCAGCATCGGCACACCGCCGCCCTGTGCGAACGTGGAGCGCACCGTGTGACCGGGCGCCTTCGGCGCGACCATGACGACGTCGAGGTCGGCACGTGGCACGACCTGGCCGAAATGGATGTTGAAGCCGTGCGCGAACGCCAGCGCAGCACCCTTCTTCAGGCTGGCTTCTACTTCTTTGTAGACGGCGCCGATGTTCTCGTCCGGCAGCAGGATCATGACGAAATCGGCATTCTTCACGGCGTCGGACGGTTCCTTCACGTCGAAGCCGGCCTTCTTGGCTTTGTCCCACGACGGGCCGCCCTTGCGCAGGCCGACGGTTACTTTGACGCCGGAATCCTTGAGGTTCAGCGAATGCGCGTGGCCTTGCGAGCCGTAGCCGAGGATGGTGACTTTCTTGCCCTTGATCAGACGCAGGTCCGCGTCCTTGTCGTAGAAAACTTTCATATGCTCCTCAAATGAATGTGAAGCGTGAGGGGAAAGGGGTGAGGGGTTAGGGGGAAAAGCAGAGCTCTAGATCCCCTCACCCCTCACCCCTGACCCCTTACGCAGTCCCCTCAACTAACTTTAAGAATGCGCTCGCCCCGGCCGATACCCGAGGCGCCCGTGCGCACCGTTTCCAGGATGACGCCCTGTTCGAGCGCCCCCAGGAATGCATCGAGCTTCGCTCCGGTGCCGGTGAGCTCGATGGTGTAAGCCTTGTCTGTCACGTCGAGGATGCGCCCGCGGAAAATATCCGCCATGCGTTTCATCTCTTCGCGATCCTTGCCCGAGGCGCGTACCTTGACCAGCATCAGTTCGCGCTCGATGTGGTCGCCGTCGGAAAGATCCACTACTTTTACCACGTCGACCAACTTGTTCAGTTGCTTCGTGATCTGTTCGATCACATCGTCGGAGCCGGTCGTGACGACCGTCATGCGCGACAGCGACGGATCTTCCGTGGGTGCAACGGTCAGCGACTCGATGTTATAGCCGCGCGCCGAGAACAGGCCGGCCACGCGCGAGAGCGCCCCCGGCTCGTTCTCCATGAGGAGCGAGATGATATGTCGCATGCTGACTAGACCAGGATCATTTCCGACAGGCCCTTGCCGCCGGGCACCATCGGGAACACGTTCTCGGTCTGGTCGGTAATGAAGTCCAGGAATACGAGATCGTCCTTGCGGGCAAACGCTTCCTTCAGCGCCGGCTCGACGTCTTCGGGCTTGTCGATGCGCATGCCGACATGGCCGTACGCTTCGGTGAGCTTCACGAAATTCGGCAGCGCGTCCATATACGATTCGGCGTAGCGATTGCCGTGGAAGAACTCCTGCCACTGCCGCACCATGCCCATGTAGCGATTGTTCAGATTGATGATCTTCACGGGCAGGTGGTATTGCTTGGCCGTGGACAATTCCTGGATGCACATCTGGATGCTGGCCTCGCCGGTCACGCAGGCGACGGTGGCCTCGGGATGCGCCAACTGCACGCCAAGTGCATAAGGCAAACCGACGCCCATCGTGCCAAGCCCGCCGGAGTTGATCCAGCGTCGCGGCTTGTCAAACTTGTAGAACTGCGCGGCCCACATCTGGTGCTGGCCGACGTCCGAGGTGACATACATGTCCATGCCCTTGGTCAGTTCGTAGAGCTTTTCCACCACGAACTGGGGCTTGATGATCTTCGAGTTGCGGTCGTACTTCAGGCAATCGCGGCCCTTCCAGGTATTGATCTGGTCCCACCACGCCTTGACGGCGACGGGGTCCGGACGCTCTTTGCTGGCCGTGACCTGGCGGTTCATTTCCTGCAGCACTTCGCGCACGTCACCGACGATGGGGACGTCCACGCGCACACGCTTCGAGATCGACGATGGGTCGATGTCAACGTGGATGATCTTGCGATCTTCCTGGAAGAAATGCTTCGGATTGCCGATCACGCGATCGTCGAAGCGCGCGCCGATGGCCAGCAGCACGTCGCAGTTCTGCATTGCCATGTTGGCTTCATAGGTGCCGTGCATGCCCAGCATGCCGACGAACTGCGGATCGGTCGCCGGATAGCCGCCGAGGCCCATCAGGGTGTTCGTACACGGGAAACCAAGCGAGTGCACCAGTTGGATCAGCTCGGTGGACGCATTGCCAAGCACGACGCCGCCGCCGGTATAGACCATCGGCCGCTTCGCTTCCATCAGCAGCTGGATCGCCTTCTTGATCTGCCCCGCGTGGCCCTTCAGTACCGGGTTATACGAGCGCAGCGACACCGATTGCGGATAGAAGAAATTGGTCTTCGCGGTTTGAACGTCCTTCGGAATGTCGACCAGGACCGGTCCGGGACGACCCGTGGCGGCCAGATAGAACGCCTTTTTCATGGTCACGGCGAGATCGCGGACGTCCTTGACCAGGAAATTGTGCTTCACGCACGGGCGCGTCACGCCAATGGCGTCGACTTCCTGGAAGGCGTCCTGGCCAATCGCATGGGTGGGCACCTGGCCGGTCACGATGACGATCGGGATCGAGTCCATATATGCGGTGGCGATGCCTGTGACGGCATTGGTCACACCGGGGCCCGAAGTGACCAGCACGGCGCCGACTTTCTGCGTCGAACGCGCGTAAGCGTCCGCGGCGTGTACCGCGGCCTGTTCATGGCGTACCAGTACGTGCTTGACCTTGTCCTGTTTGAAGATTTCGTCGTACAGGGGAAGGACCGCGCCGCCCGGATAGCCAAACAGGAATTCGACACCCTCTTCCTGGAGGCAGCGCAGTGTGATTTCCGCGCCGGAAAGCTCGGTGGTAACGCCGGCAGTCAGTTCCATGAATACACCCGAAAACGCACTGGTTTGAGTTGAAAAAGCCCGGCGGATAAACGCCAGGCCCGGAAAAATACCGCGAGAATTCTGAAAGATACCGGCATCGGCAAGGCCGGTCAAGGAATCGCGGGGCGTCAGGCCCCTGCCGCGGCAGGTTTCAACGGAGCCGGGAAATCACCCGCGCGCCCGGATCCAGCCCTTCCAGGCATCGAACAGTTTGGCTTCCCGCGCCGCGACCGCGGAACGCTTCCACAACGTATCGGCCCAGAAATCGTCCTGCTGCAGGGTGCACATGAAGCCGCCGGCTTCCTCCAGGATCAGCGAACCCGCGGCGTAATCCCACAATTTCTGCCCGCCGTGGAGATAAACGTCGAAGCGACCGGCCGCCACGTAACACCATTCCAGGGTGCTCGCGCCGAAATTGCGCTGCGACGAGTACGGCGGCGCCGCCACTAACTCGCGCGCGAGCTGGGGGGACAACCGCTTGAAATCCACCTGGGCCATGGAGTTGCGCAAATGCGGCACGTGCTCCTTGATCGGTAATGGCACGCCGTTCAGGAAGGCGCCCCCGCCCTTTTCCGCATAGAAGGTCTCGTCCGCGACCGGGTCGTAAACCACGCCCAGCACGCTGCGCCCCTTCCTCATGAGGGCCACTGATACCGCGAAATACGGGACACCATTGACGAAGTTCGAGGTGCCGTCGATGGGATCGACGCACCATAATCCTTCGTCGCCCGCCAGCCAGTGCTCGGCTTGCTGCTCCTGCGTCATTTCCTCGCCAACGATCGGGCCGGGAGATATTTTCGGGAGTTCGTGCGACAAGGCTTCCTGCGCCGCCAGATCCGCCTCGGTGAACAGGCTGCCATCCGACTTACGCTGCTGGGCGACTTTGAGATAGCGCGGCATGACTTCCTTGGCCGCGACCTTGCGCACGCAGGCGATCACTTCTTCCAGCATGCCGCTGACCGGCTGCGTCATCGCTTCCATTTGATAGAGCACACCATGCTTGCAGCCTGTTGCTCCGGCCCCGCGCCGGTCTGGGCCACGGTTTTCATGGCTTCGAAGAGGTCGCGGCGCGCGCCGGGTACTGGCGACGTCCGCGACGCATCCAGGCGGCCTCGATACTGCAGTTCAAGCTGGTCGTTGAAGCCGAAGAAGTCCGGCGTGCAGACCGCGCCGTAGGCGCGCGCGACAGCCTGCGATTCATCGAATAGGTAGGGAAAAGGATAGTGGAACTCGCTCGCCACGTGCTTCATGTTTTCGAATGAATCTTCCGGATAATCCGCCGGGTCGTTCGCGCTGATCGCAACCACGCCGATCCCCAATGCGGCAAGATCGGTCGCATCGCGTACCAGGCGTTCGCGGATGGCTTTCACGTAAGGACAATGGTTGCAGATGAACATGACCATTAATCCCCGGGGACCGGCGCTCGTTGACAGCGTGTAGCGTTTGCCGTCGGTGGCGGGCAGGTCGAAATCGGGTGCCTTCCAACCGAAATCGCAGACTGGGGGGAGCGCCACGGTCAGGCTGGCCGGGCATCCCGCGACCCCGACCCCGGGTGGGGGTTGGAAAGCCGGGGACAGAGTAAGTGGTGCATGGCAAAATCTTAACATGGCTAGAGACTTAGACAAAAAAACCACGGCCAAATCGGGCGCGCGCTTTTACGTCGACGACAAGCTTGGGAATGGGTCGGAGATCCGCCTGGCGGCGGCCGCCTCGCATCATGCCGGGCGCGTGTTACGGCTCGAAACCGGCTCGGCGGTCGTGCTATTCGACGGACGCGGCGGCGAGTTCGAGGCCCACATCTCGCGCATGGAACGCGGCGAGGTCTGGGTAAAGACCGGCGCGCATCGCGAGATCGAACGCGAATCCCGCCTGGAAGTCGAGCTGGTGCAAGGGCTCTCCAGCGGTGACCGCATGGACTTCACCTTGCAAAAAGCCGTGGAGCTCGGCGTCAGCGCGATCCAGCCTGTCGCGACCGAGCGCAGCGTGGTCAAGCTCAAGGACGAGCGCGCGCAACGCCGCGTCGAGCACTGGCGCAATCTGGTCGTCGCCGCATGCGAGCAATGCGGTCGCAACCGGGTTCCCGTCGTCATGCCGGTGCTGGAATTCAGGGAATGGATCGGCACGCTGGCCGCGAACGATGACGCGCGCCTGCTGCTGGCGCCCGAGGCGCCCGTCGGACTCGGAGAGCTCCCGGCTCCGCCGGGAAAGATCGTGCTGCTCGCCGGCCCGGAAGGCGGTCTTGCCCCGATCGAGACGCAGATGGCGCTATCGCGCGGTTTTCAGGGCGTGCGGCTCGGCCCGCGCGTATTGCGCACGGAGACGGCGGCACTGGCCGCGCTGGCGGCCATGCAGGCGCGATGGGGCGATTTCTAGGGGAAATCTTGAAAAATACATACATCTGGAATCAGCATCAACGCGAAGGACGCGAAGGGACGCAAAGGAAAACTGAACGATAGCCAGAAAAGCATCATCCTGGATCCGCAAGCGATGTTGGCGATACCCCTCAATCACAGCTTGAAACCAGCCATGACGAAGAGGTGCAACTATCACAAAATTACCCATCGCCTTACTTTGCGTCCCTTCGCGTCCTTTGCGTTGAAACGCGTTCTGGAACGGTTGGGAGAATGGCGAGTTCAGGGATTCCCGAAGGAATCGCGCTGCTATACTGCGCCGCTGTTTCTTCAACCGATTTAACGAACCCGTCCATGGAAATTCGCAACAGCATATTCATCGTCACCGGCGGCAGTTCCGGTCTTGGGGCCGCGACCGTCGAAATGATCGTCGCCGCAGGTGGCAAAGCCGTCATCGCCGACGTCAACAAGGCGCAGGGCGAGGCGCTCGCGAAAAAACTCGGCGCGAGTGCACGTTATGTGGAGTGCGACGTAACGCGCGAAGACCACGGCAAGGCCGCGGTCGAAGCGGCGCTCAGTGGGCTCGGCGGTTTGAACGGCCTCGTCAACTGCGCCGGCATCGCCATCGGCGAGAAAACCGTCGGCAAGGAAGGCCCGCACTCGCTGGAGAAATTCAGCCGCGTCATCAGCATCAATCTGATCGGCACGTTCAATATGATCCGGCTCGCCGCCGACGCCATGGCGAAGCAGCAGCCGAATGCAGCGGGCGAACGCGGTGTCATCGTCAACACCGCCTCCGTCGCGGCATTCGATGGGCAGATTGGCCAGGCGGCATACGCCGCGTCGAAGGGCGGCATCGTCGGCATGACCTTGCCGATCGCGCGCGACCTGTCGCGCAGCGGCATCCGTGTCGTCACCATCGCACCGGGCATTTTCGAAACGCCGATGCTGCTCGGCATGCCGCAGGAAGTGCAGGACGCGCTCGGCAAGATGGTGCCGTTCCCGTCACGCCTGGGACGGCCGGTCGAGTACGCGCAACTGGTCAAGGCGATAGCAGAGAACGAAATGCTGAATGGCGAAGTGATCAGGCTCGACGGCGCCATCCGGATGCAGCCGAAGTAAAACCATGTCCCTCCAGGCGTCCCAGCAAGCCGATTTCGTCAAGTGGTTCCGCGCCGCGGCGCCCTATGTGCACGCCTTCGGCGGGCGCACATTCGTCATCGCCTTCGGCGGCGAAGTCGTCATGGACGGCTCCTTCGTGGAACTCACGCATGACCTGAACCTGCTGGCCAGCCTCGAAGTGCGGATCGTGCTCGTGCACGGCGCGCGCCCGCAGATCGAGACGCAGATGCGCGCCGCCGGATTGAAGCCGAAATATGTGCAGGGCATGCGCGTGACCGACGAGAGCGCATTGGCCAGCGTCAAGCAGGCGATCGGCCAGGTGCGCGTCGAGATCGAGGCGCTGCTGTCGATGGGCCTGCCGAACTCGCCGATGGCTAATGCCGACATTCGCGTGGCCTCCGGCAACTTCGTCATCGCGCGGCCGCGCGGTGTCGTCGACGGCGTGGACATGTGCTACACCGGCGAAGTCAGGAAAGTGCACGCGGATGCGATCAACATCCGGCTCGACGACGGCGAACTGGTGCTGCTGTCCCCGCTCGGCTATTCGCCGACGGGCGAAATTTTCAATTTGACACTTGAAGACGTGGCCGCGGAAACTGCCATCGCGCTCGGCGCCGAGAAGCTGATTTTCCTGATGGACGAGCCCGGACTGAAATCGAAGAGCGGGCGCCTGCTGCGCGAACTCACCGTGTCCGATGCGGAAAAGCTGATGCACCAGGAAAAGCGATTGTCGGACGATGCTCGCTTGTACCTTCCGCACGCTATCAAGGCATGCAAGGGCGGCGCGGAGCGCGTGCACCTGATCAGCCGCCACGCGGACGGCGCGTTGCTGCTGGAATTGTTCACGCGCGACGGCGTCGGCAGCATGGTCAGCCGCGACCCCCTTGAGCAGTTGCGCGATGCAACCATCGAGGACGTGCGCGGCATCATCAACCTGATCGAGCCTCTTGAGGCGCAGGGCACCTTGCTCAAGCGCTCGCGAGAGTTGCTCGAACAGGAAATCACGCGTTTCGGCGTGCTGGAACACGACGGCGTGATCGTCGGCTGTGCCGCGCTCTATCCGTTTGCCGACGAAAAAGCGGCGGAGCTTGCCTGCCTCGCCGTGGCACCGGATTACCGGGATGCCGGCGGCGGCGAACAGCTGCTCAAATGGATCGAGGAAAAGGCGAAAAAGCAGCGCATCAAGCGGCTTTTCGTGCTGACCACGCAGGCTTCGCACTGGTTTATCGAACACGGCTTCGTCGAATCCAGCGTTGCCATCCTGCCGAAACAGAAGCAGGCGCTCTACAACTACCAGCGCCGCTCCAAGGTCCTGATCAAACCCCTGTAAGCCGGCCGGCCCGCCCTGCCGGGGCCTATAATCGGCGGAATTCCGCTTGGTAACTTGTGTCACATAAACGTAACCCAAGCGTCTCAATATCAATCTAACCTGCTGAAACTTAAAAAATGGCCAGGACGGTCAACTGCGTAAAGCTCGGCCGGGAAGCCGAAGGACTGGATTTTCCCCCGTTTCCCGGGGCACTCGGCAAACGCCTTTTTGAGAATGTTTCCAAAGAGGCATGGAAGGGCTGGCTCGAACACCAGAAAATGCTGGTGAACGAGAATCGCCTGAGCCTTGCGGATGCCTCGGCCCGCAAATACCTGCTCGAACAAACCGAAAATTACTTTTTCGGCGAGGGAGCGGATGCAGCGGCGGGCTACGTTCCGAAGCCGAAGAGCTAGCGGATGCCGGTCGTGCCTCAGGCACCGGCGGCGCCTTTGCCGTCCGCCCGTCAGACCGGGGAGCAAAAAATTACCAAGGCAGGTTCCACCAAGGCGGAGTCGGGAGAGCGCGCCACATTGCTCGCTCCGGAGAAGGCCGCGCGCAAGCGCGCCGCGCTATTCGCCGACAAATCGGGCAAGGTCAGGCGCTCCAACCCGCGGCTCTATCTAAATCGCGAACTGGCCCAGCTCGAATTCAATCGCCGCGTACTGGCGCAGGCCGAGGATCCGGAAGTTCCGCTGCTCGAACGCCTGCGCTTCCTGTGCATCGTCAGCAACAACCTCGATGAATTCTTCGAAATCCGCGTCGCGGGACTGAAGGCGCAGATCGAACTCGGAGCCGATTTCACCGGTCCGGACGGCGCCTCCCCTGCGACGGTGTTTCGCGAAGTCTCCGTGCGCACGCATGAACTCGTCGCACGCCAATACCAGCTGTGGAACGAGGAATTGCTGCCGCAGCTGGCGCGGGAAGGCATCCGCTTCCTGCGCCGGCGCGACTGGAACGATGCGCAGAAGGCCTGGATCAAGGCGTATTTCCTGAAAGAGATCATGCCGGTCGTCACGCCCATGGGCCTCGATCCGGCGCATCCGTTTCCACGCATCCTCAACAAGAGCCTGAATTTCGCCGTGCAGCTTTCCGGCAAGGACGCATTCGGCCGTAATTCCGGTTTCGCATTGGTCCAGGCACCGCGCGTCCTGCCGCGCGTGATCGCATTGCCGCGCGAGATCGCCAGCGCCGACCATTGCTTCGTCTTCCTGTCTTCGATCATCCACGCCCATGTGGACGAACTGTTCGCGGGCATGGAGGTGCAGGGCAGCTACCAGTTTCGCGTGACGCGCAACAGCGACCTGTTCGTCGACGAGGAAGAAGTCAAGAACCTGCGCCTCGCACTGCAGGGCGAATTGCCGCAGCGCCATTTCGGCGACGCGGTGCGCCTCGAAGTCGCCGATCTGTGCTCGCCGGATGTTTCGGACCTGCTGTTGCAGCAGTTCAATCTCACGCCACAGGATCTCTACCAGGTAATGGGGCCGGTCAACCTCGTGCGACTCATGCAGGTGCCGGACTCGGTCGATCGGCCGGACCTGAAGTTCCCGGTGTTCACGCCCGGTTTTCCGGCGGCCCTCGTCAAGGCGACCGATTTGTTCGCCGCGATCCGCAAGGAAGATATCCTGCTGCACCACCCGTATCAGTCATTCCGCCCGGTCATCGGCTTCATCCAGCAGGCGGCCGTCGATCCGGACGTCGTCGCCATCAAGCAGACGGTCTATCGCACCGGCGCCAACTCCGAACTCATGCAGGCACTGTTGCAGGCAGCAGGCAACGGCAAGGAAGTCACGGTCGTGGTCGAACTCATGGCGCGCTTCGACGAGGAGGCGAACATCAACTGGGCGGCGAAGCTCGAAGAAGTCGGGGCGCATGTGATCTACGGCGTCGTCGGTCACAAGACGCACGCCAAGATGTCCATGGTGCTGCGGCGCGAGGCGGACGCGCTGCGCCGCTATGTCCACCTGGGCACCGGCAACTATCACGCGCGCACCGCTATGTCGTACACCGATTTCGGTCTGTTCACCTGCAACGAAGACATCGGCGCCGACGTGCACGAAGTATTCTTGCAGCTCACCGGCCTGGGCAAGGCCGGCAAGCTCAAATATCTATGGCAGTCGCCTTTTAATCTGCACGCGCAAATTCTCGCGGCGATCCGCGCGGAAACCGAAAAGGCAAAGTCGGGCGGGAAAGGCGGCATCATCGCCAAGATGAATGCGCTGCTGGAGCCGGAGATCATCTCGGCGCTTTACGAAGCTTCCATGGCGGGCGTGCAGGTGGACCTCATCGTGCGCGGCGTGTGCGCGCTGCGCCCGGGCATCGCCGGCCTTTCGGAAAACATCCGCGTGCGCTCCATCATCGGCCGCTTCCTCGAACACCATCGCGTGTTCTATTTCGAGAGCAACGATTCGGTGCTGCTGTCGAGCGCGGACTGGATGGACCGTAATTTCTTCCGTCGCGTCGAAATCTCATTCCCGGTGCTGGACGACAAGCTCAAGAAACGCGTGGTGGACGAATCGCTTAAGGCCCTTCTAGCCGACGCGGGCGAGGCCTGGGAGATGGACAGCGACGGTCGCTATCAGCGTAAAAAGACCGCTCACGACAAGCGCGCGGCGGCGCAGGCCGCGTTGCTCGCGAAGCTTTCGTCGGCAACCGTGCCGGGTTGATTGCATGGACCTGATCCTCTGGCGCCATGCAGAAGCGGTGGACGGTTCCCCCGACCTGGCGCGCGAGCTCACGCAGCGCGGCACGACGCAGGCCGGCAAAGTCGCGAAATGGCTGCACGCGCAATTGCCGAAGAACACGCGCATCATCGTCAGTCCCGCGCAGCGCACTTTGCAAACCGCCCGGGCGCTGACGCAGGATTTCGAGGTGGTGCCGCAAATCGCGCCGGGCGCACAGCCGGAAGCGGTGCTCGCGGCGGCGGGCTGGCCAAACCATGACGGCGCCGTGCTGGTGGTCGGGCATCAGCCCACGCTGGGCCTGGTCGCCTCGATGCTGATCGCGGGTGAAGCGATGCCCTGGAGCATCAAGAAATGCGGGGTATGGTGGCTGGCGCATCGCATGCGTAACGAGTCAGGACAAGTCGTGTTGCGCGCCGTCACCGGCCCGGATTTTATTTAAAAGGATCTGTTCACCACAGAGGCACAGAGGAAACACGAGAGCATGGGCCTGACAGGAATCCAGTATCTGAGATTGCTGTGCCCGCTACCGAATTTGAGTTCCCCTGTCGCATTTCTCTGTGGTCTCTGTGTCTCTGTGGTGAAATCGATCGAGAAATTCTTGGAGGCGCTCCATGTTCGAATCGGCTGAACTGGGACATTCGATCGCGAAGCGCACTTACGACCGCGAGGTCACTGGTTTGCGCGAAGCGCTCCTCGACGCACAGTACGACCTGTTCCAGAACGCACGCTTCCCCGTGATCGTGCTGATCGGCGGTGTCGACGGCGCGGGCAAGGGCGAGACCGTGAACGTTCTGAACGAATGGATGGATCCGCGCCAGATCCGCACGGTCGCTTTCGGCGACCCGACCGACGAGGAGCGCGAACGTCCGCCGTTGTGGCGCTACTGGCGCGCGCTGCCACCCAAGGGAAAGATCGGCATCCTGTTCGGCCACTGGTACAACGCGCCCATCCTCGATCGCGTGCATCGTGTCACCAAACAACCGGAACTCATCGAGCGCCTGGACGAAATCGTGCGCTTCGAGCGCATGCTTACGAACGAAGGCGCCCTGGTGCTCAAATTCTGGTTCCACTTGTCGCGCGCGGCAAAGAAGAAGAAATTGAAAGCGCTGGAAAAGAATCCGTTGACGCGCTGGAAAGTCGGCGACCAGGAATGGGAAGACCTGAAGAATTACGACCGGTTTCGCAAGATCTCCGAATTCACCTTGCGCGAAACGAGCAGCGCCACCGCGCCATGGATCGTGGTCGAAGGTGTAGATGGCAATTACCGCAATCTCACGGTCGGACGCACGCTGCTCGCGGCCATGCGCGAGCGCCTCGACCAGAAGGCGGGCAAAGCACGGGAAAATTGCATTCCGCCGGTGCAGCCCTCGATCGACCATCGCGATGTCGTGGCCTCTCTCGACCTGAAGCTCAGGTTGGCGCCGGCCAAATACCAGAGCCAGCTGGATCGCCAGCGCGCGCGGCTGAACCTGCTTGCCCGCCACGTTCGCTTTCGCAAGCGCTCGGTGGTGCTGGCGTTTGAAGGCAACGACGCGGCCGGCAAGGGCGGCGCTATTCGTCGCGTGGCCAGCGGCCTCGACGCGCGCCAGTACCGTATCGTGCCGATCGCCGCGCCGACCCCTGAAGAAGTCGCGCAACCTTATTTGTGGCGCTTCTGGCGCCATGTCCCCGGTTACGGCCAGTTCACGATCTTCGACCGTTCCTGGTATGGGCGCGTGCTCGTGGAAAGGGTCGAGGGGTTCGCGTCGGAATACGACTGGTCGCGCGCCTATGCGGAGATCAACGATTTCGAGCAGCAGCTCACGGATAACTGCGCGGTCGTCGTCAAGTTCTGGCTGGCGATCAGCAAGGACGAACAGCACAAGCGCTTCCTGGAACGTCAGAAGACGGCCTACAAACGCTTCAAGATCACGCCGGAAGACTGGCGCAATCGCAAGAAGTGGCAGGCCTACGAGACGGCGGTGTGCGAAATGGTTGACCGGACTTCGACCGAGATCGCACCGTGGACCCTCGTCGAGGCCAACGACAAAGCCTACGCGCGCATCAAGATCCTGAAGACCCTCTGCGAACGCCTTGAAGAGACGCTCGACGGTCACTGACCTTTAAACGGCCGTGGCGTTTTCCGCGGCCGACTCGATTTCGGCAAGTTGCGGTATCGAGAACTCGACGCCGAGCGCCTTCCATTCCCTGATTTCCTCGCGCAACTCCGCCGCAGTCAGCGGATTGGCAATCAGCCATTTCGCGTCCACCTCGACAGTGAACGTGGATTTTTTGTGCGAACCTTTGATCATGGGCAGGCGCACTTCCGAGCGGCTGCGATGCAGCAGCGCCGCCAGCCTGAGCGCCACAAGCAACGACCAATCGTAGTCGGCCCTGACCACCCCGCGCAGTTTGGCGAGCGAACCGCGGTGCGCCAGCACGAGCATCGAAAGCTGCCCCTGTTCCATCTTGGAAAAGCCGGGCATGTCCGCGTTGGCGACGATGTAGGAGGAGTGCTTGTGATAGCCGGAGTGTGCGACCGTCAGGCCGATTTCCTG
Organism: Betaproteobacteria bacterium; assembly: GCA_039930785.1. Classification (GTDB taxonomy): domain Bacteria; phylum Pseudomonadota; class Gammaproteobacteria; order Burkholderiales; family JACQAP01; genus JACQAP01. Next base: position 13,324 of record JBDTTE010000007.1, on the reverse strand, counting down.
CAAGCGCGCCGCCCACGACAGCATTTGCATCGGATACTCGATCTCCTCGCGCGCAGCACCGGAAAACTGTTCATAGAGCTTGGCTGCGAGGCGTTCGACGCGGTGCGACTGGCCGGCGTCGACGTGGTAGCGCTTCATGAATTGCCGCACGGTCAGTTCGCGCATGTCACGACGGTGCGCGCGACCAATCATGTCCCACAGGATGCCCTGGCGCATTGCGCCGGTTGCCAGTGCCATGTGCTCGACGTCGAGTTCCGCAAAAATCGCGCTCATGATGGCGACGCCGCCGGGCAGCACCGGAATCCGATCGTCTTTCAATCCTGGAAGCTGCAATCGTGACGTATCGCCGGCCTTAAACATTGCCTGACGCAGGCGATCGAGGCCATCTCGCGTAATGTCCGCGCTGCTCCAGCCACTGTCGACGATGATGTCGGCTATGGCACGCGCGCTACCGGAAGAGCCGATGGCTTCGCTCCAGTGCTTGCGCGAGAATTGTTTCTTGATGGTTTCGAGCTCGATGCGTGCGGCCGTTTCGGCATGTTTCATGGCGGACTTCCCAAGCTTGCCATCGCCGAAGAAACGCATGCTGTAGCTCACGCAGCCCATGTAGAGGCTTTCCAGCCGATGCGGCTGGTTGCCGGCGCCGACGATGAATTCCGTGGAGCCGCCGCCGATATCGACGACAAGGCGGGTCTCCTGACTGGGCGGCAGGCTGTGGGACACGCCGAGGTAGATCAGGCGCGCTTCCTCGCGCCCGGCGACGACTTCGATCGGAAATCCCAGCGCGGCTTCGAACTGTGGCACGAAATCCTGGGCGTTCTTGGCCACGCGCAAGGTGTTCGTGCCGACGGCGCGCACCGCGCCGGGCGGCAGGCCACGCAGGCGCTCGCCGAAGCGCTTCAGGCATTCGATGGCGCGCGCGCGCGCCGCATCGTCGAGGAATTTTTCGGGCGTCAGGCCGGCGGCAAGCCGGACCGGTTCACGCAGCGAATCGAGGGGATAGATCTGGTCGTCGACCACACGGCCGACCTGCAGGCGGAAGGAGTTGGAGCCGAGGTCGACGGCCGCAATGGTCGAGAATGTTTCCATCGCGGTCATTGTGCCTCAATCCTCAAGACGCTCCAGCTTTCTAGAGCTTCACCGCAGAGGCGCAGAGGCGCGGAGAAAATCTCGCGGAGAAATTCGAAACGGTCAGGCGGTTTGCCGCCTTGATGCCACGGAATTTTGATTTTGTTGCCAACCTCGAACTCATTGCTCTTCTCTGCGTTTCCTCTGCGCCTCTGCGTCTCCGCGGTAAGACGTTGTCGAGGCCTTGTTTGCGAAGCGGCTCCGCCTCAACTCATGACTTCGCGCTCGATCTCCTCGAGCGTGACATGGCGCACATCCTTGCCCTTGACCATGTAGATGACGTACTCGGAGATGTTCTTGGCGTGGTCTCCGATGCGCTCGATCGCCTTGGCGATGAACAGGATTTCGATGGAGACCGAAATCGTGCGCGGGTCTTCCATCATGAAGGTGATGAGCTGGCGCAGCACGCCGCGGAATTCGTCGTCGACATGCTGGTCGCGGCGCACGACTTCCGCCGACGTGGCGAGGTCCAGGCGCGCGAAAGCATCCAGCGACTTGCGCAACATTTCCAGCGCGATTCCCGACATGCGGCGGATTTCCACCGTGCGCGGCTGCTGCAGGCGGTCCGCCGAGTAGATCAGCTTGGCCATGCGCGCGATCTTGGCAGCCTCGTCGCCGATGCGCTCGAGGTCGGTGATGGTCTTGACCACGGTCATCAGCATGCGCAGGTCGCCGGCCGCGGGCTGCCGGCGGGCGATGATCGTGCTGCACTCCTCGTCGATTCCGACTTCCTGCGCGTTTACCAGCCGGTCGTTGTTCTCGACCTTGGTGCAAAGTTCGAGGTCTCCGGAGATCAGCGCGTCGAGCGCCAGCTTGATCTGCTCCTCGACCAGGCCGCCCATCTGCAGCACGCGAGCGCGCACCGCTTCGAGCTCGGCGTCAAACTGCTTGGATGTGTGTTCGTTGTTCATGGTCGACTCTGACCTCCGAGGTTCCAATCGATGCGGAAGGGCAGCCAGTTTAAGTCCATCACGTTACAAAAAGGTTTCATCGATGCGCCCGGTCCCTTAATTGCCCCAACGCAAAGCCTTACGGCGCTGCCCGCAGAGTCTGAACCCCGGTGGAGGTGCCCAGCAACAGCACGTCGGCGGCGCGGCGCGCAAAAATGCCATTGGTCACCACACCGGCGATGCCATCGATGGCGGCTTCGAGCGCGACCGGATCGCTCATGTCCAGTCCGTACACGTCGATGATCAGGTTCTGGTTGTCGGTCGTAAAGCCCTGGCGCAATTCGGGCTGGCCACCCATGCGCAGCAGTTCGCGCCCGACATGCGAGCGCGCCATCGGCATGACTTCGACCGGAAGCGGGAAGGCGCCGAGCTTGTCCTTGAGCTTCGTTGCGTCGGCGATGCAAACAAATTTTTCCGCCACGGCGGCCACGATTTTTTCGCGGGTCAACGCGCCGCCGCCGCCCTTGATCATGCGCAACTGGCGGTCGATTTCGTCGGCACCGTCCACATAGACCGGCACCGCGTCCACCACGTTCAGGTCGAACACGCGAATGCCCGCGCGTTTCAACCGTTCGGCGCTGGCTTCGGAACTCGCCACGGTGCCCTCGATACGACCCTTGATCGCCGCCAGCTCGTCGATGAAAAAGTTGGCCGTCGATCCCGTGCCGACGCCGACGATGGCGTCGTCCGGTACATAGGCGATGGCGGCCCTGGCTACGGCCTTTTTCAGTGCGATCTGGTCCAAATTGGCTGCGTCTGGCATGGGCGAAGCATAGCCTCAACATGGAACGCGCACAAACCGCTCGCGCACGCGCCGCGCGTGCAGCGCCCGCCTATAATCACGACAGCACGTTCCCGTCGTCCGCATTCGTCCGCATTTTTCCGGTACCCACCTTGAAGAGCGTACTTTTCCTGCTGCTGGCCGTATCCTGCGCCGCGCTTGCCGCGCCCCAGGACGATGTTTTCCTCGAGGCGCGCGAGGCCTTCCAGCGCGGGGACATCGCCAAGCTCAACGAGCGGGGGGCCAAGCTCGACGAGGACTATGTGCTGACGCCCTACGTGCAGTACTGGCGGCTGCGCTCACGGCTCGCCGATGTGCCGGCCGCTGAAATCGAGGCCTTTCTGACCCGTTACGAAAAAAGCTACATGGCCGATCGCCTGCGCGCCGACTGGCTGCGCCTGATCGCCCGAAACAGCGACTGGTCCACGTTCCTGGCCGAGTATCCCAAGCTCGGTTCCGCCGACACCGAACTCGCCTGCTTCGCGTCGCAAGCGAGGCTGGCGCGCGGCGAATCCGGCGTGCTGAGCCAGGCACGCCCGCTGTGGTTCACCGCGCAGGTGCTGCCGGAAAGTTGCCTGCCGGTGTTCCAGGTGATGTTCGAAAAGCAGATGCTCACGGTAGAGGATGTGTGGACCCGGATCCGCCTCGCGCTGGAAAGCGGCAATCTTTCCGGCGCAAAAACGCTGCTCATTTATCTGCCGGTGGCACAGCGTTTCGACTTCGGTACCCTGGAAGCGATCTCCAAGCGCCCGCAACGCTACCTCGACAAGACCCCGCTGCTGCTGAAGACCCGCGCCCAGCAGGAACTGGCTGTGTTCGCCCTGTACAAAACCGCCGAATCCCTGCCGGAGATCGCGACCGACCGCCTGCGCCGCTTCGCTGCCAAGCTGCCCGACGACGAGCGCGAGTACGCCTGGGCGCAAATCGCATCGGTTGCCGCGCGCAACCTGCACCCGGGCGCGCTCGGCTGGTTCAGGAACGCAGGCAAGGGCCTGAACGATCGCCAGCTGGCGTGGAATGTCCGCGCCGCGCTGCGGGCAGGCAACTGGGACGAAGTGCTCGATGCAGTCGAGGCCATGTCGAGTACGGAAAAAGGGCGCCCGCAATGGCGCTACTGGCGCGGCCGCGCGCTGGCGGCGCTGAACCGGCTGCCAGAAGCCGATGCGCTATTCGCTCCGCTTTCCAATGAATTCAATTTTTACGGGCAGCTGGCCGCCGAGGACCTCGGCGCCGCGGTCAGCTCCGCGCCGCAAACCTATCATCCGAGCGACGACGAAATCGACGCCGTGGCGCTGGACACCGGCCTGCGCCGCGCGCTGGCGCTCTATCGCGTGGGCCTGCGTTACGAGGGCGCGCTGGAATGGCAATGGTCGATCCGCGATTTCGATGACAAGAAGCTGCTCGCGGCGTCCCTGCTGGCCGTGCGCAACGACTGGTATGAGCGTTCTATCGACACGGCGGAGCGCACCGTGATCCTGCATGACTTCTCGCTGCGCTACCCGTCGCCGTACCGCAAGCTGGTGCAGGACTATTCGCGCCAGCTCGACCTCGACGAAGCCTGGGTTTATGGCCTGGTGCGCCAGGAAAGCCGGTTCGTGCATACCGCGCGCTCCTCCGCCGGCGCGAGCGGCCTGATGCAACTGATGCCGGCGACCGCGCGCTGGGTGGCCAAGCGACTGGGCATGACCGGGCACCACACGACCTTGACCGAAACTGCAGACAGCAACATCGGCCTGGGTACCTATTACCTGCGGCAGGTGCTCGATTCGGTCGACCGCCAGGTGGTGCTGGCCTCGGCCGGTTACAACGCCGGACCGCGCCGTGCCCGCGACTGGGCGGCCAACAAGCCGCTGGAGGGCGCCATCTACATCGAGACGATCCCGTTCGCGGAAACGCGCGAGTACGTCAAGAAAGTCATGAACAACACCTTGTACTACGCGCGCCTGTTCCATCAACCCAACCTGAGCCTGCGCGACCGGCTGGGTACCGTGCCGGCGAAAACGGCGCAGAACAACTGACGGGCGCCGCCTTATAATTCGCGGCGTGCGGCCGTGTGCCGTGCTCCATCGGGTCGGGTTGGGAACATGATCATCAAATCGGTCTGCGTAATTGGTGGCGCGGGATTTTTGGGCCGCCATATCGTTCGGCAGCTTGCCGCTCGTGGCATCCAGGTGCGCGTGCCCACGCGACGGCGCGAGCGCGTCAAGGATCTCATCTTGCTACCGACCGTGGATGTCGTGAATGCCGATGTCCACGACGTGCCGACCCTGGAGCGGCTGGTCGCCGGTACCGACGCGGTGATCAATCTGGTGGCCATCCTCAACGAAACCCGGTCCGGCGATTTCACGCGCGTGCACAAGGAACTGCCGCGCAAGATCGTGGATGCCTGCCGCGAGCGCGGCGTCTATCGCCTGATGCACGTTTCGGCATTGAAGGCCTCGCACGACGGTCCCAGCCAATACCTGCGCTCGAAGGCCGAAGGCGAACAACAGATTCGCGTCGCGCAGGCAAGCGGCATTCACACCACCATTTTTCGCCCGTCGGTCATCTTCGGGCGGGAAGACAAATTTTTGAATCTGTTCGCGCAGATGGCGCACGCGCTACCGGCCATTGCGCTGGCCAGCCCGACAGCGCGGTTCCAGCCCATTTTCGTGGAAGACGTCGCGCGGGCGATGGTTGGCAGCCTGGATCTCGCCCACACCTTCGACCAGAGTTTCGACCTGTGCGGCCCGCGCGTTTATACGCTGCAGGAACTCGTCGAATACGTCTGCAAATTGCTGAAGCTCGATCGCCCCATCCTGCCGCTGAACGACGACATGTCGCACCTGCTGGCGTGGATGATGGAATGGCTGCCGGTCAAGATCATGTCGCGCGACAATTATCTGTCGATGAAAGTCGACAACGTCTGCAACTGTCCCTTCCCCGCGCTGTTCGGTTTCGAACCGGAATCGCTCGAGGCCGTCGTGCCGTTCTACCTGCTCGACCAGACACCGCGTGCGCGCTACCGCTGGTTCCGGTTTCGCGCACGCCACTGATGCGCCGGCCCTGAAACGGGAAGGACTGCGATGTCGCAACTGGTACTCGTCATCGGCAACAAGGCGTATTCGTCCTGGTCGCTGCGCCCGTGGCTGCTGATGAAGCACGCCGGCATCGATTTCACCGAGAAGAAAATTTCCCTGTACGCGGTCGACGCAAAGCAGAACATCCTGCAGCATTCGGCGGCTGGCAAGGTCCCCGTACTGAAAGAGGGCGACCTGACGATCTGGGATTCGCTGGCGATCTGCGAATACCTCGCCGAGAAGTATCCAGACCAGCACCTCTGGCCCGCTGATGCCGCCGCCCGTGCGCACGCGCGTTCAGTCAGCGCCGAGATGCATTCCGGTTTCACCCAGGTCCGCAACCAGATGCCGATGAACGTGCGACGCGAGATTCCGGGCCGGGGCAAGACGCCCGAAGTCGCGGCGGAGATCGCGCGCGTGGAAGCGATCTGGAACGAGTGCCGGGCCCGGCACGTAAACGATGGCCCCTTCCTGTTCGGCGCTTTCAGCATCGCCGACGCGATGTATGCGCCCGTGGCCTCGCGCTTTCGTACCTACGGTGTCGCCCTGCGCGGCGCCGCGGCGGCGTATGTCGACACGATACTGGCGTTGCCGGCGATGCAGGAATGGATCGCCGGCGCGCACGCCGAAACCGAAGTGAATCCGCAGTACGAATGAAGATTTACGTCGTCGGGGGCGCGGTGCGGGACAGTTTGCTCGGCCTGCCCGTCGCCGACCAGGACTACGTCGTGGTTGGTGCCACGCCGGAACAGATGGAAGCGCTCGGCTATCGTGCCGTCGGCAAGGACTTCCCGGTGTTCCTGCATCCGCAGACCCACGAAGAATATGCGCTGGCCCGCACCGAAAGAAAAACCGCGCGCGGCTACAAGGGTTTCGAGATTTTCGCGTCGCCGGAAGTCACGCTGGAGCAGGATCTCGCGCGGCGCGACCTCACCATCAATGCCATCGCGCGCGATGAGGACGGCCATCTCATCGACCCGCACGGCGGCGTAGCCGACCTGAAGGCCGGCATCCTCCGTCATGTCGGCCCGGCATTTGTCGAAGACCCGGTGCGCGTGCTGCGCGTCGCACGCTTTGCCGCGCGCTTCGGCTTCGCGATCGCGCCGGAAACGCTGGCACTGATGCGCGAGATGGCGCGCAACGGCGAAGTCGACCATCTCGTTGCCGAGCGCGTCTGGCAGGAATTGTCGCGCGGCCTCATGGAAAAAAAACCTTCTCGCATGCTGCTCGCGTTGCGCGAGTGCGGCGCGTTGGGCCGCGTGCTGCCGGAAGTCGATGCGCTGTTCGGCGTGCCACAGCCGGCGCAGCATCATCCGGAGGTCGATACCGGCCGGCACGTGCTTCTCGTCCTCGACTACGCCGCCGAACACGACTATCCCTTGACCGTACGCTTCGCTGCGCTGACCCACGACCTTGGGAAAGCGCTGACACCTGATGACCGGTTGCCGAAGCATCACGGCCACGAACAGCGCGGCGTTGCACTCGTCGAAGCCCTGTGCGAACGCCTGCGGGTACCCGGTGAATGCCGCGACCTCGCTGTCCTGGCGTCGCGTTATCATCTCGACGTCCACCGCGCGGAGGAACTGAAGCCGGCAACGGTGCTCAAGTTGTTGTCCGCTGTGGACGTTTATCGCAAGCCGGAGCGATTCGAGGAACTGCTGGCCGTGTGCATCAGCGACTACCGCGGCCGGCTGGGATTGCAGGACCGGGCGTACCCCCAAGCCGACCTGTTGCGCGCGGCGGCCGCCGCGGCCCGCAGCGTCGATGCCGGCGCCATAGCACAGGCGACCAGTGGCCCGGCGCGCATCGCCACCGCGATTGCGGCAGCAAGGTTAGGCGCCGTAACCGCGGCGCTGGCAGCGCATCAACGTTGAATAATTTTTTCTTTTTTTGAATTCCCAAGGAGATCACATGACCAGAACCATTTCACTGGCCGCCGTCGTAACGACCGTTGCCCTGCTCGTCCCCGTTGCGCACGCCGTGGACATGGCCGCCGGGCGACTCGAAGCCCTTTTCAAGAAAGCCGATGCCGACAACGACGGCACGCTGACAAAAGATGAAGCCAAGGCCATGCCGCGCGTGCTGAAGAATTTCGACGCCATCGATACCGACAAGGACGGCACGGTCTCGCTCGACGAGATTCGCGCCGCCATGGAAAAGGCGGGCAAGGGCGGCAAGGACATGCACGCGCAGGGCGTGGAGCGCTTCAAGGCGGCCGACAAGGACAACGACGGCACGCTGACCAAGGACGAAGCCAAGGCCCTGCCGATGGTGGCGAAGAATTTCGATGCGATCGACGCGGACAAGGACGGCACGGTCAGCGAACAGGAGGTTCACGATTTCATGAAGGCGAAGCAACCCAAGAAGTAACGCACCGCCCACGGCAAGCGAAAACGGACAGGCAAGCCTGTCCGTTTTTACTTGAGCATGTGGAACAGCAGGGTCGCCAGCAACGACAGCAGGATGGTGGAGCCGAGCGGAAATTCGTAGCGCCTGCCGTCACGCACGAAAGTAAAGTCGCCCGGCAGCTTGCCCAGCCCCATGCGGCGCAACCATGGCGTCAAACCGCTAAACAACAGGAGCGCAATGACGATCGCAAGCAACCACTTCAGCACGACGGTGCCTCCCGACACAAATGTGCCGCTTGACCGGCCCGAAACACTCGCGCGAAGCGCCCCCCATGAAGGGTCCGCGTCGAAGCGGCGATCAGGCTCGCTCGCAGCTGTTGTCCATTCCTGATTGTACCGGCGCGCGGATCGCGTTCGATTAGAATTCCCCATCCCCCCCTTTCGCAGTCAATAACCCCCTGGAGATGTCGTTGATCGATCTATACACCTGGAGTACGCCCAATGGCCGCAAGGTCTCCATCATGCTTGAAGAGCTTTCGCTGCCTTACAACGTTCATCCGATAAATATCGGCAAGGACGACCAGTTCGGGGCGGAATTCGTTGCCATCAGCCCGAACAGCAAGATCCCGGCAATCGTCGACAGCGAAGGTCCGGACGGCAAACCCTATGCGCTGTTTGAATCCGGCGCGATCCTGCTTTACCTCGCCGACAAGACCGGGCGTTTTTTGCCGCAGAAAAAAACCGGGCGATTCGAATCCATCCAGTGGTTGATGTTCCAGATGGGCGGCGTCGGGCCGATGTTCGGCCAGGTACACCACTTCCTGCGCGCCGCGCCGGAGCCCGTGCCGTACGCCATTGAGCGCTACAGCAAGGAAACCCGCCGCCTGTACGGCGTAATGGACAAGCACCTTGCGACAAATGAATGGCTCGCAGCCGGCGAATACTCCGTGGCGGACATGGCGACCTACCCCTGGGTGGCGCGCCACGAATGGCACAAGGTCGAGCTCGCGGACTTTCCCAACGTCAAGCGCTGGTTCGATGCCATCGGCAGCCGACCCGCCGTGCAGCGGGGCATGCAGGTGCCCACGCCGCGCTGACGCGCGGCAGCCAGGATCATGCGCGAACCGCTGCCCTCCAAAGTCGGCAAGTATCCGATCGTTCGCGAGATCGGTCGCGGCGGCACCAGTCGCGTCTATCTCGGCCGCGACCCGTTCGCGAATCGCGACGTCGCGATCAAGCTGGTCAGCGCGGCCGACGGCGTGGAGACCGACCTTCGGCGACGCTTCCATAAGGTATTCCTGAACGAAGCCTCGCTCGTGGGGAAGTTGAATCATCCCCACATCATGGCGATCTTCGACGCCGACGCTTCCGACGACCACAGCTACATCGTCATGGAGTACATCGACGGGCCGACGCTCCTGCACTTCTGCAATCTCGCGAACCTGCTGCCGGTGGAACGTGTCGTGGAAATTGCATTCAAGTGCAGCCTCGCGCTCGAGTTCGCGCATCGCCACGGCGTCATCCATCGCGACATCAAGCCGGCGAACATCCTCTTCGGCGCACAGGGTGACATCAAGATCAGCGATTTCGGTGTCGCCTTGCAGATCGACGGCGAGCAGACACACCTGCAAGGGGTCGGTTCACCGGCCTACATGTCGCCCGAGCAGGTGCAGGATAAGGAACTCACGCACCAGACCGATATCTACTCGCTGGGGGTCGTGCTGTATCAATTGCTGACCGGCAAGCTGCCGTTCGTCGGCGCCAACAAAACGAGCCTGTTGTACCAGATCGTCAACATCGATCCGTCGCCGCCGTCGATCCATCGCACGGATATTCCGCCGGCGCTCGACGCGCTCGTAATGCGTTCGCTCACCAAGGATCGCAGCGTGCGCCACCAGACCTGGGGTGAGTTCTCGCGCGAGCTCACGCAGACGTATCGCCATCTCGAACTGCCGCCCGATTCGATTTCAGACACGGAGAAATTCAACGCGATCAAGGCGCTGGATTTTTTTCAGGACTTTCGCGACGTGGAGATCTGGGAAACGGTGCGCATCGCCACGTTTCGCCGCATCCCGCCCAACAAGATCGTCATCCGCGAAGGCGATGTCGGTGAAAATTTTTTCATCGTCGCCTCAGGTACGGCGCAGGTCATCAAGGCCGCCAACATACTCGACACCCTTGAAGCGGGTAACTGCTTCGGCGAGATTCTTTATTTCGCCGATACGCGCGGGAAACGCATAACCACGATCGAGTCTGTCACCGCGCTGACGGTGATCGAGATCCGTGCCTTTGCGCTGCAAAAAGCCAGCGATGCCTGCCAGAAACAATTCAACCAGGCTTTCCTGAGAATCCTCATCGACCGGCTGGCCGTGGCCAGCAATCGCCTCTCGACGCACAGTTGAGGCGTGGTGGAAAATAAAGCGCAATCCGGGAATGGATTTCCTGAATTGGAAGTATGGCTTGCTGGCCTCTGTCTTTCCGCCTGCTATTCCCGGGACAGGCACCAGCCTGAAAGCCGACCCCACCTCACTGAGAGAAAATAATTGGAAGCCCTGCTAACGTCCATTGTCCTGGTCGCCGTCGCTGAGATAGGCGACAACAAGCGGCCGCTTGTTGCAGAGAAGACTCATGCCTGCGTCAGCCGGCGTGATGTCGGAGCTACAAGACGCAGTCTGACAGCCGACTCAACTCAACTGAGAGCAGAAAATTGGAAGCACTGCTGACCTCCATCGTCCTGGTCGCCGTCGCTGAGATAGGCGATAAGACCCAGTTACTGTCGTTCGTCCTCGCTGCCCGCTTGCGCAAACCGTGGCCGATCATCGGCGGCATCCTGGTCGCGACCATCCTCAATCACGCGCTCGCCGGCTGGATCGGCACCCTTCTCGCTGGCTGGATCGCGCCGTCCACGCTGCTGTGGATCGTCGGGCTGTCGTTCATCGCATTCGGATTCTGGGCGTTGCGCCCGGATTCGCTCGATACGTCCCCGCGCGTGCATCCCGCCGGCGCATTCGTTACGTCATTCATCGCGTTCTTTCTCGCTGAAATGGGCGACAAGACGCAATTCGCGACCATCGCGCTGGCCGCCCGCTATCATTCCCTCGGCATCGTCCTGCTCGGCTCGACCATTGGCATGATGCTGGCCAACGTGCCTGCGGTGTGGATCGGAGAAAAACTGGCTTTGAAGATTCCACTGAAAACCATACGCCTGATCGCCGCCGCATTATTCATGCTCGTAGGCGCGTTGACGATTCTCAGCGCACTGTCCGGAGCGCAATGACTGCATCAGCACAGAAGCGATGTCCGGACTGCGGCGCGGTATTCGAGTGCGGCATGGGAACGGATGCGCCCTGCTGGTGCAGCAGTCAGTTTGCGCCGGTGATGCCGGTGCCTGTCGCAGGCTCGGATTGCTATTGCGAGAGCTGCCTCAAAAGGCATGTCGAGCGCGTTGCGCACGAGAAGCCCGCACCGGGCTAGTGAACTAACCGCCGGTAGGTGCGCGTCTGGACAGGATCCTGGACGCCAGCCAACGACCGATGCAGACCACCAGCAGCGCGCCGATCCACGGAATCATCACGTGCAGGATTTGCGGTTCCTTCCAGGCTTCGAGCACGGGCTCCGTCAGCAGCATGTCGCCGGCAACATAGCCCAGCAACGCCGCGCCCAGGGTAATCACGATCGGGAACCGCTCCATGACTTTCAGCAGCGCGGTGCTGCCGAAGATGATCAACGGAATGCTGATGCCCAGGCCGAGAATCAGCAATAGCAAGTTGCCATGCGCCGCGGCCGCGACGGCGATCACGTTATCCAGGCTCATGACCAGGTCGGCGATCAGGATGGTGCGCACTGCGCCGATGAGATGACCAGAGACTTTCGAACCGCTGCCGTCATCCTCGTTTTCCGGAAGCAGCAGTTGCACGCCGATCCATATCAGCAGAAACGAGCCAGCCAGCTTTAAATATGGCAACGATAGCAGTCGCGCGGCGACAGTCGTGAGCATCACGCGCAGCACGATGGCCGCGCCGCTGCCAATGACGATCGCCGCGCGTTGCTGGGGCTTCGGCAGCGAGCGTGCGGCGAGCGCGATGACAACCGCGTTGTCGCCGCTCAGGATGATGTTGACGCCGATGATCTCCAGCAAGCCAAGCCAGAACTCGCTACCCGTCGCGAGATCGAGGATGTCGGAAATCGGCGGCAGGATGCCGTCTTGTACGCCTGCACCCTGCGCCATTGAAGAGACGAACTAACGCAGTACCGACTTCAGCAGCTTGCCCATCTCGGCTGGATTACGCGTGACCTTGATGCCGCACTCCTCCATGACCGAAAGCTTCTCCGCCGCCGTGCCCTTGCCACCGGAAATGATCGCCCCTGCGTGGCCCATTCGTTTGCCGGCCGGTGCAGTGACGCCCGCGATGAACCCGACAACCGGCTTCTTCATGTTCTGCTTGACCCACCGCGCGGCCTCCTCTTCGTCCGATCCCCCGATCTCGCCGATCATGACGACCGCTTCGGTAGCAGGATCGTCATTGAACAGTTTCAGGATGTCGATGTGCTTCAGGCCATTCACCGGATCGCCGCCGATGCCGACAGCGGAAGACTGGCCGAGGCCGATTTCGGTGAGCTGTCCGACGGCTTCATAAGTCAGCGTGCCCGACCGCGACACGACGCCGATGGGTCCCTTGCGATGGATGTGTCCAGGCATGATGCCGATCTTGAGTTCGTCCGGCGTGATCGTGCCGGGGCAATTTGGCCCCAGCAGCATGGTCTTGCGTTTGCCTTCACGCATGTACTCGCGCACTTCGATCATGTCGCGAACCGGAATGCCTTCGGTGATGCAGATAACCAGGTCAAGGTCGGCCTCGACGGCCTCGCGGATCGCCGCGGCCGCGCCGGGTGGCGGCACATAGATGACCGAAGTGTTAGCGCCGGTTTGTTCCTTCGCCTCGCGCACGCTGCCGAAGATCGGGATGCCTTCGAAATTCTCGCCGGCCTTTTTCGGATTCACGCCGGCAACGTAGCAGTTGGCCCCGTTGGCATAAGCGCGGCTGGTTTGCGTGTGGA
>JBDTTE010000006.1:0-35698 GCA_039930785.1 Betaproteobacteria bacterium | reverse complement strand
GACCTCAACCTTGGCAAGGTTGCGCTCTACCAACTGAGCTATTCCCGCATAAAACCGAACCGGGATTATAGGTCGAAGGGTCGTTTTGTCAAGGCAACAGCCTGTTATTCCTACTCTTCCGACCTGAACGCCGGGAGCGCCATTTTCAAATAGTAAAACATGGACCATAGCGTCAGGACCGCGGCTATATAGATCAGGACATGCCCGATCATGAAAGCGCTCAACGACAGGAACCGGTCGTAGTAGAGCAGCAGGATGATCGCGACCATCTGGGACACCGTCTTGACCTTTCCAAGGGCAGACACCGCCACACTCTTGCTTCGGCCGATTTGCGCCATCCACTCGCGCAGGGCGGATATGGTGATTTCCCGTCCAATGATAATCACCGCGATGAAGCCCTCCACCCGGCCCAGCCAGACCAGCACGATGAGCGCCGTCGCAACCATGAGTTTGTCGGCGACCGGGTCGAGGAACGCGCCAAATGGCGACATCTGGTCGAGCGAGCGCGCAAGGTAGCCGTCGAGCCAGTCGGTGATCGCGGCAAAACTGAAGATCAGCGTCGCCACCAGATTCTTGTTGTGGTCGGCGATCCAGTCCGGCGGCATGTAAAACACGCCGACCAGCAGCGGAATCGTCAGGATTCGCAGCCAGGTCAGCAGATTGGGGATATTGAGCGGCATGGGCTGTCAGTGTAATCGCTGGTAGATCTTTTCCGCCAACTCGCGGCTGATGCCCTCGACCTGGGCAAGTTCCTCGACGCTGGCAGACGCCACGCCCTTTAATCCGCCGAATCGCGACAGCAGGCGTTGCCGGCGTTTCGTGCCGATTCCGTCGATTTCCTCCAGGGTCGATTGATTGCGCGCTTTTGCGCGCCGATTACGATGGCCGGCAATGGCGAAGCGATGGGCCTCGTCGCGAATCTGCTGGATCAGGTGCATGCCGGGATTGTCCGCCGCCAGGCGCATCGGTTCGGTTCGTTCCGGAAAAATCAATTGTTCCAGTCCGGGCTTGCGTTCCTCACCCTTCGCCACGCCAATCATCGGCAGATCGCTCAACCCCAGTTCGCCCAGGATCTGCCAGGCCGCGCTGACCTGGCCCTTGCCGCCATCGATCAGGATCAGGTCGGGCAGCCGTCCTTCGCCCTCGACGATCTTGCGGTAACGCCGGTCGAGTACCTGGCGCATGGCGGCATAGTCATCGCCCGGCTCTATTCCGGAAATGTTGTACCGGCGATATTCGCTGGATTGCATGGAGGCATGATCATAGACCACGCAGGATGCGACGGTCGCTTCGCCCATCGTATGGCTGATATCGAAGCACTCGATACGCTGGATGTTGTCCCCCAATCCCAGCGCCTGCTGCAGGGCCGTCAGCCGGGCTTCCTGCGTGGCGTGCGCCGCGATGCGCTGGGCGATCGCCAGTTCCGCGTTTTTTTCCGCCATGCGCAGCCACACCCGGCGTTCGCCTGAAGGGTTGCTGTTGAACTGAACCGTGACCCCCGTCTGCTGCGCAAGCAGTTCCGCGAGCGCGGCCGTGTCCACTTCACGATTCAGGATGATGGCCGGCGGAACGTCACGGTCGACATAGTGCTGTTCGAGAAATGCCTCGAGCGCGGACTGCTCGTCGTCGTCCCGCGCGTTCTGCGGAAAGAAGCTCTTGTCTCCACGATGCTGGCCGCCGCGCACGACGACCAGGTTTACGCAAATGATGCCGCCCGAACTCGCGAGCGCAACGATGTCCGCATCCACCCCGTAGCTGCTGGAGACGAATTGCGTTTCGCGAACTTTCGACAATGACCTGATCTGGTCGCGAAATGCCGCGGCCTGCTCGTACGCCTGGCGCTCCGCGGCGAGCCGCATGCGTTCTTCCAGTCGGCTGACGGCTTCGTCTTCCCTGCCTTGCAGGAACAACTCCGCGCTCCTGACGTCATCCGCATAGCCGGCCTCGTCGATCAACCCGGCACAGGGTCCGGTACAACGCCGAATCTGGTACAGCAGACAGGGCCGCGAGCGATTCGCGAACACGGTGTCTTCGCAGGTGCGCAGGCGGAAAATTTTTTGCATCAGCCGGATGCTTTCCCGCACCGCCCCGGCGTTGGAGAACGGACCGAAGTAGTGATTGACCTTGTCGAGCGCACCGCGATGAAAACCCAGGCGCGGATAACGGTGGCCGGTAAGCACCAGGTAGGGATACGACTTGTCGTCGCGATAGAGGATGTTGTAGCGCGGGTTGAGGCTCTTGATGAAATTGTTCTCGAGCAGCAACGCTTCAGCTTCGGAACGCGCGACGGTGGTTTCGAGGCCACGCACCTGGTCGACCATCAACCGGATGCGCGGCGCGAGTGATGCGGTCTTCTGGAAATACGAGGCCACCCGTTTTTTCAGATCGCGCGCCTTGCCGACATACAGGACTTCGCCCGCCGCGTTCAGCATTCGATAGACGCCGGGAAGGTGCGGCAGGTTGGCAACGATATCCACCGGGTCGAATGCAGGGTCGACCGCACCTGGCTGCGCACCGGTGCGATCCGGATCACTCGTCGTCATTTAAGCGCTAGCTGCTGGCGGGATTGTCGAGGAAACGTCTGATGTCGGCGAAAACCTGCTCGAACATCGGCGCAGTCAAGCGCCGCGTGTTCGTATTGTATCGGCTGCAATGGTAGCTATCGAAAAGCGTTGCACCCGTGCGCAGCCGATGCCGTGCGGCATGCCCGAATTTGAAGTCGCCGGCTTTTTCTCTCAAGGCCATCAGGACGGCTTTGTGGGCGATGCCCCCCAACGCCAACATCACCGAATCCTTCGGTAAGGCTGCTATTTCACCGGCCAGGTAACCGTTGCAATGCTTCACCTCGTCTCCGGTCGGTTTGTTCTCCGGTGGCAGGCATTTCACGGCATTGGTGATCCTGCACCCCGTCAACTGCAAGCCGTCTCCGACCGCAGTTGAGACCGGCATGTTGGCGAAACCGAATTTGTGCAGGGTTTCGTAGAGCAGGATGCCCGCATAGTCGCCGGTAAACGGTCGCCCGGAGCGGTTCGCCCCGTGCATGCCCGGCGCGAGTCCCACGATCAGCAGGCGCGGCTGGCTGTCGCCGAAAGGCGGGACGGGTCTCGCGTGGTAGTCGGGATGCTCGGCACGAACGCCGTCGAGAAAACCCGCCAATCGGCTGCAACGCCGGCAATCAAGGGAGAATCCGGTCACGCTGCCGCTCAATGATCGTGGTCGTGCTTATGGTCGTGTTTGTCATCGCGGCCATGATCGTGCTGCGCGCGAGCGCGCGGCGTCTCATTCGGCGCGGCGACGATCTTCACGTGCGCCCGATAACCCGGGTTGATGCCACCGGCGGGTTCGGGTTGCAGCGTGACGTGCGCAATACCGAAGCGCGAATGCAGCATCTGCCGCGCGGTCTCCAGCAGTCCGGCCCAGTTGTCCAGGTTATCGAGCTCGACATGGGCCGACATGGCGATCTGCCCCGACGATATGTTCCAGACGTGCAGGTCATGCACCGTGCGAACGCCGGTCAGGGCGCCGAGCGCGTGGCCGATTTCCTCGATCTTCAACCCTGCCGGTACGCCTTCCATCAGCACGTGTAGCGCGTCGCGCACCAGCTTTACCGTGGAACCCAGGATGAGCAAGGCAATGACGAGCGACAACAGCGCGTCGATAGGTTGCCATCCGGTGTAATAGATGACCGCACCGGCCGTGATCGCGGCAACGGAACCGATCATGTCGCCGATGACGTGAAGCAGCGCCGCCTGCGAGTTCAGGGTGCGCTCGCCGCGGCCGATCAATACGGCCACCAGGATGTTGGCCAGCAATCCGATGAACGCAACGACGATCACCCCCAGGCCGCTGCTGACGGGCCCCGGGTCGAGCAACCGGCTGACGGCCTCCACGGCGATGAATACGATGATCGCCAGCATGGCGAGGCCGTTGACGAACGCGGCTACGATCTCGGCACGGGCGAAGCCGTACGAATGTCGGGAACCCGCGGGACGCCGCGCCATCCGCGCGGCGAAGGCCGCGAGCCCGAGTGCCAGCGCATCGGAAAGCATGTGCCCCGCATCGCTCATCAGGGCCAGCGAGTGAAATGCCGCACCCGCCCCGAACTCGACGAGCGCGTAACCCAGCGTCACCACCAGCGCGAAGACCAGCATGCGCCCGGATTCGGGCACGTGGCTGTGATTGTGACCGTGGTGCGCGTCAGCCACGCTCGCCTACCTGCGTAGTACCGGCCAGCAGGTCGCCGCTGTTGGCGCCAAGTGCGCCGATGGCATGCACGGCGCGGCTGTAGGATTCAGTGGCCTTCAAAGCCATCAAGGTCGGCGGTGCCGGGCGGCCATGCAAGCGCGCGAGCCGCGCGAGCGAGGTCGGCGCGGCGGTCCGCTGCAGGCGCCCAAGCAAATCGTCAGCGGCGGCCGGATCGTTGCATACCAGCACCATGTCGCAACCGGCGTCGAGCGCAGCCTCGGCCCGCGCGAGGATATCGCCAGCACCGTGCGCGCCCGCCATGCTCAGATCATCGCTGAAGATCATGCCGTCGAAGTGCAATCGCGTGCGCAGGATGTCGCCGAGCCAGATTTTCGAGAAACCCGCGGGCTTGTCGTCCACCGCGGGATAGATCACGTGAGCCGGCATTACCGACGACAAACCCTTTTCCGCGAGTTCCCGAAAAGGAATCAGGTCGGCCGCTTCGATTTCCGCGAACGACCGGTTATCGACCGGCAGGTCGGTATGCGAATCCGCGGCGATATAGCCGTGCCCGGGAAAATGCTTGCCGCAAGACGCCATGCCAGCGAGTCCCAGTCCTTCGATCAGCGAGGCTGCAAGCTCGACGACAGCTTGCGGCTGCGAATGGAAAGCGCGATCGCCGATCACCGCACTGTTGCCGAAATCGAGGTCCAGCACCGGCGTGAAACTCAAGTCGACGCCGTGGGCACGCAACTCCGCGGCGAGGACATAACCGGTACCGCGCGCGAGGTGCCGCGCCTGCTGCGGATGCGCCTTCCAGAGCGCGCCCAACGCGCGCATCGGCGGCAGGCGCGTGAAGCCCTCGCGAAAACGCTGCACCCGGCCGCCTTCGTGGTCCACCGCGATCAGCAACGGCGGGCTGCGCAGCCGGCGGATCTCCGCGGTCAGATCCTCGAGCTGGCGCGGCGATTCGTAGTTGCGCGAAAACAGGATCACCCCTCCGGTCAGGGGATGGCACAGGCGACGGCGATCGGCCTCGGTCAGCTGCTTGCCTTCCAGGTCGAGCATGACCTGGCCCAGTGGCGCGGGTGACGAGGACGCGGAAGATTTCATGGCTTCATTGCTCCAGCACGACGACAGCGCACGCCATGCCTTTTTCGTGGGACAGGCCGAGATGATGACCGATGATGCCGCGGCTCGCCAGATAAGCCGGCAGCGGACCGTGAAAACCGAGCGTGGGCTTGCCGAGGGTATCGGACGCCACACTGATCGCATGCAAGGTCACCGGATAGCGCAGCCCGGTGCCCAGCGCCTTTGACAGCGCCTCTTTTGCGGCGAACCGATTGGCGAGAAACCAGACCGGCCGCGCACTTTGCTCATAGGCCGCGCGCTCTTCGACGGCCAATATGCGCCTTGCAAACAGCTCGCCATACTCGCGCAGCAGACGGTCAATGCGGGTAATGTCGACAAGGTCGACGCCCACGCCGGCAATCATGCGCCGCCCCCGGAACGCGCATCGGGCGAGCGGATGGCCTGCAAATACAGCTCGACGGTTCGCGCTATCCCGAACTCGATCGCATCGGCAATCAGGGCATGTCCGATCGAGACTTCCATCACGCCCGGCACACCGCGCAAAAACGTCGGCAGATTTTCGCGATTGAGGTCGTGGCCCGCATTGACACCCAACCCGCAGTTCGCTGCGGCTTCGGCGGCGACGCGGTAACGACGCAGCACTTCGTCCTGCGCGGAAGTGCCGAAGGCGCGGGCGTAAGGCTCGGTATAAAGCTCGACCCTGTCCGCACCCATCGCACGCGCGGTGGCCATCGCGTGAACGTCGGCATCCATGAACAGGCTGACGCGTATCCCCAGCGCTTTGAGCTCCGCGATGATGGGCCGCAGCCGCCCGGCGTCGCGCTTCAGGTCCCAGCCGTGATCGGACGTCGCGGCCGTCAGCTCGTCGGGGACGAGCGTGCACTGGTCCGGCCGGGCTCCACGCACAATCTCGACGAACCCATGGAACGGATTGCCTTCAATGTTGAATTCCGCGTGGCTGGCGCGCGCCACTTCGAGGAGCCGGCCCACGTCGCTGCGACGTATGTGACGCTCGTCGGGGCGCGGATGCACGGTGATGCCATGCGCACCGGCGTCCAGCGCCAGTTGCGCGATATGCGCGACATCGGGAATGTCCAGCGGGCGCGAATTGCGCAGCAGCGCCACCCTGTTGACGTTGACGCTCAGCTTGGTCGGGTTTCGGGCGATCATAACTGGTGCAATTCGCGGAGCAACTGGCGCGTGTGAAGCTCTTCGTTTCCAGTGTAGTGGTTGACCAGGTAACGCATCAGCAGCTTGCTCTGCGCGAGCGTGGCTGCATCGGAGAAGTCGTCGTTGTCCAGATCGATGACTGCGCGCCCGGAGATTTCGAGGGTCGCTGCGTCGTCGCGCCCGAGCGGGACCAGGCCGCGCTCGACAACGTACGTGTAACGTCCGGCAGCGTCGATCGGTCGATCCGAGTCGGCCTCTCGGTCGAGCACGAGGGCGTAGCCCAGTTCCTTGAGCAGATACTTCTCGAAGCGCCTGAGCACCCCCGCCGGTTCGCTGGTCCCGGCCAGCGCGGCGATGGCATCCTGATAGTGGTCATAGAGACGATCGTGTGGATCTTCCCGAGCCAGGAACTTCATCAGCAGTTCGTTCAGGTAAAAGCCGCACATCAACCCCAGCCCGTGCAGCTGCGCGATACCGCCCTGCCACTCCGCCTTGTGCAGGGTGCGCAACTCGGCCTTGCCGGCCCAGGACAGCAGCAGCGGCTGGAAGGCCATCATCAGCCCGCGCAAGGCGGAACGCGGGCGCCGCGCGCCGCGCGCAACGAGGCCGACGCGCCCGTGGTTGCGCGTGAAGGTTTCCACCACGAGGCTGGTTTCGCGAAACGGATAGGTGTGCAGCACGAACGCCGGTTGCGCGTCGCGCCTCTGCCGGTCAGACCCTGTACCGCCGCCAGCGGATTTACTCGTAGCCAAGATTCTTCAGCGTTTTGAGATTGTCCGCCCACCCGCTCTTGACCTGGACCCAGAGCTGCAGGAAGACCTTGCCTCCGAACAGCTTTTCCATGTCGATGCGGGCCTGCGTGCCGATCTGCTTGAGCTTTTCTCCGCCCTTGCCAATGACCATGGCCTTGTGATTCGCCTTGTCCACGATGATGGCGATGTGGATGTGGCGCACCGGCCCTTGCAGTTCGAATTTCTCGACCATCACCGTCGCTGCGTAGGGCAATTCTTCCCCCAACAGGCGAAAAAGCTTTTCGCGAACCAGTTCGGCTGCAAGGAATCTTTCCGGACGATCCGTCAGTTCATCTTCGCCGTGCTGCGCCGGGCCTTCCGGAAGGTAGGGCTTCAGGATTTTCCGCAATCCCCCGATCTGCGTGCCTTTCGCGGCACTGACCGGCACGATCTCGGCAAATGCGAATTCGCGGCTGACTTCCTGGATGAAAGGCAGCAGCACCGTCTTGTCCGGCAGCTTGTCGACCTTGTTGACCACGAGGATGACGGGGAGGTCCTTCGGCAGCAGCGGCAACAGCTTGCGGTCCTCGGCGCCGAAGCGCATTGCCTCGATCACGAACACCACGGCGTCAACGCCGTCGAGGCTGTGGGTCACCGTCCGGTTCAACAGGCGATTCAGTTCGCCGCCGTGCGCGGTCTGGTAACCGGGCGTATCCACCAGCTCCATCTGCGATTCGGTGTCGGTGACGAAGGCGTTCAGGCGATGGCGCGTGGTCTGCGGCCGGTTCGACGTGATGCTGACCTTCTGCCCCACCATGCGATTGAGCAGCGTGGATTTGCCGACGTTGGGCCGCCCGACGATGGCGATGCGCCCGGCGCGATGGATCACTTCATTCATGATTGGGAGATGGCCAGTTCGTAGGCTTGCCGTGCGGCTTCCTGTTCGGCGGCGCGCCGGCTGGCACCCTCGCCCTGCGCACGAACGGACAATTGCCCGATCGCGCATTCGACACGAAAGAACTGCTCGTGGGCTTCGCCGGCGATCGACAGGATCGAATATTGCGGCAGCGCCAGCTTGCGGCCCTGCAGGTATTCCTGCAGGCGAGTCTTCGGATCCTTTTCCGTGGAGCCCGGATCGATGTTGGCGAGCAACGGCGCAAACTGGGCACCCAGCACTTGCTCCGCCACCGCAAACCCGCCGTCCAGATACAGGGCACCGACCAGCGCTTCAAAGGCGTCCGCCAGAATCGACGGACGGCGAAACCCGCCGCTCTTGAGTTCGCCCTCTCCCATGCGCAGGTGCGCGCCGAGGTCGAGCGCAACCGCAAGCTCCGACAGCGCCTGCTGGTTCACCAGCCCGGCCCGCAATCGCGAAAGATCGCCTTCAGGCAGGCCTGTGAAGTGCTGGAACAGCAATCGGGCAACGACGAAGTTCAGCAAGCCATCGCCGAGGAACTCGAGTCTTTCATTGTGGGGCACACCGTGGCTGCGATGCGTGAGCGCCTGCTTCAGCAGTGCGGCGTTGCTGAATCGATACCCCAGCCGGCGTTCGATCGGGCCGTCAGGCATGGAACCGGGAGTCGCGGACGAACCTCAATTTCCGCTGCTGGCCGCGAAGTCGATGACCGCGCTGACGTTGGCAACGAGATGGACCTTCACCGCATAGTTGGCCCTGATGATGACGTGATCGCCGTCCTTGTCGACTTCCAGGTCCTCGGGCTTGACGGTCTCGATGGCGTCGATCTGTGCATGCTTCCTGAAGCTGGCCTGGATTGCCGGCACGTTGCCGCTCTTGCCTTCCGGCGAATTCGCCACGTCGCGCAGGATGTTCGATATGGTCGCAAACTCTATGTACGCCGGAACCAGTTTGAGGCCGATGATCGCTGCCATGACGATGAGGGCCGCAATGAACATCATGCCGATGAAAGTCACTCCACGCTGACGATGCATGTCCGCTCCCTTTTGGTTAATGCCTTAGTTGATGCGGTTGCCGATGCGCTTGAGTTCGCTGAAGTTCCACCACACCAGGAAAGCCTTGCCGACAATGTTCTGCTCCGGTACGAAGCCCCAATAGCGGCTGTCGGAACTGGAGTCGCGATTGTCGCCCATCATGAAATAATGGCCCGGCGGCACCACGCAATCGAAATCCTGTTCATTGTAAACGCAGTTTTCGCGTTGCGGAAACTGCTTCACGCCGGCCAGTTGCAGTCCCGGGGCCTCGGGATTGATGATGATGGAATGCCGGTGCCCGCCCAGCGTCTCCTGGAAACGAAGCGATTTCACGAAGCTCAAGCCGCCATCGACGTACTGGTATTCCTGGTCTTCCTCGACCGTGACGAGCTGGCCGTTGATCGTGAGGCGCTTGCTGCGATATTCGACCCTGTCGCCGGGGATGCCGACGACGCGCTTGATGTAGTCGAGCGTCGGATTCTCCGGGTAGCGAAACACCATGACTTCGCCGCGCTGCGGCTGATTGATGTCCAGCAGCTTCTTGTTCACGACCGGCAGGCGAATGCCGTAGGTGAACTTGTTGACCAGGATGAAATCCCCGACCTGCAGGGTCGGAATCATGGACCCCGAGGGAATCTTGAACGGCTCCACCAGGAACGAGCGCAGCAGGAAAACGACCAGGATGATCGGGAAAAAACTTTTCGGATACTCGACCCACCACGGCTCCTTGGCGCCTTTCTGGCGGTAACGACGCAGCACCAGGCTGTCGAGCAGCCAGACCGCACCGGTCACGAGCAGGAGAATCAGCATCAGCAAGGCAAAATTCATCGGTAATGCACCTCGTTGTGGGCTAGCGCCGGGCTGCCTATTTGTTGTCGACCTGCAGGATGGCCAGGAAGGCCTCCTGCGGAATTTCCACGGTACCGATCTGCTTCATGCGCTTCTTGCCTGCCTTCTGCTTTTCCAGCAGCTTGCGCTTGCGTGAAATGTCGCCGCCGTAGCACTTGGCCAGCACGTTCTTGCGCAACGCCTTGACCGACTCGCGCGCAATGATGTGCGCGCCTATGGCGGCCTGCACGGCCACGTCGAACATCTGCCGTGGTATCAACTCGCGCATGCGCGTGGCGAGTTCGCGTCCCTTGTACGCGCTGTTCGAACGATGGACGATCAGCGACAGCGCATCCACGCGGTCGCCGTTGATCAGGATGTCGAGCTTTACCAGGTCGGCCGCGCGGAATTCCTTGAAATCGTAGTCGAGCGAGGCGTAACCGCGGCTGACCGATTTGAGCTTGTCGAAAAAATCCATGACCACTTCGTTCAGCGGCAGTTCGTAGGTCAGCATCACCTGGCGACCCATGTACTGCATGTTGCGCTGGGCGCCGCGCTTGTTGTTGCACAGGGTCATGACCGGCCCGACGTATTCCTGCGGCATCAGGATCGTGGCGGTGATGATCGGCTCGCGGATCTCCTCGATCTTGGACGCATCCGGAAGTTTCGACGGGTTCTCGATCTCCATCACGGAGCCGTCGCGCATCAGGATCTCATAGACCACCGTGGGTGCCGTGGTGATGAGGTCCATGTCGTATTCGCGTTCCAGGCGTTCCTGCACGATGTCCATGTGCAACAGGCCCAGGAATCCGCAGCGGAAGCCGAAGCCCAGCGCCTGGGACGTCTCCGGCTCGTAGCGGAGCGACGAATCGTTCAGGTGCAGCTTCTCCAGCGCGTCGCGCAATGCCTCGTACTGGTTCGCTTCCACCGGATAGAGCCCGGCGAACACCTGCGGCTGGATCTCCTTGAAGCCGGGCAACGGTTCGGCCGCCGGCCTATCGGCCAGCGTGATGGTGTCGCCCACCTGGGCGGCCTTGAGTTCCTTGATGCCGGCGATGACGAAGCCGACTTCGCCCGCCAGCAATTCGGTGCGTCCCTGCGACTTAGGCGTGAACACGCCGACCTGTTCGCAAAGGTGTATCGATTTGTGGGACATCAGCAGGATGCGATCCTTGGGACGTAACGATCCATCCACAACGCGCACCAGCATGATCACGCCGACATAGTTGTCGAACCAGGAATCGATGATCAGTGCCTTGAGCGGCCCATCCGGATTGCCGCGGGGCGCCGGAATGCGAGTGATGACCGCTTCGACGATGTCTTCCACGCCCTCGCCCGTCTTGGCGCTGGCGCGCACCGCCTCCTGCGCCGGAATGCCGATGATGTCCTCGATTTCCTCGATGACGCGGTCGGGATCGGCGGAGGGCAAATCGATCTTGTTCAGCACCGGGACGACTTCGACACCCTGTTCGATTGCGGTGTAGCAGTTGGCGACGGTCTGGGCTTCCACGCCCTGCGATGCATCGACGACGAGCAACGCGCCCTCGCACGCAGCCAGCGAGCGGCTGACCTCGTAGGAAAAGTCCACGTGCCCCGGGGTGTCGATCAGATTCAGCTGGTACAGCTTTCCATCGCGTGACTTGTAACGCAACGCGGCGGTCTGAGCCTTGATGGTGATGCCGCGCTCGCGCTCGAGGTCCATCGAGTCGAGCACCTGCTCTTCCATTTCGCGATCGGAAAGGCCGCCGCAGAGCTGGATGATGCGGTCCGCAAGGGTGGATTTACCGTGATCGATATGGGCAATGATCGAAAAATTGCGGATCAGCTGCATCAGAAAAAAGGGCACGAACGTGCCCTTTCATGTGGAATTCTAAGGTCGCGGATTGTAGCGGATTTTACCCCCCGACGAACGGCTTTCCGCTGGGCCAGGATCAGTTCCCGTCCAGGCGCAGCGGCACGTACAGCGAGCTGTCACCGCGTCGGATCAACAGCGCGACGCTACGTGCTTTTTCGAGTTGCGCCAGCGCCTGGTTCAGCTGTTCGACCGTCTTCACGTCCTGGTTGTTGATGGCCACCAGCACGTCGCCGCGCCGTATCCCGGCTTTCGCCCCGGCGCCCTGCGCGTCTTCGACCAGCAGCCCGCTCGCGCCGATTTCCTTACGCTGCTCGGCAGTCAACTCGGTCAGCGTCAAACCCAGCCGGGCGACGACATTGCCGGGCTTGGTCTCCTTGCGACCGGGACGCTGCGCCACCTTGTCTTCCGGCATCTCGCCGACGGTCACGGTCACTTCACGCGACGCGCCCTTGTGCCAGACCTGTACCGGAACTTTCGAACCCGGCCGGGTCTGCGCGACGATGCGCGGCAGGTCCTGCGAGGACTCGATCGACTTGCCATCAAAATTGAGGATGACGTCCGATGCCTCGATGCCCGCCTTGTCCGCGGGCGTCCCCTTGTCCACCGAGTTGACCAGGGCGCCGGCAGCCTTCGACAGGCCGAACGATTCCGCCAGTTCCTTGGTGACTTCCTGGATCACCACGCCGATGCGGCCGCGACTTACACGACCCGTCGTACGCAACTGGTTGGTGACGTCCATGGCGACGTCGATGGGAATGGCGAAAGACAACCCCATGAAACCGCCGGTGCGGCTGTAGATCTGCGAATTGATGCCGACGACTTCACCCTTGAGGTTAAACAGCGGGCCGCCGGAATTGCCCGGATTGATGGCCACGTCGGTCTGGATGAAGGGCACGTAGTTTTCCTGCGGCAGGGAGCGGCCCTTGGCGCTGACGATGCCGGCGGTGACCGTGTTCTCGAAACCGAATGGCGAACCGATCGCCAGCACCCATTCGCCAACGCGCAGCTTGTCCGCTTCGCCGATTTTCACTGTGGGCAGGCCGGTCGCCTCGATCTTGAGGACGGCAACGTCGGTGCGTTTATCCGCGCCGATCACCTTGGCCTTGAATTCTCGCTTGTCGGTGAGCTTGACCGTCACGTCATCGGCCATGTCCACGACGTGCGCGTTGGTCAGAATGTAGCCGTCCGCGCTGACGATGAAACCGGATCCCAGCGAACGGGTTTCCTGATCGCGCGGCTGCGAGGGCCCGAACTTGCGGAAGAAGTCGTAAAACGGGTCGTCCTCGGGGACGGGCGACTGCGCGCTGCCCCGGGCTGTCGATGTCGTACTCACGTTCACCACGGACGGGCCCTGCTTGTCGACCAGGTCGGTGAAATCCGGCAGGCCGTGCACCTGGGCAAAACCCGAAGCGGGTATCCACAACAACACGGTCAGGATCAGGACTCTGAACATCTGCGGCTTCCTCGGTGGGTAAATGCTTGTTGTGTGGGTCGCCGGCGCATGGACCGGCAGTTGGATGATGCGGCAAAACTGCCGCCCAAACCGGATGGTCCGCTACTTGGGACGCGGCTCTATGGAGTTGGCGATCTGCATGACCGTCGTCGCGGGCGCCTCGCCCAGCACGGTCACGACGTGGTCATCCAGCATACGGGTGTAGATGTTGACGGCGCCCTGTTGCGAAAGGCCCTCGTTGACCTGGTTGCGGCTTGCGGCGGGCTCGATGAAGACCGAAACCGTGGCCAACCCGTCCGAATAGACCATGTGGGTAACCAGGACCGAATTCCCCTGCTTGGAGCGGCGCATCTCCAGGATCTTGCGGAACCCGGCAGGGAAATTCTTGACCGTCCACGCCGAATCGCCTTCGCTGACCGTGTTGTTCGCGAAGCGGTCCAGCCGCCACTCGGGATAGCGGATGTTGAACGACGGCTGCACCATTTCCTTTGTCACGCCGGCGCCAATGACCAGTTGCGTGAAGCTGAACTGTTCGACGACGTTGTGGCGCTCGCTGAGCATGCGTGCCTTCAGCAGCAAACCGGAAGCGCTGTCGGCCCAGAATTTGTGGCCGTAGCGCAAGCCGTCCCTGGGCTCCAGGACGAGGGATTGCGCATCGAAGCCGCCAATGCGCTCGGGGTCGCCTTTGTGGATTTCGTAGTACTCGGTCAGCGACGACAGCTGCTCGGGCAGCAGGGCCGGGAAAGTACGCCGAGCGACGCGCTTGTCGCTGCGCACGATCTTCGCGTCGGGGTAATAGCAGAGTACTTCTTCGTTATTGCGAATGACCTCGCGGCGCGGGCCATCGAGCGATTCCAGTTTTTCGTATTCGTTACCGTTTTCGACGAAATGGGCGATCCGGGAGGTTTCGAACTGGTCGCCGTGCTGGTAGACGAAGGTGCCGGTGTAATTCTGTTCGCGTGCAGCGTCCGCGATCTTTTGCAGGAGTTGAAGCGCTTCCGAGCGTTGCAGGGGATCGGCTGCGAGTACCGCTCCGGAGAAGCAGAGCGCAAACAGCGCCGGCAGCAATAACCCCCTACTTCCCATGTTTCAGCGTTTTTCTTCCGCTTCCTGGCCGGACACGGTCTGGACGTAGGACGGCACGCCCTGCACCGGGGTGCTGGAGGAAACTTCGCGGTGCGCCCACAGGTAGTCGTTGACCTTTTCACTGGCGAGCTGGGTTTTGGGAACCAGTGTCATCGCGGGAGGCTGGGTCATACCGGGCTGTGCTTTGGCCAGGTTTTCCTTGGGAGGGGCAAATGGATTGTTGAACAGGGCAAGCCATGCAACCAGGGCCATTCCGCCTACCGAAGCCGCAACCGGCATGGCGAAGCGGCGCACCATGACCGGCACCGGGCTGCGCGGACGAGGCGCTAGGACGGTGGGTTCGGCGGCAAGTTTCGCCCGGAATTTTTCAGTGAAATCTCGCGACATCAGCTTGCGCTCGCCGCGCAGGGTGTCGCCAATCAGGTGGTAAGCATCCCAGGATCCTCGCAGGGCGGCGTCTTCCTTCAACCGGGCGACCTGGCCCTGGACCTGCGCCCCGTCGACTTCCCCGTCCATGAAAGCAGAGATTTTTTCCATAGTTACCACCTTTTTTCCTTGCTGGTATCCAACAAAGGGCGCAGCCGTTCTGCGATGGTTTCCCGCGCCCTGAAAATGCGGGACCGGACGGTCCCTATGGGGCAATTCATGACCGCCGCGATGTCTTCGTAGCTCATGCCCTCAATTTCCCGCAATGTAATGGCCGTCCGTAACTCCTCAGGCAACTCTTCCATCGTCTGGTTCACTGTGGAAGCAATTTGCTTGGTCATCAGCTCCGCTTCCGGGGTATTCAGGTCTCGCAACTGGTCCCCGTCCTCGAAGTTTTCCGCTTCCTCGCTGTCGAACTCCGTGGTGGTGGGTGCCCTTCTCCCCATCGCCACCAGGTAGTTCTTGGCGGTGTTGATCCCTATTCTGTACAGCCACGTATAAAAGGCACTGTCTCCGCGAAACGAAGGCAATGCCCGATAAGCCTTGATGAATGCTTCCTGGGCTACGTCTTCCACCTCGGCGGAATCGCGTATGAACCGGGAAAGCAGACGTCCTAGCTTGCGCTGGTACTTTACGACGAGCAGCTCGAAGGCCTGTTTGTCCCCGCGCTGCGCCCGCTCGACCAGCGCCTGGTCAACTTCACGGTCGCCCATCTAGACACATTTCCCGAATTATTATTCGCACTGTTCGCGCAAAAGGCGAGAAGTATACCCGCCCGGCCCACTTCGGGAAACGCGCCGTTATCCGGTTATAACAGACAGGGACGTCGCGCTTTAGTTCAGTCCTATGCGAGCGAACGGTTTGCAGCCGCGCCGGATTGCATCCGGACGCATGCGGTACACTGCCGCGCTCCCGGCTAAGCGGAAAAAACATGAAGCGTTTCGATGTAGTGATTATCGGCAGCGGATTGGCAGGCCTGACCGTGGCACTGCACCTGGCCGATCATCGCAAGATTGGCATTTTTACAAAACGCGAATTTCTGGATGGCGCTTCGAACTGGGCGCAAGGCGGGATCGCCGCCGTCCTGGCCAAGGATGACAGCCCGGCGGAACACATCCGGGACACCGAAATCGCGGGCGCGGGACTCTGCAATCCCGAGACGACGCGATATGTCGTCGAGCATGGCCCCGAGGCGATCGAGTGGCTGATTGGTCAGGGCGTGCCGTTTACACGGGATGCCACCGCCGACCTCGGCTACCACCTGACCCGTGAAGGCGGCCACAGCCACCGGCGCGTCATCCACGCGGCAGATGCTACCGGGCACGCTGTCCAGACCACGCTCGAAGCCAAGATCAACGCCCATCCCAACATCACCGTCCTCGAGCATTTCATGGCGGTGGATCTGATTACCGCCGCCAAGCTGGGCCAGGCAGAAAAGCGCTGCCTCGGCGTTTATTGCCTGAACCAGAAGAGCGGCAGGGTCGAAACCGTGGCGGCCGACCAGGTCGTGCTCGCCACTGGCGGGGCCGGCAAGGTCTACCTGTATACGACGAACCCCGATACCGCGACCGGCGACGGCATTGCCATGGGATGGCGCGCCGGCTGCCGGGTGACGAACATGGAGTTCATCCAGTTCCATCCCACGTGTCTTTACCATCCGCACGCCAAGTCCTTCCTTATCACGGAAGCGGTACGGGGCGAAGGCGGTCTACTGAGGTTGCCCGACGGCACGCGCTTCATGCCGGCCCATGACGAGCGTGCGGAACTGGCGCCGCGCGACGTGGTGGCGCGCGCGATCGACTTCGAAATGAAAAAGCGCGGCCTCGACTGCGTCTATCTGGATATCACGCACAAGCCCAAAGCCTTCCTGATCGAGCATTTCCCGAACATCTACGCGCGCTGCCTGGAGCTGGGCATCGACATCACGACGCAGCCGATCCCGGTCGTACCGGCCGCGCATTACACCTGCGGCGGCCTGCAGGTCGACCTCAATGGCCACACCGACCTGGCGGGCCTCTATGCCGTGGGAGAGACGGCGCACACGGGTTTGCACGGTGCCAACCGGCTTGCAAGCAATTCCCTGTTGGAATGCCTGGTATTCGGCAAGGCCGCGGCGGGGCACATCCTGCAGCAGCCGAAACCGCCCGCCGCGTCTCTACCGCATTGGGACGAGAGCCGCGTCACCGACGCGGACGAGGAAATCGTCATCTCGCATAATTGGCACGAGTTACGGCGTTTCATGTGGGACTACGTGGGCATCGTGCGCACGAACAAGCGCCTGGAACGCGCCCGCCATCGCATCACCCTGCTGAATGCCGAAATCCAGGAGTTCTACTCGAACTTCCGGGTAACGCCCGACTTGCTGGATTTGCGCAACCTGGTCATGACGGCGGACCTGATCGTGCGCAGCGCCATGCTCAGGCACGAAAGCCGCGGATTGCACTTCAGTCGCGATTATCCCGGGCTGCTGCCGGAAGCCCGCGACACTATCATCGAACTGTAATTTCGACGCTGCGACGCAGAGCGTCGCTACAGCGGTTCGGGTTCCTTCGCTTCGTGACCCAGCCGATACCGCAGCCAGACACGCAATTGCCGCCGCACTTCCCCCGATGCGGAGTCAGGGAACACCACGACAGCACGCTGCCAACGGCGATCGTCGAGGCGCACATTGACGACAATCAGCGCCACCGCAACAAAAGTCGAACCCTGCACCCGGCCGTGAAGGGTCGAACCGCCGCGCAAGGTCAGTTCGCAACGGTCGCCGTCCTTCAGCAGGAATTCGTTCACGGCTTCCGGCGCAGTGAGCCACGCGTCGCGCCGGAGATGGAACACGAGGCTCGCGAGGATTACCGCGGTCACCGGTGTTCCCGCCCACGCGGGCAGGTAGGCCAGCGCGCAAATACCCGCCGCGACGTGGGCCAGCACCAGCAAGCCCGCCAGCAAGGGCGAGCGATTCAAGGTGACTCGCAAGAATGAGGCGCGCATCGCAACGGCCGCTATAATCGACGCCTGAGGAACAATACTGTCATGGGCAATCTCATCGAGTGGGGCGCCATCGTCGGCGCCACGGCGGTCGATCACTTCGGCGATCCGCGACGCGAAT
The DNA here is from genome assembly GCA_039930785.1 of Betaproteobacteria bacterium. Taxonomy (GTDB): domain Bacteria; phylum Pseudomonadota; class Gammaproteobacteria; order Burkholderiales; family JACQAP01; genus JACQAP01. The sequence continues at coordinate 17,819 of JBDTTE010000006.1, read as the reverse complement.
TCGAAGCGGCGCGAACAGCGGTCGCGGTGTCGCCTGCGAGCCGCTACACGCTGCTGCTGTTTCGTGGCGCAGACGCCAAAGAATTTTTACAAGGTCAGGTCACCTGCGATCTCGACCAGGTCACCGCGGATCGCGCGCAGTTCGGCGGTTACTGCACGCCGAAGGGTCGCCTGCTCGCAAATTTCCTGCTGCTGTCCACGAACCAAGGTTACCTGATGTACCTGCCGGCGGATATCGCGTCCAACGTCGCCGCGCGCCTTAAAAAATTCATCCTGCGTTCCAAAGTCACCATCGAGGAGGCAAGCGGCTGGCGTGCGCTCGGTGTAATCGGTCCGGGTGCACCCGACCTGTTGCGACAAGCCCTGCAACTATCCGCCGCCGAACCTTTGAACGTTGCGATGCGCGCAAATGTGTCGGTCGTGCAGTTGCGCGGCGAGGCCCTGCTCGTCGTTGCGCCCATTGCGGAAATGGATGCGACCTGGCAGCGCCTTGCGCAACAGGCCGTCCCGGTCGGGGAAGATTGCTGGAGCTGGGCGCAGATCCACGCCGGGATGCCGTGGATCACCGCAGCGACCCAGGACGGCTTCATCCCGCAGATGATCGGCCTCGATGCGATCGGGGGCATCAGCTTCGAGAAGGGCTGCTACACGGGCCAGGAAATCGTGGCTCGCGCGCACTATCTCGGCGAGGTCAAACGCGCGCTGCGCTCCGGGCGGACGGACGGCCTTGCAAGCCCCGGCGACGCGTTGACCAGTGGCGGCCAAGCCCGCGGCACAGTATTGAACGCAGTGCCCGTGCCGGGCGAGGGTTGTGAATTGCTTGCCGTAGTCAGCGTGCAGAACGAAGAATCGGGCAACCTGACTTTGCCTGGCGGCGAAGCCGTCACGTTGTCACCCGCGCAAGCCGCCTGAGTTGCCGTTTTCCTACTACGTCTACTATCGCGTGGGCGAAGCATCGCAGGCGCCGGCGCTCGCGCGTGACCTCCTCGCGGCGATAAAGAAAAACACCGGCGTCGCCGGGCGTCTGCTGCGCAAGCGCGACGATCCCGCTACATGGATGGAAATCTACGAAGGCGTGCAGGATGCGCCCGCCTTCGAGCGCAGTCTCGCGGACTGCGTCGATGCACTGCAGTTCACCAGCGTGCTGCAATCCGGCAGCGCGCGCCATGTGGAGTGCTTCGAAGAACCATGTGCCTGATCCTGTTTGCGCATCACGCGGATCCGCGCTATCGCCTCGTCGCAGCCGCCAACCGCGACGAATTCTTCAAGCGGCCCACCGATCCCGCGGACTATTGGTCCGACGCGCGCCAAGTGCTGGCCGGTCGTGACCTGGAAAAAGGCGGAACCTGGATGGGCGTCACGACGGACGCGCGCTGGGCCGCCGTCACGAATTTTCGCGATGGCGCGTCACCCGATCCCGGCACCCGTTCGCGCGGCGAACTGGTCGCTGGTTTCTTGCGAGGGCCGGCAAGTGCACACGACTACGCTGCGTCCATTGCAAAGCACAGTCACGCGTATCACGGCTTCAATTTACTGCTCGGCGACAGTCAGGGTCTGCACTATCTTTCGAACCGCGATGACTCGTCAATGATGCTCGCGCCCGGTATTTATGGATTGAGCAATCGCTTCCTCGATTCGCCGTGGCCGAAAGTCGAACGCGGCAAGCAAGCCTTGCGCGCAGCCCTCACTGAGCCCGTGGGACCGGATCGCCTCATCGAGAATCTGCTGGGGCTGCTTGCCGATCGCCGCACTGCCGACGACGCGGCGCTGCCGAGCACGGGTGTGAGTCATGATTGGGAACGCCTGCTGTCCGCGGCGTTCATCGTCGCGCCGAATTACGGCACGCGCGCGTCCACCGTGTTGCTCATCGATCGCGAAGGCGGCGTGCATTTCCGCGAAAAATCCTTTGGCGAAGGCGGCGAACTGATCGAGGATCGGCGCTACCGCTTCGACTCGAATCCGGATTCCCTGGTCGCGACAGCCTAGAGTTCGCGCCACATGCGCCGGTGAACGATGCCGGCGTCGAGAAATTCTTCACCCTCTGCACGAAATCCGTGGCGTTCATAAAACGCCATGGCATGGAGTTGCGCATTGAGCTCGACACGTGACATTCCGCTGGTACGAGCAACTTCCATCAGCGCGGTTAGCATCGCGCTGCCAACGCCGCGCTGACGCCATTCCCGCAACACCGCCATGCGTCCGATGTGACCGTCGGGCAACAGGCGCCCGGTGCCAATGGCCCGGTCGCCTGACCACGCCAGCACATGCTGCGAAACGGGGTCGAATTCATCCCATTCGATTTCGATGGGCACCGACTGCTCGAGTACGAAGACTTCGTCGCGAATGGCCCTGAGTAGTTCAAGTTCGCCCGGCCAGTCGGCGCGACGAACCAGAATTTCGGGTGGGCTCTGCAAGGACGCAATCCGGTTCGGTCAGACGGTGGCGCCGCCTGAAACTTCGATGACCGCGCCGTTGATATAGCTGGCCTCGTCCGACGCAAGGAAGGCGTAGGTGTTGGCGATCTCTTCCGGCTTGGCGAGACGCCCGAGCGGCACGCGATCGATCATGGCCTGCATGACCTTGTCGGGGATGCTTTTCAGTATCGTCGTTTCCACGAATCCAGGACACACCGCATTCGAGCGAATGCCCTTGCGGCCAAGTTCGCGCGCCCAGGTTTTCGCCATGCCGATCACGCCGAACTTGCTCGCGGCGTAATTGGTCTGGCCGAAGTTGCCGTAGATGCCCACCACCGACGAAGCATTGAGGATGACGCCGGAATTCTGCGCGATCATGATGTCCACGACGGCGCGCGCGCAGTTGTAAGTGCCCTTGAGGTTGATGTCGATGACGCGCTCGAACTGCTCGTCTGTCATCTTGCGAAACATGGCGTCGTCGACGATGCCGGCATTGTTGACCAGCACGTCGATGCGACCGTAGCGATCCATCACGCCCTGCACCATCGCCGCGATGCTCGGCTTCTTCGTGACATTGACCGCGAATCCGATTGCCTTGCCGCCCTCGGCAACGATCCTGCCGACCACCTGCTCCACACCCGCGATTTCCAGGTCGCACACCACGACCTTCGCGCCCTCTGCTGCGAATTTCACGGCGGTCGCCTCGCCTATGCCGCGCGCCGAACCCGTGATGATCGCCACCTTGTCCAGCAACCTCATCGATGGTCTCCTGAGTCTTTGGATTTTTCACGCCCAGCGGGGATGCGGGCGGCGGCACTCTAACGCGTTGTGATGCGACGCACAACCGTCAGACGACGAGCGGGCCTTCGGTGATCTCGACCGGCGTACCGGCATCGACGAGGTCGAACAGTTCGATGACGTCGGCGTTGTGCATGCGTATACAGCCGATCGAACCGGGTTGGCCCATCGTGCGGGAATCGGGACTGCCGTGAATGTAGATATAACGGCGCATGGTGTCGACATCGCCCAGCCGGTTGAAGCCCGGCTCGCATCCCGACAGCCACAGAATGCGGGTGAGCATCCAGTCGCGTCCTGGAGCAGCCTCGTCGAGCGCCTGGCTGAAAATCTCGCCGGTTGGCCGGCGTTTCACGAACACCGTGTTCTCCGGCGCGTCGGTGCCGATTTTCGCGCGAACGATGTGGCGGCCGCGCGGCGTACGGAAGCTGCCGTATTGCTCGCCGGCGCCGTTCTTCGCGGTGGATATCGCGTATCGCCTTGGCGCTTGCCCTGCTTCGCGCAATTCAAGTATCTGATCGGCGATGCTGATGCGGATGGATTTCATGCGGACCAATATCTCAGGGGGCGGCCAGCCGGCGCTCGCGGAAGAATCCGCTGAGCAATTCCGCGCATTCCGCGGACATCAATCCGCCCTCGACTTGCGTGTGATGATTGAGCCGCTCGTTCGCAAACAAGTCGACGACGCTGCCACAGGCGCCCGTTTTCGGATCCGTCGCACCGAAGACCAGTCGCGCAATGCGTGCGTGCATGATGGCGCCGGCGCACATCGCGCACGGTTCCAGGGTCACAAACAGGGAACAACCGGACAATCGATAGTTGCCGAGCGCCAACGCCGCCTGCCGCAGGGCCTGGATTTCCGCGTGTGCGGAAGGGTCGTGCAGGCCGATCGGCGCGTTGGAGCCCTTGCCGACCACCCTGCCCTCGCTCACCACGATTGCGCCGACTGGCACCTCGCCTTCGGAACCGGCGAACCTCGCCAGGGCCAGCGCTTCGGCCATCCACTTCTCATCCGACATTCGGCGTCCGACCCGCGAAATTAATGGACGCCGATTCTAATCCGCTTTGTCTACTTCGACGAATTCGCCACCAGCGCCGGATCCGCGCGATATACCTGCGGGAAAAGCTTTTTCAGGTTATCGATCTTCGGCAGATCGTTGTAGACGATGTACGGATAGGTCGGATTGCGCGTCAGGAAATCCTGGTGATAGTCCTCGGCCGGATAGAAGGCCCGACCCGGTTCGATCTTGGTGACGATTTTCGAATCGAAGGCGTGGGCGGTATTCAGCTGGTCGATGTACGCCTTGGCGATCTGCGCCTGCTTCGCATCCGCCGGGAAAATCGCCGAGCGGTATTGCGTGCCCGTGTCCGGCCCCTGCCGGTTCAATTCGGTCGGATCGTGCGCGACCGAGAAATAGATCTGCAGCAACTTCGCGTAGCTGATCTTGGCCGGATCGTACGTGATGCGCACCGATTCGGCGTGCCCGGTGGAACCCGAGCCGACCTCCTGGTATTTCGCGGTTTTCTGTTCGCCGCCGGCATAGCCGGAAACCGCGCTGGTCACACCGGTGACATGCTGGAACACGCCCTGCACGCCCCAGAAACACCCACCCGCAAAGACCGCGACCTGCGGCCCCTTGGCGCCGGCGGGTTCGTCGACGATTGGCGCGGGAATGACGCGAGCTTCCTCGGCGCTGGTCCGCGGGGTAAATGCGACAAATGCTGCCAGCAACAGCGATGCAGGCACGAGCATCGCCAGCAGACGCGCGCCAGCGGAACGTTTCGTTGCGGAATTGGACTGTTTCATGGTGTTCTCCGTTTCAGCCAAAGGTGAATGCGTAAGCTTGTACGTCGGGGTCGAGAAACTGGATTTCAAACAGTCGATCGGAAATGACGCCCTTCTGCCGGATCAGCTGGTACAGCCGCTGGCCGGCCACCGATCCGAGGCCTTGCGCGTCGGTGTCTGCGCCGTGCGATTCGCCCGGCGCCGCGCCATCGATGGTGACCTTGAAGCGCACCGGTTTGCCTTTTGAGCCGGGCCCCAGCACAAGATGCAGGTCGCGAGCGTGGAATTTATAGACGATGCCGCCGCCCTTTTCGTTCAGAACGGCGTGTTCGGCGCCAACGGTCCAGCTTCCTGTCAGGCCCCATTCGTTGATCTGGGGTGTCCTGGCCACATAGGTCTGGCGGCCATCCCGCACCATGCCGCCCGCGGAGGTGAAATTCTTCGCGCGACCGTAACCCACGTAGGTTTCCGGTGACAGGACATCCTGTTTGGCGGGCGCCGCCTCGGCACCCGAGGCGTTGACCGCAACCAGATCAGTCGACACGCCGGGTTTGCCGGCCTCGGTCAGTAACTGCTGGATAACGCGTTCGGATGCCTCGTAGTCGCCTTCGCCGAAATGATGGTGGCGAATCTGGCCATTCGCATCGATGAAGTAGTGCGCGGGCCAATACTGGTTGCCGAACGCGCGCCAGATCGCGAAGTCATTGTCGATCGCTACCGGATAGCCGATTTTGAAGTCGGCCACGGCCTTGCGCACATTGTCGACGTTCTTCTCGAACGCGAATTCCGGCGCGTGAACGCCGATCACCACCAGCCCCTGGTCCTTGTACTTCTCTGCCCAGCCGCGCACGTACGGAATGGAGCGCACGCAGTTGATGCAGGAATAGGTCCAGAAATCGACCAGCACGACTTTGCCCTTGAGGGCTTCCGCGCTCAAGGGCGGCGAATTCAACCAGGTGTTGGCCCCGGCCAGCGACGGAAAGGTTCCTTCAAGTGGTAGGGCGCCCGTCGCCGGCCCACCGGCCATCGCGTCGGGCAACCGCGGTTGCGCGTTGGGTTGCGGGTTGAACTTGTCCAGCAGACGTTGCTCCAGCGACGCGGTATTCGACAGGGAAAGACGCGTCAGCAGCCCGGTGTCGAGCCCGAGCGCGATTGCAGCGACCGCGGCGAGGACGGCAACGCCAATGCCGCGTTTGATCCACTCCGCGACACCGAAGGATTTTTTCATCGCGGTGAAGACTTTTCCGCCGACCAGCAACGCCAGTGCCAGCGACGTCGCCGCGCCCGCGGCGTAAGCCACGAGCAAGAAAGTGGTGCCGGCGTTCGCGCCATGCAACGCGGCACCGGTCAGAATCAAGCCGAGAACCGGCCCGGCGCAGGGGGCCCAGAGCAGGCCGGTCGCCACCCCCAGCAACAACGAGGACACGATGCTCCCGTGCCCCGAACCGGATTCGCCGGACTGCGACAGGCGCGAACCCAATGCCACCAGCGGCCGCGTGAGTCGATCGGACAGCGACGGGAATAACAGCACGACGCCAAATGCGGCAAGCAGGACCAGCGCCACGATCCGACCGTACTGGTTCAGCGCAACGGCCCAGCCGCCCACGACAGCGGCCAGCGTGGCGACCACGGCGAACGTCGCAGCCATGGACAACAACAACGGCAAGCCGCTGCGTACGAACGGCTCTTCGGCCTTCGCGAACACGAATGGCAGCACGGGCAGGATGCACGGGCTGACAATGGTCAGGACGCCGCCGAAGTAGGCGAGCAAAACAAGCAGCAAGGCTATCTACCGCGGGTTATCAGGCCGCCAGGGTTCTCAAGTAGCGGCGGGCTTGAAGGTCATCGCGACGCCGTTCATGCAGTAGCGCAAACCCGTCGGCTTCGGACCATCGTCAAATACGTGGCCGAGATGCCCGCCGCAGCGGCTGCAGTGCACCGATGTCCTGACCATGCCGAACGAAGTATCTTTTTCGGTGGCGATGCCTTTTTCCAGGGGCTGCCAGAAACTCGGCCAGCCTGTGCCGCTCTCGTATTTGGTCGTCGAGGAATAGAGGTCGAGGTCGCAGCCCGCGCACGCAAAGATGCCCTTGCGCTTTTCGTGCAGTAGCGGGCTGGTAAAGGGCCGTTCCGTGCCCTCTTCCCGCAGCACCGTATATTGTTCGGGCGTCAGCAGCTTTCGCCATTCCGCCGGCGTGTGCGATACCTTGAATGTTTCCGCCGCGCCGACCACTGGTGTCTGAAAGCGCAAAGTTGAGGCGAACGCGATGCCGGCCGCACCGGCAATCAGGAAATTGCGTCTGGTGGTCATGAAATCTCCTCTCGGGATGGCTTGCGCGGGCGGAATTCGCCCGCTTACGGAACGTACATACGAATCGTGGCTTGCGCTGGATTCGCACCCGGGCCGAATTCGCGCCTGTTGCGGCGCGAAATGCATTGAACCACAACCGTTCGGTTCCGTGCGCGACGCCCGACGGGCACAAACAAGCGCGCAATCGGCTTGGGCCTATGGGTAGGTGCGGGCGGGCGGTGCGACCCTCAACTACGCCGCCGCGAACGGGCTCCTGAGGCGCCCCGACTCAGGAAACGCAGGCGGGACGAGCCTCGGGCTTTACGAGGAGCATCTGCACGTCGCCGATAACGCGCTCGTCGAATCCGGCTTCGCAGTAACAGAGGTAATACTCCCACATGCGGATGAACTCGTCGGGATAGCCATGCGCCTTGACCTCTTCGCGCGCGGCAAACAAATTGTCGCGCCAGTGCCTGAGGGTGGTGGCGTAGTGCGGACCGATGTCTTCCAAATCGAAAATCCGCATGTCCGTCGACCGCGCCAGGATGCTGCTCATGACCGTGACCGATGGAATGCAGCTGCCCGGAAAAATATGGCGCTGGATGAAGTCGACCGAATCCCTGGCCGATTCATAGCGCTGGTCCGCGATCGTGATCGCTTGCAGCAGCATCATGCCTTCGGGTCGCAACAGATCGCTGCATTTCCGGAAGTAGGTTTCGTAGTAGCGATGGCCAACGGCTTCGATCATTTCGATCGAGACGAGCTTGTCGAACGTTCCGGTCAGGTCGCGATAGTCGTCTGCAAGCAGGGTAATGCGTCCCCCCAGTCCGGCCTCGTCGATGCGCATGCGCGCGAGGTCATGCTGCTCGCGCGAGATGGTGGTGGTCGTGACCCGGCAGCCGTAGTTGCGAGCCGCGTGCATGGCGAACCCGCCCCAGCCGGTTCCGATCTCGAGCACATGGTCGTCGGGCCCGAGTGAGAGCTTGCGGCAGATCCGGTCGAGCTTCGCCACCGAAGCTTCTTCCAGCGTCATGCCGGGGCGTTCGAAAATCGCGCTCGAATACATCATCGTGGGGTCGAGGAACAGCGCGAAAAAGTCATTGCCCAGATCGTAGTGGGCGGCGATGTTGCGGCGGCTGCCCTTGCGCGAGTTGCGCGAGGCCCAGTGCAGCGCGCGCTGCAGCGGCGCCAACAGGCTCGCCAGGCCCGCCTCCATGCCATCGAGCACGTCGCGGTTTTGCAGGAGGATGCGCATCGTCGCGGTCAGGTCGTCCGCGCTCCAGAACCCCTGCATGTACGCCTCTCCGGCACCAATCGACCCCCCGAATGCAATCTCGCTGTAGAAGCGCGGATCGTGCACGCCTATCGTCGCGCTCAATGCACAACGCGATGTCTGCTGCCCGTAGTTTCTGCGACTCTCTTCGTCCTCGAGCGTGATCGCGCCGTGTTGCAGGCCTGCCAGCTTGCTGTGCACCGCTCGCGCCGCGATCCGGTCGAGGAAGTGCGGTTTTGGCGTGACACGCGCGTGAACCAGCGGACTTGCGACGCTTGCTTTCATTTTTGTATGACCTCCGGAACCGGCGATCCGGGATGGGTGGACGACGCAGCCGGCGCTCGCGCGATTTTGGCCGGATGGGTATGCACCGGCACGCCCTTCAGCCAGAGCTTAAGCGCCTGCCAGTGAATGGCAAGGATGACCTGCAGGGTCATCAGCGGAAAACGCAGCAGCGCCGCCGCGAGTCCGGGACCCGTGATCGGCGCGCGCTCGAGGTTGAGCGTTGCGTCGAATAGCTTGCCGGACTCGGGCGCGCCATTGGTTCGCAATGCCATGTGCACGTTGAGCGTGCCTTCCGGTGGGCTGAATCCCCAGTCGTACGACAGGTCCATCGGCATGAACGGCGAAACGTGATGGGACTTCCCGGTCGTGTAGCGTCGATACCGGTGCGGAATGTCCATCCCAGGCTGGTCCAGCACGTAGCAATGCGTCTCGCCCCACGGTGTATTCGTGACCTCCGCGACGACCACTTCCACATTTGTACCGGCCGGATCGAAACAGTAGTAAAAGCTGACCGGATTGAAGCAGTAGCCGAAGTAGCGCAGATGCGTGAGCAACCGGATCGGACCGGCTGGCCGGCGGCCGGTGCGGCTTTCGACCAGGTCGCGCACCGTCGTGTCGAGCGGCACGTCGGCGTCGCCGAAATGATCCTTGCGATCGAATCGGGCGAGTGCCGGCCGCCGAACGGACCATAACCAGCGTTCGCGGAACACTTCGTCGAGCTCGGCCAGGTCGAGATAGACCAGGAACAGCGGATAGGTGAACGCGTGGGCGCGCGGCGCAAAGCGCCGGTGCCTAAGCGACCCGCGATAGATTGCGCTGTGCATGGCCGGCCTGTTCAAAATGTCGTAACGCTTCCAGGGCGCTCACCACCCCGTCCTCATGGAATCCGAAGCGCCAGTACGCACCGCAGAAGTACGTCCGGTTGACCCCGTTCACTTCATGCTGGCGGCGCTGGGCCGCCACGGCGGCAGGCGTATACAGCGGGTGGTGATAGACCAGCCGCTTGATGACTTTCGCGGGATCGATGCGGTCTGTTCGATTCAGCGTGACGCAGAAGGTCGCGCGCGACCGCAGGGACTGCAGGATGTTCATGTTGTAGGTCAACGCGATTCGCGCTCCCGCATCCAGCGTGACGTGGTAATTCCACGCGGCCCATGCCCGCCGCGTCCGCGGCAGGAGCGACGTGTCGGTGTGCAGGACTGCGTCATTCTCCTGGTACGGGATGGCCCCCACTACCTCGCGCTCCAGCGGTGTGGCATCGGAGAGCAGGCCCAACGCCTGGTCCGCGTGGCAGGCGATGAAAACCTGGTCGTAGCGTTCGACTTCTGCGCCCCGCGCCTTGAGCATCACGCGGTCCGGAAGGCGGCGGATGGATTCCACCGGGCACGCGAGTCGGATCTTGTCCCTGAAGGGCGCGACGAGCTTTTCCACATAGCGCGCCGATCCGCCGGCAATCGCCCGCCACTTCGGCCGCTCGTTCACCGACAACATGCCGTGGAGGTGAAAAAAGCGAATGAAATAACGCGCGGGAAACGCCAGCATGCGTGCCGGATCGGTGGACCAGATGGCCGCGCCCATGGGGACCAGATAATCACCGATGAACTCGCGCGAATAGGCGTTCAATGCCAGATAAGCGCCGAGCGCAATTTCGCTATCGGTTTCCAGCAGCGCCGGCGCCTCGCGATTGAAGCGCAGGATGTCGCGAATCATGCGGTGGAAGGCCGGCCGCAGCAGGTTGCGTCGCTGCGCGAACAGCGTGTTGATCGTGGTGCCGTTGTATTCCAGGCCGCTGGCTTCGTTGCTCACGCTGAAGCTCATCGCGCTGGGCTGCGACTTCACACCCAGTTCGTCGAGCAGCGCGATGAAATTGGGATAGGTCCGCTCGTTGAAAACGATGAATCCGGTATCGATCTGGTGGCTTTGGCCGCCCCACTCCACGCCATGCGTGTGCGTATGCCCGCCGATATGATCCGCGGCCTCGTACACCGTGATGTCGTGGTCGCCGTGCAGGCTGCGGGCGATAACGTTGCCCGAGATGCCGCTGCCGACTATCGCTATTTTCACGGCCTGCCCGCCCGGCGGGAGGCCCGCACGGGTTCCGTCACGTGGCGCAGATCCCAGATGATGCCGAACGCCTCGAGCGTACGCAGGCCGTAATAAGTGATGTCGATTTCCCACCAGTAGAACCCCTGGCGCGCCGCGCCGGGAAAATGGTGGTGGTTGTTATGCCAGCCTTCGCCGAAGGTCAGCAGCGCCAGCCACACATTGTTGCGCGAGTCATCGTTCGTGGAGTAGCGCCGGCGGCCGAACCGGTGCGCAAGGGAGTTGATCGTGAAAGTCGCGTGATACAGCGCGATCGTTGAAACGCAAGCGCCCCAGACGACGAGCTGCCAGCCATTTGTTCCGAGCCCGGGCTCGCGCGCGGCGAGCGTCTCTCCCAATGCGTACAGGAGCGCGCCCAAGGCAAAGGGAATGAGTGCGTCGAAGCGATTCAGGAAGCGCAATTCCGGAAATCGCGCAAAGTCGCCCACCAGCGCCGAGCGCGTGGCGAAGTTTTCTCGGGCCAGGAACCAACCCATGTGGCTCCACAGGAAGCCGTGCTGCTTCGCGGAGTGCGCGTCGTCGTGCTGGTCCGAATTAGCGTGATGGTGCCGGTGGTGCGAAGCCCACCACAGCGGCCCGCGTTGCGCGCCCAACGCTCCCAGCAGTGCGAAAGCAAACTGGGCAAGGCGAAAAGTGCTGAAGGCGCGATGTGCGAAATAGCGGTGATAAAAACCGGTGATCGCGAACATTCGAAGGGCGTACAGCGCGACTGCGATCGAGACCGCCGTGGTGCTGGTGCCGACCCAGAAGACCGCAAGGCAACCCAGGTGCAGAGCCACGAAAGGGATGACCCGCAACCAGTCTATCCGGCCGCTCGACGCGGCGTCCCCTACTGCCAGCGCGTCGTTGTCGAACCACAGCGCGAGGCTGCGTCGCAGGCGGGATGCGTTCATTTCCATTGCTGGGGTACCTTCTGGATTTGATCGACGTCGTAGCCCTGCGACCCGATGAACCGGATCAGCTTGTTGTAGTCGTCGTCGGATATCGAGGGCGTCCGCGCCATGATCCAGACGTAGTCGCGCTTCTGCCGGCCGATCACGGTCTGGCTATAGTCGTCCGCGAGGTAAGTTATCCGATAGTCGGCCTTGATCGGCCAGATGAACTGCATGCCCCATAGCGCGTTCGTGGTGGTGTCGACGACAAAGCCATGCGGCGTATATTTTTTGGGCTTGCCGTCGAAGCCGCCCGCCTTGAATGTAAACGTCGTGGCGATCGTGCCATCGGGTTCGAGCCGGTACGACTCGACCGCGTTGTGGGCGCCCTTCTCGATGAACGTCGGGATGTTGGCGATGACATACCAGTCGCCCATGAATCGCTGCAGGTCGACGTGCGGCACGGTGGCGAGTTGCGGCGGCGCGCTCTGGCAACCCGCCATCATGAGCACGGCGGCAGCCGAACCGAAAAGTGAAAATGCATGCATGGGATCCTCCGATGGTTCGAGTTGCTCATTTGATCTGGTAGCGCAAGCGCTTCCCGCCTGCGACGGTCGATTCGAGGGCGAGCCAGTCGCTCTCATTGGAGTACCAGAGGTCGATCGGGTTTTTCGGGCCCGTGATCCGGTAACGCGTCGCCGCGACTTGCGCGCCACGAACCGCGATGTTCTCGTCGCCGATAACAGCGATCTTCACTGCCTGGTACTCACCGGTCTGCACGTTCAACAACTGCGACTGGCGCAGGATCTCCGAATTCCAATAGGCGAAGCTCATCACGCAGCCCGCGAGCGTTGCGCTCCCACTGGCCGTGGAGACGGTCAGACGCTTGCCATCCAGCGCCGCTTCGGTGACAAGGCGCGTGCCATCGTCGTTGGTTCGCGCCTCGAGTCTCGTCAGGCAGCTGCCGCGCCAGAGCTCACTCGCTTCGTGCACATATCGGTAGACGGTAACGAAGAGCACCTTTACTTCGAAGCGCGCCTCGATCTTCATGTCCCGCCCGCTGGGCTCATCGCCGAGGGTGAATCGGTGGTAGCCGATCGAGGCGTCATCGAGGAAAACCTGGAAGTCCCACACGCGGGGCTGTGCCACCGATTGCGCACTCGCCAGCAACAGCATAGTGCCGACGAGAAAGTGCAACCCCGGAACGCGCGGCGTCCTCATGGTTTCGGCGAGCCTGGAATGAACGCGTTGGTGCGCGCGACATACTCACGATAGCCGGGGCGACGCTCGCCGATGTCTTTCTCGAGCAGGCTCACCCCCGAGACTTTCAACAGCAACACCGACATGAGCAGGGGCGAAACGATCGTCCACCATCCGCCGCCCATCGCCGCGAGGAGATAAAAACCCCACCACGCGCAGAATTCACCGAAATAATTCGGATGTCGCGTGTACCGCCACAGGCCCCGGTCCATAACGTTGCCGCGATTGGCCGGCTCCGATTTGAAACGTGCGAGCTGCCAGTCACCCGTCGCCTCGAACAGGATGCCGAACAGCACGAGCGCGACGCCCGGCGCGTCCATCCAGCTCAAAGGCCGCGAAGTCGCCGCGGTGGCCAGCAACGACATCGATACGATCCAGGCCAGCACCGCTTGCAAGCCGAACACGAGATAGACGCTCTTGAGCGCGTAGCCGGGTTCATTGCGCTGGCGAATGGCCTGGTAGCGATGATCCTCGGCCTCTCCCCAGTTTCGCCAGGTAATGTAGGCCGTGAGCCGGGTTGCCCAGAGCGCCGCCAGGATGAGGACGATAACCGCACGCGTCCCGCCGTCCGGCAGCAGAATCGCATAGACGATCCCCGCGGAGAGAATCAGGATCGACCACATGCTGTCGACAATGCTCGCGTCGCGTTTGATGAGGCTCACGACCCAGGTCGCAACCGCCAGAACGAGCGTTGCGCCCAGTCCATAAAGCGCCGCGAAACCCATGTCGGACAGGGCGGCCATCGCTTATGCCTGCGGCTGCGTGCCGTCGAAGCGTCGGGCCAGAAACGCCAGCGCGGGTGTGATAACGGCCCAGCCCGCGGACAAGGCAATGACGGCGAGCATCGGATTCAGGAACGTCACCGCGCCCAGGCGCACGCCGCCCCAGTAAGCCAGCGGGCCGGAAACCGCGCCGAGCAACGCCGCGATGCCCAGTCGCTTCTTGAGCCAGCCCAACGACACGTTCAAGGTCATCGCGAACAGCGCCCAGAGCGCCAGGATCCAGTGCGGCGCGAAACCCGCGACCACGAATCCGGACGTGAAATCGATCCAGCCAAGCGCAATGAGGGCACTGTCCCACAGCAGGCCAATCGCCAATGCCACGCCGATCAGCTTGAGTTCCTGCGCGGGCCGGGCCGCGAAAATGACGTGCCCCGCCACGAGTATCGCTGCGATGAGTGTTCCGGCCACGGGCCGACCGTGCGCAGCGCCGAGGACGCACGCGAACCAGCCGGCCTGGAACGCCACGAAATTCACCACCATGCGCGTCCGGGAGGTCACGCGCGGAGGCGCGGAAAGATCCTTCGCAAGCACGCTCATGCCCGACGTTCGAATAGATAGTGGCTCACCCACCACTGCTGTCCGCCGTCGTAGTCGAACAGCTCCGCGCAGGACATGAAGAAGATGCGCCAGCGATTCCACCATTGCGAGGCGTGAGCCGCGCCATAAGTTTGCTCGAGGATGGGCCATACGATTTCGCGCCGGGCATCCATGTTGGCAAGCCAGGCGTTCGCCGTTCGGGCGTAATGACGCCCGTCCCAGCGCCAGCGCGCCACCAGCTCGAGGTGTTCCTGAAACCGCAGGGCGAGATCGTCGGACGGCATCATGCCGCCGGAGAAAAAATGACGGCTCATCCAATCGCCCTCGTCACGTTCGACAAACAGGTAGGGCGAGGAGCGGTGCACGAAGACATGCATGAAAAAACGGCCTTGCGGCCGCAGCCAGTCATGCACGCGCCGAAACAGCTCGGGCCAGTTGCGCATGTGCTCGAACATCTCCACCGAGACGATCCGGTCGTAGCGGTCCGCGGGGGCGAAGCGGTTCATGTCGCAGGTCACCACGCGGACATTGCCAAGGCCGCGTCGCGCCGCTTCGGCTTCTATGTGTCGCCTTTGCGAATTGGAGTTCGAAACGGCCGTTATGCGACTTCCGGGATAGTGCTCGGCCATCCAGAGCGTCAACGAACCCCAGCCGCAACCCAGTTCCAGCACGTCCTGCCCGTTAGACAAGCCAGCACGCTTGCAAGTCTCGGCGAGCGCGGCCGCCTCGGCGGCATCCAGCGTATCAATTCCGTCCGGCCACCAGCACGAACTGTATTTGCGATGATTCCCGAGCACCTCTGCGAAAAAGGCCGCCGGCACTTCGTAGTGCTGCTCGTTGGCTTTCTCCGGAACCACGGCGACGGGCGACGTTGCAAGGGCAGCCGCAAAGGTTTCGGCGACCACCGCCGAGCGCTCGGCGTCATCGGCCTCGATTTCCGTCAAACGCTCCCTGAGGAGGCGCCGGATCCCCGAGCGCACGACCGCATCCGGTACCAATCCCTGCTCGATCCAGCCCAGCGCGACTTTTGTTGCGTTGCCCATATAAGGTTCCTGTTGCACTATCCGTCAGGGCGCCCGGTGCAATGCAATCGGACGTTACCCCGCGATACGACTGACTGACGCGGTTGGATGAGTATTGCCGGTCCGACCCTCATCCACGGCCGGTGCTGGGTCGTATCCCGGCATAGCGAGACTACACAATCTCCGAGGAACAGCAAACTTTGCCATGCTCGACGACAGGGAAATAAAACGGCTGCTGCTGCATGTGGCGGCCCGGGATGAAGGCTCGGCGGACGCATTCGAACGCCTCTACAAGGCCTGCGCGCCCCTGCTGCTCGGCATCGCGCAGCGCATCGTGAATCGTCGCGAGGTCGCGGAGGAAGTCCTGCACGACGGCTTGAGCACGATCTGGAAATCGGCCGAATCGTTCGACCCGCTGGGAATGCAACCCGTCGCCTGGATGGCGGCCATCGTGCGCAACCGCGCCATCGACGTCATCTCCAACGCGAACGTGTCGCGCGTCGAATCGTTTCACGAGGGCGCGGAGGAGAATCCGGACGGTCTGCTCGACCGCCTGTTCGAATGGAGTGCCGACCCCGGCGAGGCTGAGGATAGCCGGCGCGCAGCGGCCTGGCTGCGGGGTTGCCTGGGTGAATTGAAAGCGGTCGAGCGTCAGTCCCTGGTGCTGGCCTACGATCGCGGCATGAGCCACGGCGATCTCGCGGCACATCTGCAGCAGCCGCTGGGCACGGTCAAAACGTGGGTGCGTCGCGGCATGGAAAACCTGCGAGCCTGCGTCGAAGCTTGCATGGGAGGCACGCGATGATCGTCGCCAACGAACGCTGGCTGGATGCCCTTACCGGCGAATATCTGCTTGGAACCCTGCGCGGGGCCGCACGACGTCGCTATGAGCGTGCGCTTCGCGAGGAGCCTCTCGTGGCTGGGCGACTGGAATTCTGGCAGGGCATTTTGACGCCGAGGTACTCGAAAATGGTGGAACTCCAGCCCTCTTCACGAAGCTGGTCGCGACTCGAAAGTGAACTGGAACTGGCGCGCTATCGCACGCCTTGGTATCGCAAGCTATCGTTCTGGCGGGGCTGGGCGGTGGCGACGACGGCGGCGCTTGTGCTGGCGATCGCCTTCCAGACGCTGCGACCGGTGCAGCAGCCCCCAGCGCAAGTTGAAATCGCGCGGCTCGCGGGCAAAAACGGCGAAGCCGTCGCCGTTGCCGCAATGTCGCCGGACCAGCGCATGGTTGAACTGCGATCGCTGCGCGCGGTGCAGGCCGGGCCGACGCAAAGTTACGAGTTGTGGCTCATTCCCGCCGAAGGCGGCGCCGCCATCTCGATTGCCGTTCTCGGCAGTTTGGACGCGCACTTTGCGTTGCCGCCCGCACAGGTCGGAAAGCTGCGTACCGGCGCAAAGCTCGCAGTGACGTTGGAGCCGGCAGGCGGTTCGCCGACTGGCGTAGCGACCGGGCCGGTGCTATGGCTGGGGGAAATCAAATCCTGAAGCCGCGAGCGCGGATTTCAGTTCGGACGTTCGCGCTGGCTGGTGCCCGTGATGAATGCGGCAACGTCATCCCGTACGGGAATGAGGAGCCGCAAGTGTGCCGCCAGCGCGCCGACGAGTTTGCGATGGCCTGCGCCGGGATAGACGATCTCCTGCACGGGCACGCCCTGCTCTCGTAAACGTGCGGACAGTCGCACGCTGTTGCCGGGTGACACGACCGTGTCCGCGTCGCCCGTAATGAGCAATGTCGGCGGCGCCGCTGACGAGACAAAGTGGATGGGCTGCGTCTCCGCTGTTTCGCCCACGCTGCTGAAGACGTTGCGGGTTATCTCATCCCGAAACGGTCGGAAGTCGTACGGTCCCGCCAGACCGATAAGGCCGCGGATGCGGGCGACGTCCACCCCTGCCGCGCGCAGGTATTCAGGATTGAGCGCGAGCGTGGCGGCGTTGTAAGCGCCAGCCGAGTGACCCATCAGAAATATTTTCGCTGGATCGCCCCCCATTTCGGCTACGTGATCCTGCGCCCATCTCACCGCCCGCGCGCTGTCATTCAGGAATTCCGGGAAGCGGACTTCCGGATACAGCCGATAGTCGGGGATGACCGTAACGAAACCTTTCGAAGCCAACGCCTCACCGACAAAAAGGTAATCAGCTCGATCGCCGCTGGCCCAGTTACCGCCGTAAAAAAATATCACCACGGGGGCTGGTCCGTTCGCCGCCGCCGGCCGATAGACATCGAGTCGATCGCGCGCATTCGGTCCAAACGCAATGTCCTTTTCGACCCGATAAGTCGTTGACGGAACGCTGGCGTTGACAATGGCGAGGGGTGAGCAGGCGGCGACCAATATGGCCCCGCCCAAAACCACGGCGGACGCCACGAGCAACGTCAATGTTCGTGAACGGACCATAT
>JBDTTE010000005.1:0-39676 GCA_039930785.1 Betaproteobacteria bacterium | reverse complement strand
GAACCCTCGTCTAAAGCTTGGGAAGCTTTCGTTCTGCCATTGAACTACACCCGCGTTTGCCGGATTTTACGTCAGAGCAGCGGGCAAATGCGCGCCTACGTAAGCGGCTGAAGGGGTCAGGCCAGCGTGCTAGCATTGCGCTGCGACAATAACGGATGATTTCGAAGTGATTGCGCTGACCATCAATGGCGAAAACCGCTCGTTCCACGCGCCCCTGAATGTGGCGGGCCTGATCGAACGCCTGCAGCTGCAGGACAAGCGCGTGGCGCTGGAACGCAACGGCGAAATCGTGCCACGCAGCCAGTTCGCGGTGCAGGAACTCAGCGACGGCGACACACTCGAAATTGTGGTCGCCGTGGGCGGCGGCTGAAACCCGGTGAACGGTGATCCGTGAACGGTAAACGGATACCCCCCCGATGTCGTCAAAAGGCTTTCTACCGTTAACTGTTTACCGTTCACTGTTCACGCACATATGGATCAACTCGTCATCGCAGGAAAAAATTACTCGTCGCGACTACTGGTCGGCACCGGCAAGTATCGGGATTTCGCGCAAACGCGCGAAGCCATCGAGACGAGCGGCGCGCAGATCGTCACCGTGGCGATCCGTCGAACCAACATCGGCCAGACACCGGGCGAACCCAATCTGCTCGACGTGCTGCCGACCGATCGCTATACCATCCTGCCCAACACCGCCGGCTGCTACTCCGCACAGGAAGCGGTGCGTACGTTGCGCCTCGCGCGCGAATTGCTCGACGGCCACGATCTGGTGAAGCTCGAGGTGCTCGGCGACCCGCATACGCTGTATCCCAACATGGTGGAAACACTGACGGCCGCCACGGTCCTTGTGAAGGAAGGCTTCAAGGTCATGGTGTATTGCTCGGACGATCCGATCCTGGCGCAGCAGCTCGAGGACATCGGCTGCGTCGCCGTCATGCCGCTCGCCTCGCTGATCGGTTCGGGCATGGGCATCCTGAATCCCTGGAACCTGCAGATCATCATCGACAAGGCGAAGGTGCCGGTCATTGTGGACGCTGGCGTGGGCACGGCTTCCGATGCAGCCATCGCCATGGAACTCGGCTGCGACGGCGTGCTGATGAATACCGCCATCGCCGCGGCGAAGGATCCCGTTCTGATGGCCTCCGCCATGAACAAAGCGGTGCAGGCCGGGCGCGAAGCCTGGCTCGCCGGACGCATGCCGAAGAAGCTCTACTCGGCTGTGCCGTCTTCGCCGACCGGCGGCCTGATTGCCCCGGCCAGCCAGGGCAAAGCCGCCTGAACGCGCCACAGCGCCCGATCCGCAGTTTCGTCCTGCGCCAGGGGCGCGTCTCCGACGCGCAGCGCCGCGCGGTAGATGGCTTGTTGCCGCAGTTCGGCATCGCCTACGCGGCGACCCGCTGCGACCTCGATGCCGTTTTCCAGCGCACCGCGCAGAGATTCCTCGAAATAGGCTTCGGCATGGGCGAGAGCACGGCTGAGGTCGCGGCCGCGCAACCCGGCAATGACTACATCGGCGTCGAAGTCCACACGCCTGGCGTCGGCGGCTTGCTACGACTGATCGACGCGCAGCAACTCACCAACATTCGCATCATCCAGCACGACGCAGTCGAAGTCGTCACCCACATGCTCGCCGAGGGCAGCCTCGCTGGCATCCATGTTTTTTTCCCCGACCCCTGGCCGAAGAAACGCCATCACAAGCGGCGATTGCTGCAGCCCGCCTTCGTGCACCTGCTGGCGAGCCGCTTGCAACCCGGCGGCTATCTGCATGTGGCGACCGACTGGGAAGACTACGCGACACAGATTCTCGCCGTGCTCTCCGCGGAACCCTTGCTGGAAAATACAGCGCCGGGATTCGCGCCGCGGCCGGAACATCGCCCGCTCACCAAGTTCGAATCGCGCGGCCTGAAACTCGGCCACGGGGTTTGGGACGTCTTGTTCCGCGCTCGGGGTTAGGCGTAAGCCGTCCTGCGGACGGCGATAGGAGCGTTGACGCAGAGGACGCGGAGGAAAAGCGAGAGAGTGCACAGAGAAAGACAAGCAGGATAGCTATCCGCGCGATCGCCGTTGCCTTCCTTTGCGTGCCTTGGTTTTACCTTCGCGTCCTTTGCGTCAACGCCGATATCGCCGGCCGCAGGCCGGCTATAAAATCGTCGACACGGAGGGCACGGAGAAAAGCAAAGAAGAACACGGAGAAAAAGAGCAGCCCAGATAACTATACGCACGCCATTGCGAAGGTCTTCTCCGTGCTCTCTCCTGCTTTTCCTCCGTGCCCTCCGTGTCGACGACTTTAAGGCCATCCACCGGATGGCTAAGGCTACTTCAAGAATATCTGCAGCAGATCGTTCAGGAATCGTTGTCCCTTGAGTGTTGGCTTCATCCGCAGATGATCGCGTTCGATCAACCCTCGTGACTCGGCTTCCTGCAATTCCTTGCGCAGGCCGACAAGGGACAAGCCAGTGCGATCCGCAAACAGCGACAGCTCGAATCCGTCGGTCAGGCGCAGCGCATTCATCATGAACTCGAACGGCAGTTCTGCAACCGTGACCGGTTGCTCCTGCTGCACGGCCACGCCCGCGAGTGCTTTTTCCATGTATTCGCGCGGCTGCTTGTAGCGCACCTGGCGCAGGATGCGATCCGCGAACGACAGCTTGCCGTGGGCGCCAGCGCCGATGCCGAGGTAGTCGCCAAAGCTCCAGTAATTGAGATTGTGGCGGGATTCGCGCCCCGGGCGCGCGAACGCCGAAGTCTCGTAGTGGTGATAGCCGGCAACATCAAGACGCTTCTCGATCGCCTGTTGCATGTCGGCAGCGATATCGTCATCGGGAAGCGCGGGCGGATGACGGTAAAACAACGTGTTCGGCTCGAGGGTCAGGTGATAAGCGGAAATATGGGCGGGCGAGAAACCGATCGCAGTCTCGATGTCCTCCATGGCCTGCTCCGCAGTCTGTTCCGGCAACGCGTACATGAGGTCGAGGTTGAAGTTGTCGAAGCTCGCCTGTGCGATCTCGATGGCCGCGCGCGCTTGGGCGTCGTCGTGGATGCGGCCGAGCGCGCGCAGGTGGCCGGCGTTGAAACTCTGGATGCCGATCGACAGGCGGTTGATGCCGAGCGCACGGAACTGCGCGAATTTGTCTGCCTCGAACGTGCCCGGATTCGCCTCCAGCGTGATCTCCGCGTCCGGCGCAAGATGCAGTCGCGCACGAATCGCGGACAGTAATTCATCCAGCGCCGCTGCGGACAGCAGCGACGGCGTGCCGCCACCGAAGAATATCGTGTACACCGTGCGCCCCCATACCTGGGGCAAAGACAGGTCGAGGTCGTGAATGACGGCCTGGATGTAACGCTGCTCGAGTTCGCGGTCCAGGCCCGCACCGACCGCTGCAGGCGGCTTGACCTCATGCGAATTGAAGTCGCAGTACGGGCATTTGCGCACGCACCAGGGAACATGCACGTAGAGCGAAAGCGGCGGCAGCGCCGACAGCGCGACCGTCTTTCTGGCAGTGGGCGATTCGAGGATTTGCAAGGCCGATTCCGGGACGTTCCGGCATGTACTATAACCTCTGCGCGGTACGCTTCACGGCCGCGTCACGACCCTGACCCTATGACTTTGCCACCAGGTACTTCACGCTCCGCGAGCGACCGGCCGATCGGCGTATTCGATTCGGGTGTGGGCGGCTTGACCATCCTGCGCGCGATTCGGGAAGCACTGCCATGCGAAGACCTGATCTACGTGGCTGACGCGGCCTATGTGCCCTATGGTGAAAAATCCCCGGAACAGATTCGCAACCGCGCACAAGCGATCACAGGCTTCCTGCTCGACCAGGGCGCCAAGGCCATCGTCGTCGCGTGCAACACAGCGACCGCAGCGGCCATCGATACATTGCGCGACCGCTGGGCGATTCCGTTCATCGGCGTAGAGCCTGCCGTCAAACCGGCGGTCGCGGCGACCCGCAGCCATGTGGTTGGCGTACTCGCCACCCCGGCTACCCTGGCGAGCGAGCGTTATCACAGCCTGGTCGAACGATTTGCCGGCGACGCGCGCATCGTTGCCCAACCTTGCTCGGGCCTCGCTGAGCACATCGAACGCGGCGGCGTCGATGGCGAGCACACCGAACGAATGTTGCGTGGATTCGTCGAGCCGCTCCTGGCGACCGGCGCCGACGCCATCGTGCTGGGTTGCACGCACTACCCGCTGGTCGCACACATCGTACAGCGCATCGCCGGGCCGCAGGTTGCGGTCATCGAAAACGGCACGGCCGTGGCAAGGGAACTGGCCCGTCAGCTCGGATTGCGGAACTCGGCGCGCACCATCGGCTCGGGCGCGGATGCATTCTGGACAACGGGACCGACGCCGCAGATCCATGCGCTGCTCGCGCAGCTATGGTCGCCGCGCGTCCACCTGCAGTCCCTTCCCGCGCCTGCAGGCGCTAGCGCAACCCGCGAATGAAGCGGATCACGCGCAATACACCCATCACCAGCATGCCTCCGCGGTATCCGAAGCTCAGCAGTTTGCCCGGGCCGACTGCGACGAGCGCCATGGCAATAAGCGCCACGCCCAGCGGACGCGCCTTGAGATTGCGATAGCCGCGATAGGCCAGGTCGGCGAAAGCGAGCGACCGGCGGGCGTCTGCCGCATGAACCGCGAGCTCGCCACGCTGTTCGGCCGCGCGGGCCACCAGCGCACGGCGTTTGCGGGTGATCTCGCGCAGCCGTTCGCTCATTTCCTGCGGACCAGGCGCTCGCTGTCCTTGGCGAGTTCCTCTAGCGTGGCCTGAAACAACTTCGGCCTGCCCTCTGCGACAGCGCGCGCCCTCAGGAAGGCAAACAACGCCGCCGCCGCAAACACCGCCGCAAGCAATACGGCTACGAGGATGCGGTTGCTGTCCCAAAACGCAACCAGCACGGCGACGGCCGCCAGCACGACCGTGGTGAAGACCAGGAACAACGAAACGATTGTCCACAGCAGCATCGACGTCAGCCGAGCGACCTGCTCTTCCACTTCGGTGCCGAGCAGCTCGATGCGCGTATGGGCAATGCCCACAAACGTGCCGAGCATCTGCCTCAGCGAGTCGAAGATGCCGAGCGGATGCCCGCGTGGGGCGTCGTCTTGTTCCTGTTCATCGCGATCGTCCATGCGATCTATTTCCGCGACATCAATACGCCCAGCACTATCCCCACCGCGGCTGCGACACCCACCGCAGTCCAGGGATTGTCATGCACATAGTCGTCCGTCGCTCTGGCCGCGATCCGGGTCTGGTCCGCCGCCGCATAACCCGCCTGCGAGATGCGCGCCTTGGCGGCATCGATGGATTGTCCGGCCCGCTCCCGCGCCGCCGCGACTTTCTCGCCCGCGTGCCCGGCAGTGGCCCTGAGCAGTTCTTCCGCGTCAGTCACCACCATCCTCAAATCTTCCATCAGTTTGTCGGTCGATATTTCCGTGCTCTTCATTTCAGTCTCCTGGGTCGACGCTGCACCAGCGAAGCCGGCGCGCGGCATTTGTTGCCCTGCTTAAAAACTTCGGAAGTCGATGCGTCTGGATTCACCAATGCCTCGTGCATGCCATTCGCGTCTCAAACGCCTTCTGTCAGGCGCCCTGTTTCAGAACCCGGGTGCCCCCGGGCGCCCCGCCAACGTCTGGGCCAGCAATGCCAGAGCCTTGCCGCGGTGACTCATGAGATTCTTCCGGGCCGGTGCAAGTTCCGCCCCGGTCTGCCCGGATTCGATATCCAGGAACAAAGGATCGTAACCGAACCCGCCCGATCCGCGTGGGGCCTTGAGGATTTCTCCGTGCCATAACCCCTGTGCAATCAACGGTTGCGGATCCGCGCCGTGGCGCATGACAACGATGACGCAGTAATAGTGAGCGGCACGATTCGTTTGCCCGGCCAGCATTTCCAGCAGTTTCCCATTGTTACGCCCGTCCGAACGCGGTTCGCCTGCAAAGCGCGCCGAATGCACGCCCGGCGCGCCACCCAGCGCGTCAACGCAGATTCCGGAGTCGTCGGCCAGCGCCGGCAAACCCGTGCGTTGTGCCGCGTGCCGCGCCTTGGCGAGCGCGTTCTCGACGAACGTGTCATAGGGCTCTTCCGCTTCGGGTACGGCGAAGTCCGATTGCGGCGAAACTTCTATGCCCAGCGGCGCGAGGATCTGCCCGATCTCGCGCAACTTGCCGGGATTCGTGGAAGCGACGACGAGTTTTTCAAACCCCCTCACGCCGCGACGCCAAGCGCGGCTTTTTGCGCGGCCACCAGGCGCAGGATGCCGGCTTGCGCGAGGTCTAGCATGGCATCCAGTTCCGGGCGCGTGAACGGTTCGCCTTCGGCAGTGCCCTGCACTTCGATCAGCGCGCCACCGCCCGTCATGACGACATTCATGTCGGTATCGCTTGCCGAATCCTCGGCATAGTCCAGGTCCAGGACGGGTTCGCCATCGAACATCCCGACCGACACCGCTGCAACGAAATCACGAAGCGGCCAGGTCGCAAATGCCTGCTGCTTGTTCAGGAAAGTCATGGCGTCATGCAACGCGACGAAGGCGCCGGTTATGCTCGCCGTGCGCGTACCGCCGTCAGCCTGGATGACATCGCAGTCGATCTGGATGGTCCGCTCGCCCAATGCCTTCAGATCCGTCACGGCGCGCAGGCTGCGACCGATGAGGCGCTGGATTTCCTGGGTACGGCCGGACTGCTTGCCACGCGCGGCTTCGCGTTCGGCGCGTGTGTTGGTCGAGCGCGGCAGCATGCCGTACTCCGCGGTAAGCCAGCCCTGCCCCTTGCCCTTCAGGAAGGGTGGCACCTTGTCCTCGACGCTCACCGTGCAGATGACCTTCGTCTCCCCGCATTCGATGAGTACCGAACCTTCGGCGTGGCGCGTAAAGGCACGCGTAATGCCGAGTTTCCTCGGCTCGTTTGCAGCACGTCCGCTCGGGCGCATTGGGTTCTTTCTTTTTTAGGATGACGTCGGAATGGACCGGACTGTGGGAGCGCGCGACGGTGGCCGATTGCGCCGCACGAACCGAAAAGATGCCTTGATTTGTATGTTATCTTTTCGGCTTGCCAATTTTGGTGAACTCTTCCGCGCCTGTCAAAGCAGGCGCGGCGCCAGATGATCTACAGCATGACCGGCTACGCCGTCGCCACCGCCGAACTACCGTCCGGGGTACTCAATCTCGAGCTGCGTTCGGTAAATCACCGCTATCTGGATATCCAGTTTCGCATGCCGGACGAACTGCGTCTGCTCGAATCGGGCATGCGCGAAAAGGCCACGGCCCGCATCGGGCGCGGCAAGGTCGAAGTGCGCATCGCTTTCGGCAAATCGGCGGCATCCCAGTCGAGCCCGCGACTCGACGAAACGCTGCTGGGGGAACTGGCGAAACTCGACGCGCGCGTGCAGGCCGTCCTGCCGGCGGCGCATTCGCTGACGGTTGCGGACGTGCTGCGCTGGCCCGGCATGCTTGGCAACGACGATATCGTGGCGGACGATCTGCAGGATGCCTGCAATCGCCTGATCGATCGCGCGCTGGATGACCTGACCGCGACCCGCGGGCGGGAAGGCGAGAAACTCAAGAGCCTGTTGCTCGAGCGCATCTCGTCCATGGAAGGGCTGATAGCCAAGCTGGCACCGCGCATGCCGCAGCTCGTGAGCAGTTATCGCGACCGGCTGACGGCCCGCCTGAAGGACGCCATGGTGAACCTCGACGACGAGCGCCTGAAGCAGGAACTGGTGCTGTTCGCCTCGAAAGTCGACGTTGATGAGGAATTGTCGCGGCTCGGCACGCACTACACCGAAATCCGGCGCATCCTCGACAAGGGCGGTGCGGTCGGCAAGCGGCTGGATTTCCTGATGCAGGAACTGAACCGCGAGGCCAACACCCTCGGTTCGAAGTCGGTCGACATGGAGTTCACGCAGACGTCGATGGAACTCAAAGTGCTCATCGAGCAGATGCGCGAGCAGATACAGAATATCGAGTGAGGGCAAAAGCGTGAGGGGTCAGGGGTGAGGGGTGAGGGGGAAGGTCGCTTACTGTGCGCGACGATAAGTCGCCCAATCGCGCGGGGCCGCACCCCCCTCTGTGTGCAGTTTTACTCGTGCTTTCGAGTCCCCTCTGTCGCTTCTCGCCTTCCGCGTTTCGCCTCACGCCTGACGCTTTCCCCCTCACCCCTTTCATCGGGAGCATCCCGATGAAAGGCAACGTATTCGTCATCTGCGCGCCGTCGGGCGCCGGCAAGACTTCTCTGGTTGCCGGCCTCCTGCAGCGCGATAAACGAGCGCGGCTGTCCATCTCGCACACCACCCGCGCGGCGCGTCCCGGTGAGGTGGACGGGCGCGATTATCATTTCGTGTCGAAACAGGTATTCGCGGGAATGATCGAGCGCGGGGAATTCCTCGAAAGCGCGGAAGTGCACGGCAACTGTTATGGCACGTCACGGGCATGGGTCGACGAGCAGCGCATGCTCGACGTCGACATCGTGCTGGAAATCGACTGGCAGGGCGCGCAGCAGGTACGCAAGCTGATGTCGGACGCGATCGGCATTTTCATCCTGCCGCCGCGAGCGGACACGTTGCGAGTACGCCTGACCGGCCGCGCGCAGGACAGCCCTGACGTCATTGAACGGCGATTAAGGGCGGCGCGCGGGGAAATCGCCCATTTGACGGAATTCGACTATGTTATTATCAACAATGACTTCGACGAAGCAGTCGAAGATCTGGCGAGTGTCGTGCGGGCGGCCCGATTGCGGATGGCCCTGCAGGTTGCCCGTCACGATGAATTGATCAATAGCTTGAAGTGAGTGGCTCATGGCGCGCATAACCGTAGAAGATTGCCTGAAACACATTCCCAATCGCTTCGAGCTCACGCTTGCTGCGACGTATCGCGCGCGGCAACTTGCCACTGGAGCCTCCCCGTTGGTTGAGACCAACAAGGACAAACCGACGGTAATCGCATTGCGCGAGATTGCCACCCAGAAAATCGGGGCCGAGATCCTCAAGACCAAGGTCTGAGGGTTGCGTCCGGCGTAGAACAGCAGGAGGCCCAGCCGATCCAATGAGTTGCCGGTGAACGATTTTCCGCCGGCGGCGGCTGAAGTCCCAATGTCCGAAGCCGAGCTGCTGTTCAAAAATGCCTCCGGCTACCTCAAGCCGGAGGATATCGCGCAGCTCCAGAGCGCGTATCAGTTCAGCGAAAGCGCGCACGAAGGGCAGTTCCGCAAAACCGGGGATCCGTACATCTCCCACCCGATCGCCGTTGCCCAGATTCTCACGCAATGGCATCTCGATGCGCAGGCGCTGACCGCCGCCCTGCTGCATGACGTGATGGAGGACACCGCGGTCACCAAAGGCGAGATCAGCGACAAGTTCGGCAAGCATGTGGCCGATCTCGTCGACGGCGTTTCCAAGCTCGACCGCATCGAATTCCAGACCCAGGAAGAAGCGCAGGCAGAGAATTTCCGCAAGATGCTGCTGGCAATGGCGCGCGACGTGCGGGTCATCCTGATCAAGCTCGCCGACCGCCTGCACAACATGCGCACGCTGACGGTCATGCACCCGAAGAAGCGCGCGCGCATCGCCCGCGAGACGCTGGAAATATACGCCCCGATCGCGCACCGCCTGGGCCTGAATGAGCTGTACCAGGAACTCCAGGAACTCGCCTTCCGGCATCTGTACCCGAACCGCTTCAGCGTGCTGTCCAAGGCCTTGCTGCGTGCGCGCGGAAACCGGCGCGAAGTGGTCGACAAAATCCTCGACGCCATCAGGCAGAAACTTTCGGGCAACCACATCGAGGCCACCGTCAGCGGCCGCGAGAAGAACCTGTACAGCATCTACAACAAGATGCACGAGAAGAACCTGTCCTTCGCGGAAGTGTTCGACATCTACGGCTTCCGCGTCATCGTCAAGGACATGTCCGCCTGCTATCTCGCGCTCGGCGCCCTGCACCAGCTTTACAAACCCATCCCGGGCAAGTTCAAGGACTACATCGCGATCCCCAAGGCAAACGGCTACCAGTCGCTGCACACCACGCTGTTCGGTCCGTTCGGCACGCCGCTCGAAGTGCAGATCCGCACGCCGGTCATGCACAAGATCGCGGAGGCCGGCGTGGCGTCGCACTGGCTGTACAAGGAGAACGACGCCCAGATCAACGAACTGCACATGAAGACCCACCAGTGGCTGCAAAGCCTGCTGGAGATGCAGTCCGAATCCGGCGACCCGATCGAGTTCCTCGAACACCTGAAGGTCGACCTGTTTCCGGACGAGGTTTACGTGTTCACGCCAAAGGGCAAGATCCTGTCGCTGCCACACGGCTCGACCTGCGTCGATTTTGCCTACGCGGTGCACACCGACATCGGCAATCGTTGCGTCGCGGCCAAGATCAACCATGAACTCGTTCCGCTGCGCTCGGAACTCCACAGCGGCGACCGCGTCGAGATCATCACCGCAGCGCACGCCAAGCCGAACCCGGCGTGGTTGAGCTACGTCGTCAGCGGCAAAGCGCGCTCGCACATCCGGCATTTCCTCAAGACCATGCAATATGAGGAATCCTCGCAGCTCGGCGAGCGGCTGCTGAATCAGGCTCTCCACGCACTTAACGCCGATCCGGACGCGATCGGCGTGGGGCAATGGGAAAAGTTGCTCAAGGAGAACAGCGCGAAGGCGCGCCAGGAAGTACTGGCGGATATCGGGCTCGGTAAACAGTTGGCCATCGTCATTGCGCGAGAATTGCTGTCGATCAACGAACCGAAAAACGGCAAGCAGGAAAAGTTGCCGGGCAGCCTGATCATCCGCGGCTCGGAAGGCATGGCGCTGCAGTTCGCCAAATGCTGCCATCCCATTCCGGGCGATCCGATCATCGGATTCCTGAAAAAAGGCCATGGGCTGGTCGTTCACACCCACGATTGCCCGGTGGCCCGCAAGACCCGCGGCGATCCGGAAAAATGGCTGAATGTGGAATGGGCGCCGGACACGAAAAAGCTGTTTTCGGTGAACATCAAGATGGTGGTATCGAACCATCGGGGCGTGCTGGCAAAAGTCGCGGCGATGATCAGCGAGACCGATTCCAACATCGACAACGTCAGCCTCGAGCAGGGTGATTCGAGCGCCTACACAATCATCCATTTCACCTTGCAGGTACACGACCGCCAGCATCTCGCGCGCGTCATGCGCAGCTTGCGACGCGTGCCCGAAGTCATTCGGATCTGGCGCCTGAAGGGTTGACGCGCCGGGTAGTGCACGGCAAAATCGTGCCTGAAGTGCAAAGGGGAGTAGCCTCACAGCGGTGGCCGTCAGCACGGGCGACAAGCCCCGGCGCCGTTGGCAGCGAAAGCTGTCGCGAGACCTTTACCGGACGGTAAAGGTTTTTTTTCGCCCCGACTTTTCCGCCCGTCCCATGTCCACCGGGGCCAGGATCGGAAGCCATGGAATTTTTTTCCCAGGAAACACTTTCCGCGCTGCTCGCGATCATCGTCATCGATCTCGTGCTGGCCGGCGACAACGCGATCGTGATCGCGCTCGCCGCGCGTTCGCTGCCTGCAGAACTGCAAAAAAAAGCCATCATATGGGGCACGGTTGGCGCGATCGGCGTGCGTGTCGTGATGACTTTCATCGTCGTCTGGCTGCTGATGGTGCCGGGGTTGCGCTTCATCGGCGGGCTGGCGCTGGTGTGGATCGCCTGGAAGCTGCTGGCCCCCAAACACGAGGACGCCGGCGCCCACTTGCAGCCGGTGGACAACTTCTGGGCCGCGATGAAGACCATCGTCGTCGCCGATGCGCTCATGGGACTCGACAACGTGCTGGGCGTCGCTGCGGCGGCTAACGGCAGCTTTGTACTGGTGGTCATCGGGCTGCTGATCAGCATTCCGATCGTGGTCTGGGGCAGCACCCTGATCCTGAAGTGGGTCGAGCGCTTTCCACTATTCGTCTATATCGGTGCCGGGGTGCTGGCGTGGACGGCCGCCAAGATGATGCTGCAGGAACCGCTGCTGGATGCCTATCTGGAGGGCCAGACGCTGCTCAAGGCATTGTTTGAAGTCATCGTGGTCGCAGGCGTGCTGCTCGCGGGATTTCTGGCCGCACGACGGCAGCGTGCGGGCGGCGATCCTGACCGTCCGCGCCTATAATATTTTTCACAGGTACCCGTCGGGGAAAACCATGTATCGGAAGTTTTTGACTGCATGTCTGCTTGCGCTGTCGAGCGTCGCGACCAGCGCAAACGATGAGATGTCGAAAGTCCCGCGCAGTGAATCACTCGAGTTGCCGGGCCTGACGGCCGGTTGCCACATCTGCGAGTGGCGCCCGAAGCTCAACCAGATGCCCGCGGCCGACGAATGCGGCACCGATGCAGGCGGAATCGGCAAGACCGGCCTGTTCGAATGCGGCTTCTCGCAGGACTGCCAGCGCGAATGTCATTTTTTGCGTTGCGGCAACCTCTGAGTGGAACACTACACTGCACATTCCATCCGCTTGCTTTGAATCGCGGTCGCCGGGCAGCGACGAATTGACCGTCCAATTCGCCCCCACGCGCGCTGGAAATTCCATACGCATTCGCTAACTGCTTGACCGTCACGGGGATTTCAACGGTGGCACGGCTGTTGCGAATGTCATGGGCCTAGACACTCGCGAGGTATGAATCATGATGTTCGATCCGCTGTCCGAAATTACCCAACGGCCGGGACGTGGCGTTTTCCAGATACTTCAGGAAGGCGTGATGACGCTGTTTCATCTCATGCTGTTCTCGCTGCTGCTGCTGGGCCTCGGCGGATTGATGTATAAGTCCATGCGAAGTGGGGGCTGGATCGAGACCGCCCTCGGGGGTATCTGGGCGCAGCATCCCGCAATGGCGCTGCCTGCTCTGCTTGCTGCGGCAGGTGTTGGCGCGCTGCTGAAGCGCTATTTCGACAACCGGGGCATGTTTGGAAAACGCGGCGATATCCTCGTTTACGGTTGCCTCTCGCTCGGACTGTTCTTCGCCTTCAAGCTTATTGTTACCGGAACGATGTAACGGCACGCGCCGCTCGTGGCGTCGCCAAAAAAATCCCGAGCAAGGCGCGCTGTTGTCGTCGCGCAGCTACACCCTT
The DNA here is from genome assembly GCA_039930785.1 of Betaproteobacteria bacterium. Lineage (GTDB taxonomy): Bacteria > Pseudomonadota > Gammaproteobacteria > Burkholderiales > JACQAP01 > JACQAP01. The sequence continues at coordinate 26,613 of JBDTTE010000005.1, read as the reverse complement.
AACCACGGATTTTGCACGTAAATCGACAGCGTCGGGACAAGCGCTTGTCGCTGGCGGACGACCTCCAGGCCGCCGATCAGCTTTGGATTGAGCTTCCATCCCGCGCTGAAGAGTGCGCTAGAAAATACGGGTTCTGCGGACGCGGCTCGATAGCCATGGCGGAAAAAAGAAAAAAGCGGCGCGGATATACCGCGCCGCGACAGGGAGGAGGCGCATATGCGTGTGGAACATGTCCTGTTGATGGGTAGCATCGCGATGGCGGGTCCCGCCATGTCGGCCGATCAGAAGCCGACAGGCGAAAACACGGCGAAGCCGGCGCATGAAGCACAGGACAAAGCCCGTCCCGCAACGGGTCAGAAGTCCAGCGACGAACGCCCGAAACGGCCCAATCGCAAGGCACGCGTACACCGCAGCTTTCCGCCGCCGACCAAGCCCCTGTGACATAAAAAAAGGCCGCGCATCCGCGGCCTTTTTCCCAGTCCAATGCCCTTGCTTCAGGGACGTTCCATCTTGCAAGTCGTCGGCAGCGCGGTGTCCTTTGCTTCGACACGGCCCTCAGTTCGGAAGCCCATCCCGGTTCGCTCGACGTCGTATTTTGCGCCCTTGGTGCCGGCCTTCACGAAGCTGGAAACGAACAGCGGCTGCAACAACTCGTGGTTGTCGGCACGCATTTCCACTTCGCCGGTGACGCCGGTGTACTTCATGCCTTCCAGCGCCTTCGCCACTTTCGCGGGGTCTGTCGACTTGGCCTGGTTCATCGCCTTGGCCAGCATCTCGATGCCGTTTTGCAGGGACAGGAAGAAGAAGTCGTCCTTGGCATCCGGATAGCGCTTGCGGTAGGCCTCGACCAGCTTGTTGGAACCGGCGTCGCCTACGTTGTTGTGCCACATGCCGACCTGGCGCACGTCTTCGCCGGCCTGTCCGATCGCTGTGGGGCTGCCGACGATGCCGGCGTAGTACGTGAAGAAATCCGCTTTCAGGCCGGATTCCTTGGCCGCTTTCACGAGGAGCGACAGGTCGTTCCCCCAGTTGCCCGTGATCACGCTGTCCGCACCGGAAGCCTTGATCTTGGAAATGTACGGGGCGAAATCCTTGACCTTGCCGACCGGGTGCAGGTCGTCGCCGACGATTTCGACGTCGGGACGTTTCTGCGCGAGCATCGCTTTCGCTGCACGCGAAACGCCCTGGCCAAAGGCGTAGTCCTGGTTGATGAGGTAAACCTTCTTGATGCCCTTCTCGTGGATCATGTAGTTGGTCAGCGCCTGCATCTTCATGTCCGTGTCGGCATCGAAACGGAAGTGCCAGAAGCTGCACTTGTCGTTGGTCAGGCTCGGATCCACCGCGCCATAATTCAGGAACAGGACAGTCTGTTCGGGATTACGGGCGTTATGCTTGGTGACCCCGTCGGAGAGCGCAATGGCGACGTTCGAGCCGTTGCCCATGAAGAAATAGCGGATGCCCTTATCGGTAATCTGCTTCAGCGAGATCAGCGCTTCCTGCGGGCTGCTCTTGCTGTCGAAGGATTCCAGTTCGAATTTCTGGCCGCCGAGTACGCCTCCGGCTGCGTTGACAGCGTCGATGACGAGCGCCATTTCACGTACGCCATGTTCGCCGACATTGGCGAACGGTCCCGATAACGGGTCCATGAAACCGATCTTGATGGTATCGGCAGCCATGGCGGGCGAACCCGCCAAAATCGCCAGCAGCCCGACCAGGGCGCGCGAGACTTTTCCGCAATGCATGATTTTTCCTCCTAGGATGTTGTTAGCGTTGTAGTTGCTCTCCGGCTAGCCGCCATATTCTTCTGACGTTCATCCGCCGTCCGGCGCCATTTTGCCACGGCGCACGGCCGACTCAGGGCCGATGGAGTTCCGGCGAGCACTTACGAAATCCTGAACGCCCCGGCAGCGTTTCAGTTTACCGGGGGGGAGCGAGGTTCAGCGTGCGCGCACCGGATTCGACAGGCTTCCCAGGCCGTCGATGCGGCATTCCGCCGTGTCGCCATCGCGAATGATGACGGCACCCGGTGTTCCCGTGCTGATGATGTCGCCCGGATACATCGTTGCAACATGCGAATGGAACGAAACCAGGTAGTAAGGCGGAAACGCCATGTTTGCGACCACGTTTTCGCGATGCAGCTTGCCGTTGTTATAGGTGCCGACATTAACCTTCAGCACGTCGGGCACTTCGTCGGGCGTGATCAACTCCGGACCGAAGGAAAAGAACGTATCGAAATTCTTCGAACGCGTCAGGAAGCGCGGATTCTTCTGCAGGATGTCCTCCGCCGTCATGTCGAGGATCAGGCAATACCCCGCGATGTAGTCCGGCGCCTGGGCTTCCGAAACATCACGGCAGTTGCGCCCGATGATCACACCGATCTCCGCTTCGGCCGTCACGCGCTCCGATTGAGGTGGCAACTCGATGACGTCACCCGGGCCGATGATGGTGTTGTCGCATTTCATGAACGACGCGGGTTCGGTCGGATAGGGCGCATTCAGGTCGGCGGCATGGTCACGATAATTCAGGCCGATACCCAGAATCTTGCGCGGATGCCGGTACAGCGGGCCGTACTGGATCGAGCCAGGTGCCAGCCTGGCCTTCGTTTTTTCCGCGTCGTCGAGGATGCGGCGATCGATGCCCTTGATAATCAGCGCGTGCAGATCGGTCGGCCATGACGTGCGCAATTGCGCGTTGATATCGGCGACCGGCACGATGCCCGAAGAAGTAACCACCGCGGCGTGTTCGCCCCCGTCGCGCTTGATGGTGCAAAGACGCATTGCCATGCTCCTGGATTGGATGGTTGCGAATTATACGTGGTGGCGTGAGGCGAAAAAATCCGGCCCGCAGGCCGGCGTGATGCGTTTATTTCCGGGCCGTGAAGCGCCCGCCGCCGAGCGTGCGCGACTGTACCAAGGTAACCAGGCGCGCGTACGAGCGGTAAAAATCCTCGTCGCCGGACGGCGTGCCGATCTTCACGGTTTCCTCGCGCAGGGCGCGATACATGCGGAAGCGTTCTTCGAGGATGTCACCCCACTCCGACGTCAAGTCTTCCGACGCCACGTCGCGAAACCCGATGCCTTGCAGCATCTCTTCGTAGCCGGAGAAACTTTGCACGGATTGCGCGGCGATACCCCGCCACATCGACTCCGCGTCGGCTGCCGCCAGCGGTTGGTGCTCCGCCCAATCGGTGAACGAAAGCATCCCACCCGGCCGGAGCACGCGGTACGCTTCCGTCAGCGCCGCGCGTTTGTCGGGAACATGCAGAAGCGCTTCCTGGCTGATTACGGCGTCCATACAACCGGACGCGAGCGGTACGCGCATCACGTCGCCGCGCACGACGCGTACGCGTTGCGCAAGTCCAACGCGCCGGGTCAGGTCGGCGGCGCCCGGCGCCCGGTTTGGGTTGAGTTCAACGCAGGTCAGGATCGCGCCGTATTTGTGCGCCAGATAACGCGCGGGACCGGCGAGACCCGCGCAGAAATCGGCGACGTGGCTGCCGGTTACGATTCTTGCGCGTTGCGCGAGCGCATCGACTACCGAGAGGCCGCCATAGTGGTCCTGATCGAAGGGAAACAAATCCTCCGGCGTCAGCGCGTCCAGATGTCCACGCCGGGATTTCGCACCGGCCAGGATCTGCTCGTGTGAAATCGGGTGACGGCTGTAAAAGGCGAGGACGTGGTCCTGATTGTTCATGGATCTGGAGCGTATTCCGGGGCGCGTTCAATCCAGTCTACACGCCGATCTCCTATAATTTCCATATGGGAATTGCAGGTCCAACATAAAAACATCGGGGAGAGAGTCATGAAGGAAAAGCTGCTTGCCTGCGCGCTTGCGCTGGCCTGTTGCGTGCCATTGCACCCGGCACTTGCCGCCAAGTCCGATTCCTGTGCCCACTGCCACGGCACCGATGGCAATTCCACGTCGAGCGCCTATCCAAGCCTGGCCGGGCAGACACGGGAATACCTATACCGTCAGATCAAGGCCTTCAAGGAAGGCAGCCGCAAGAACTCGATGATGTCTCCGGCCGCGGTAGTGCTCACCGATCAAGACATGCAGGAGCTGGCGGAATATTTCGCGGGGCAGACACTCACGCGCAGCTCGGCGAAAACAGATCCGGCAATCATTGAACAAGGCAAGAAGCTGGCGGCGGAAGTTCAATGCGTTGCCTGCCATCAGCCGGGCTTCAAAGGCCTGAACGAGTTTCCGCGGCTGTCGCGCCAGAAGTATCCCTATATAGTCAAGCAGCTGAAGGATTTTCGCGACGGCAACCGTGCCAGCGACACGATGGCACCCGCAGCCAAGGCCCTCACGGATGAACAGATTGATGCGCTCGCGCAGTATCTGACGAGCCTTTGATCCGGAAAACCGCGCAAATTAAAAAAACAAAAGGGGACGGCATTCTTGCCGTCCCCTCGTGCATGCCTTGGTGGGCCGTGCAAGATTTGAACTTGCGACCGTTGGATTAAGAGTCCACTGCTCTACCAACTGAGCTAACAGCCCGTTTGCGCGGGGCGAATTCTAGCAAAAAAAAGAACCAAACGGCCGGAAATTGTCGCTCCGCGTCGCCTTGGCCCCGGTTCGTAAGTACATGACAACTCGGAAAAAGTCACGGAAGCTTGGAATTTTTGCCTGCGGGAACGGTTCCTGCGTAGTACCAAGCCAGCATCTGTGCGCCGGCCTGTGAAAGCGAAAATTGCAGGCCGCTTGCCGTCATTCGACGGGCAGCCGCATACCATTTGCGTCACATTGGTCGGTATAACGGACCAGGAAACGCGAGGAGTCAGATCTTGAAAACGGACTACAAGGCAGCTGCGATTCTCGAGCGTCTCGGCCATAGCCTGTCCGACGCGGACCTGGATTACCAGGCCGGCGAAGGCATTCACGAATTCATCGTGCGCCTCGGCGGCATGCGCCACGTTATCGACTTTACTGATGATCTGATGGAGAGGAAGAACGACAAGGATTTGTGCGTCGTCATCCTCGGCATCGTGGAGCGCGCGTCGACACAATCGCTGCCCATACATTTCATGGTCCGCAACGACAACTTCGAAAAAGTCATGCAGGGGCTTCGTCACTGATCGTTGCGCGTCGATACAAAGCAGGCCGGCTTCGCCGGCCTTTTTTTCGTGCGTACACCTGGTAGTTGCCTGCGGTTGCACAAACGCACTGCAGCGGCCCCGCAAGATCGACGCAGTCATCCTGCCTTCATATGCCGCCTTCACAATGCGCTCTCAATGGCAGTGTCGACGGTGTTGCGTCGGGTACTCGCCGCCAGCCTGGAGCGTTTATCCCTGCTCATACGTATTGGCGTTTGATCCGTTGGCTCGGCCCCTGGGCTGGTGGAATCCGATCGCCGGTTGCCGTGAAACGCCGACGCATGAAGCTCGCTGCGCACGGCAATGAAGGCCACGCGGTTGAAGTATTTGTTTATGCGCCTACGGATCGACCGGCGGTCGGCAGCTATGTGCTCGTGCACGGCCTGAATCCCCGCGGACCTTCAGACGATCGCTGCGATCGTTTTGCGCGAATTCTCGCGCACGCGGGTTTTGTCGTGATGAGTCCGCGCCTCGACGCGCTCACGCAAATGCGCCTCGATGCCAGCGCCGTCGGCCAGCTCTCGCGTTGCCTCGAAGCACTGGTCGGCCTTGAGGAACATCCGGTGGATACGCTTCCGGGCGTCTTCAGCATTTCCTTCGGATCGTTTCCGGCGCTGCTCACAGCGGCCTCGGTGCGTGCACGTCACCTGGTCGGAAGCCTCGTGGTATTCGGCGGCTATGCCAATTTTGTGGATACTTGCCGCTTCATGTCGGGATTTACTTTACCTCGCGATGGCGAGCCGCAACCGGATCCGACTTGCAGGGCGGGCCTCGCGATCAACATGGCACCCGTCCTGTTTCGGGAAGCAGACTGCCGCAGGCTGACACAGGCCTGGTGGGCGTTCGTGATACGGGTGTGGGGAATGCCCGAGATGAGGGAGTCGGCGCGATTCACCGAAGTCGCGCAGGAACTCGCGGCCGGGCTGCCTGCAGACCTGGCGCGAGTTTTCCTGCAAGGCTGCGGCGTCGTGCCGGGATTTTCCGAATCGGTCGAAAATGCATTGACCCGTATCGATGTGGCTTCGATGGATCCGCGACGGCATCTATCCGCGATCCGCTGTCCCGTGCATCTGATTCACGGTCGCCGCGACGACGTCATTCCATGCTCGCAAATGGCGTTACTGGCGGCCGGATTATCCAACACCACGGCGCGGCGCTATCTAACCGGTCTCTACGATCACAGTCGCGGAGAATCGCTCACCATCGCGCTGAGACGATTGCCCGCATTGGCAAACGAAGCGAAAACGATGGTGGCGATGGTTCACGCCCTCGCCCTTGGCGGCACGCGTCTGCGTCCTACCGGTAGTTGAGCGTCCAGGAAATTTTCAGTTCGATTCGTGCTGCGCCGCTCATAAGGTAATGGAGTGTGAAATTCAGGGTATTCCCGATGTGACACACGCCATGTCGCCGCCAGAATGCACCTGCCTTGCCGGATATTCGACCCGCTGGATGAGGCAAATGGTTTGGGTCTCGGCCCACTCCATGTGCTTCCGGCGCGCGCTCAACGGGGCATTGGGAAATGCGCGTTGCCGGGGCACAAGAGTACGGCCCGGCCAACGCAATTTCGGCCGGGCCCATTTATTTCTTTGCATCGCGCCGCCGGTCGCGATAGCTTGTGCGGGCCTCAATCAAGGAAAGAAAAAAATGGCCCCGCAGATGATCCTTGTTGCCGGACCCTATCGTTCCGGCACGAACGACGATCCGGTCCTTATCGCCCGCAACGTGACGGCCATGACCGACGCGTCCTTGCGCCTGTTTCGCGCGGGGCATTTGCCGGTCATGGGCGAGTGGTTCGCGCTTCCGTTGATCGAGCACGCCGGCTCGAAAAAAATCGGCGATGCGGCTTTCAACGAAATCTTTCATCCCGTCTCGCGCCGCCTGGTCGCAAAGTGCGATGGCTGCCTTCGCATCGGCGGCGCTTCGGTGGGCGCGGACGAGATGGTCGCGCTGGCCCGCCAGCACGGCAAAGCGGTCTACTATTCGATCGAGGAAATCCCCGGCGCTGCCTAGCGCATTTCCACGGAGCCCCGCTAGGTCCAGATGCTTCGGGCAACCATGCCAACGGCGCTGACGATGCAAAGCGAGGCTGCTCCAAGTCGCAGTTGCCGGACCGGCACGGCATGCGCGATTCGCACGCCGGCGACTACGCCGATCAACTCCGCGAGAGTGACCGGAACAGCGAGTCCGTATTGAATGGTTCCGTAACCGAGATTTCCGAGCGATCCGGAAAGAGAGGACGCGATCTGCACGACCTGCCCGGTGCCCACCGCAACCAGCGGATCGAATTGCATTGCGAGCATGAGCGGTACGGAAAACACCGGGCCGCCCGCCCCCGAAATACCGGCACCGAATCCGGCAGCCGCGCCGATCCCGACCAACACTTTATTCGCAGGCGGCTTTTTCTCGACGGCACCCGCCGATGCGCGCGAGGACCGGGGCAGGAGGATGTAAACACCCGCGCCGAGCAATACGGTGGCGATGATCCAGACCAGGACAGCGGCGGGTATACGTCCGCCCAAGGCAGCGCCAGCGAAGCTGGACACAAGGGCGCCGAGGCAAACGGGCAAGGAAATTCGCCATTCGATAGTGCCGCGGCGGCTGAAAAGCCAGCTACCCAGGAGGCCGGTGAAGAGAAAGGAAAACAGCGCCGTCGCCGCGGCCTCATGTACCGGCAGGCGGGAGAAAGTCATGAGCGCGGGAATGAGCAGCACGCCGCCGATTCCCACGGCGCCCACGAACACTCCAACGACAACGCAACTTGCCAGCAGCAGGAACATTTGCAGACGCCGCTCCGTGGCGGCCGGCATGCTCGATGGACTATCGAGCGATCATTGTCCCCGATTATGGGAAGGCGAAGAGTCCGCGCTGATTTCTTTCGCGTCGCCGCGCGGGCGGTATTGAGGCATTCGCAGGTCGCTGTGTAGAATTGCGAAAAATGTCTAATCCCTCCCGCACCCAATGGCCACGTCAAAATCCAAGCTTCGCTATTCCGTCCGCTCGTCCAGCATCCACAGCAAAGGCCTGTTCGCAAAAGCACTGATCCGAAAGGGCACCCGCATCATCGAGTATTGCGGCCTCCGGTCGACGGTGGAAACGGAGCGCAACAAGCCCGTGAACGATCCGAAGAATCCGCATCACACTTTCCTGTTCGAGCTAAGCGATGGCTCGGCTATCGAAGCCGGCATCGATGGAAACGACGCACGCTGGATCAACCATAGTTGCGCGCCGAACTGCGAGGCGATAGAAGACGACGGGCGCATTTTCATCCACGCGATGCAGACGATCCGGCCCGGGGAGGAATTGACGTACGACTATTGCCTTACCGTGCCCGGACGCATCACCCGCCGCACGCATCAGACCTACGCCTGCAACTGCGGCACGGATGCGTGTCGCGGCTCCATGCTGGAGCCCGCTTCAGCGGCGGCATAGCTCAAATAGTCCGGGATCGCATTCGCTCCACAACCTGGGCATCGCGAGGCCAGGACGACTTCAAAGCCTTGGGGACAAAGCCTCGGGGGGATTGAGATCTTGAGCATTGGCGGACCGGTATGGCAGGTACGCGACCAGACACCTTGCCGCCGCTGTTTCGAGGATTGAGGGAAGATGCGCAGCGGAAGCGACCCGTCTGCCTGCGAATTCCCTACTTCCGGCGCGACAAAGGGCAGGGTAATTCGCTCACCCCTTGTCGCATCTGGTAGGCGGTGCGAGACTTGAACTCGCGACCAACGGATTAAAAGTCCGCTGCTCTACCAACTGAGCTAACCGCCCAAAAAAAGAGGCGCATTTTAACGGCCGCCCGGGTATTGCGCAAACCACTTCGCCATTCGGCACCGGCCTTTTCGGGATGCGGGCCACGTTTTTCACAACCCGATCAACCCTCGCGAAGCATGCTGAGGTACTGCAATTTGATCGTCAGCGCGGCGCCGGCGACGATCGAAAAGAACACTACGATGGAGCCGAGGGCCAGCGTGGAGACCCCGGTGATGCCCTGCCCGATGGTGCAGCCCATGGCGGCTACGCCTCCGAAACCCATCAAGATACCGCCGATCACGTGATTGCGGGTGTCAGCGGCAGAGGCAAAGCTTTCCCAGCGGAAACGTCGCTTGTATAGGGCATACGCAAACGAACCCGCTATCGTGCCGACGACTACCGCGACACCGAAGTTGACCCCTGCGGATTTGCCGGTCCAGAACTGGAGCAATTCAAGCGCGTTGGCGGCCGGACCGATGAATGTGAAGGATTCCGGCCGCGCGCTTTTCGTGCCGACGTACATTTCCTGCAACGTGTCCGGGTCTTCGGCGATAAAGCCGAGGTGACCTGTCACGTACCAGCCGCCTACGATAGTGAGTCCGATCACCACCGCGCCGAGTAATCGCGCGCGATCGGCACGGAAGTCGGGATCCTTCAGCACGAATATCAGCAGAGCAAGCACGAGGGACGACGCGATCCAGGGCTGCACGACGCGTTTGCCGGTGCCGAGGGCGGACGCCAGCAGCCAGGACAAGTCCTGCCCCTGGTCGAAATGAATCGCGAACGCGCTTAGCACCTCGGTGCGCAACGGGGCAAGGAGGCCGCTTATCGTCCACTCCGCGGCGAGCGCGAGGAACACCATGGCGACGAGCGATTTCAAATTACCGCCACCGATGCGAATCAGGCTGCGGCTGCCGCAACCCGACGCCAGGGTCATGCCGACGCCGAACAGGAATCCGCCGACGAGGCTCCGGAGCCACGGCCAGCCGGGCGCGGGATAGGCCGAGCGCGACAGGTCGACCAAGCCCGTTAAATCGAGCGCGTTGGCGCCTGCGATGGCCACTGCGATCGCCAGCAACCACATGCGCATACGCGTCCAGTCGCCCATGCTGACAATGTCGGCGACCGCGCCCATGGTGCAAAAATCGGTTTTCTGGGCAACGGCGCCGAATATGAGCGCAAGCGCGAAACCGCTTGCAACGACAAGTGTTGCCAGCTGCAGCGAGGCCTGCATGCTTCAGGAACGTCGCGCGTATCGCGTGGGATCGTCGAGTCCGGCGGCCTCGAAACCGGAGCGACGAATATGGCAGGCATCGCACACGCCGCAGGCAGCGCCCGTTGTGTCGGCCTGGTAGCAGGAGACCGTCAGCTGGAAATCCACGCCCGCATCCGCGCCGGCCCGGATGATCTGCGCTTTGGTCATGGCTACGAGCGGTGCACGAATTTTCAGCGCATGGCCTTCGATTCCGGCACGCGTCGCCAGATTGGCCATGGCTTCATAGGCGCGCAGATATTCGGGGCGACAATCGGGATAGCCGGAATAGTCGATCGCATTCGCGCCAATGAACAGGTCGAGCGCGCCCAGGACCTCCGCCCACGCCAGCGCCAGCGACAGGAAAATGGTGTTGCGCGCCGGGACATACGTGATCGGTACGCGCTGGCTCGTACCCGCGGTCGGCACGTCGATGGACGCATCGGTCAGCGCGGAACCGCCAAAAGGCCGCAGATCGAGATGCATGACGCGATGCTGGCGTGCGCCCAGCGCTTTGGCAAGGGTGCTCGCCGCTTCCAGCTCCGCGGCATGCCGTTGACCGTAATCGACCGACAAGGCATGACATTCAAAGCCGTCGCGCACGGCCAGAGCCAGGACAGTTGCGGAATCCAGGCCGCCGGAAAGCAACACCACCGCTTTTTGCATCGCGAACAGCCGGACTACTTCAGTTTGGCCAGGCGCTGCTTCGCTTTGTCCGCGGACTCGCTGGAGGGATACTTCGACATGAGTTCTTCGAAAGTCTTGCGCGCCGCGGCCGCATCGCCGAGGTTGCTTTCGGCCGTTCCAATAATCAGCAGGGCGTCGGCGGACTTGGGACTCTCGGGATAGGTGCCGAGCAGGCGGCGTTCCGCCTCGATCGCGGATCGATTGTCCCGCAAGCGCAGGTAGGAGTCGCCGATCCAGTATTGCGAGTTCGGCGCCAATGCATGTCTCGGATACGACTTCAGGAAACTTTCGAAACCGCGAATTGCCATCGGATAATCGCTTAACCGGTAGTTGCTGTAGGCATTGTCGTACGCACGCTGGATCGCGGCCTGGTCGGTCGCGGAGAGCGTTGCGGGCGGCAAGGAACTCGATGGTGTCGCCGCAGTACCGGTTGGCGCAGATGGCGGCGCGGCAACGGCCGGCGCACTGGTTGTCGTCGGGGACACGGGCGGTACCGCGGCGGCCGTTACTGGCGGCGGCGCAGCAGTTGTCTGTTCCGTCTTGCGTTGTTCCGCTGCCGCGCCCGTATCCGCATCCTTCTTGGGGGCGCTTTGCTCAATGCGGCGCAAACGCGTGTCGAGGTCGACGTACATGTCGCGCTGTCGCTTCTGCGCGTTGGAGATATCGTTCGACAGCACTTCCATCTGCCCGCGCAGCCGGTTCAACTCGCCGTTGAGCGCCTCCACCTGGTTCAGCAGTTGCACCACGCCCCGATTGCTTGGAGAAGTTTCGGCCTGCGCGAGCAGGTTCGACAGCCGGTCCTGCAGGCTATTGCCTTGCGCGCGCAATTGCGTGGCGTCATCGGCGAGCTGGGACAACGTCGCGTCCTGCCCGGAGATACCCTGCTGAATTTCGCGAGGGGCGGAAGTTGCGTCATTCGATGAGATTGCAGCCGAATGCGCATTGAGGGACAGCAGCATGGCCGCAGTAATGAGCACGCATCGATGACTGCTACCGGGTGCCTTCATTAGCTGTCCAAAAACGGACGAAGATCGGATCGACATGGCTTTTCCCCACCGTACAAGTAAAAAGCGCGCCGCAGTCGCGGCGCGCCGATTTCATACCCTGCGGACAGGCATTTACTGCGGTTCGTTCGGATAGACGAGGTCGGCACGGCGATTCTTGGCCCAACTATCCTCGTCGCGGCCCAAGCCGACCGGTTTTTCAGCGCCGAAGCTGACCGTCTCGATCTGCTTTTCGGTGACACCGAGCAAGACCATTGCACGCTTGACGCTGTCGGCACGGCGCTGGCCCAGCGCAAGGTTGTATTCGCGGCTGCCGCGATCGTCGCAGTTGCCCTGCACGGCGATCTTCAGGTCGTTATGCTCCATCAGGAATTTGGCATGCGCCTCAATGATGGGCACATACGTTTCCTTGATGTCATAGTGGTTGTAGTCGTAGTAGACGCTGCGCTTGGAGAGTGCGCTGCCCGGTTCCTTGAGCTGCGACCAGGCATCGCCTTTCAGTTGCGAGCCGCCAACTCCAGCACCTGGCAGCGGCTTGACGATCGCGGCATCGCCCTGTTGCTGGCGCCGCTGTTGTTCGTCGAGCTGGCGCTTGAGTTCTTCCTGTTCCTTGGCGATCTTGGCCTGGCGCTCGGCGTCCTGATCCTTCGCGGCCTGTTGGCTCTTCGCCTGCTGGTCGAACAGATCACGCTGTTCGATATCGGCGCTCTTTTGTCCCTGGGCAGCGCACGCGGCAAGCAGACTGACCAGTGACAATGCAAAAATTCTGTTTCTCATTCATTACTCCTTTCGGCGATTACTCGGAAGCGGACCCCACGCAGGTTCACGAATGTCGCCTGACTGCGCGGTGATTCTCTGCTTGATCCGCCCATCGCTCGACACGGCCGCTAATATACCACGGCCCTTTGTCTCGGAAGCGTAGAGGACCATCTTGCCATTCGGTGCGAACGTAGGCGATTGATCGAGGCTGCCTGTCGTCAGGATCTGAACCTGGCGCGAGGCGATGTCTTGCAGCGCGACGTTGAATTGGCCTTCGTTGCGGTGGATGAAGATGAACGATTTGCCATCCGGGCTGTAGCGCGGCGTTACGTTGTAGTTGCCTTCATAACTGAGCCGTTCCGCATCGCCCTGGCCATCCGCCCGCATGCGATAAATCTGCGGGCTACCCGCGCGGTCTGAAGTGAACAGGATGTGTTTTCCGTCCGGGGAATAGTTCGGCTCGGTATCGATGGATTGGTTGCTGGTCAGCCTGCTCAGTCCCGAGCCATCCGCATTGATGGTGTACAGGTTCGAAGTGCCGTCCTTGGTCAGCACGATCGCGAGGCGCTTGCTGTCCGGCGCCCATGCCGGCGCGGAATTCGATCCCTCGAAGTTGGCCAGCACGGTGCGCGTGCCATCGAGCAGGTTGTGGACAAATATGATCGGCTTGCGGCGTTCGAACGATACGTAGGCGATGCGCGTGCCATCGGGCGACCATTGCGGCGAGATGATCGGTTCGCGATGGGCAAGGATGAAATCGGAATTGAAGCCATCGGCATCAGAAACCTGGAGCTCGAAGCGGTTATCACCCTTCGTCACGTAGCAGATTTTCGTCGCGAACACGCCGACGTCGCCGGTAAGCTTCTCGTAAATCTGGTCGGCTATCTTGTGGGCCGTAGCGCGCAGTTGCGGCACGCTGACCGAGTACGAGAATCCGAGCAGCTGCACCTGCTTGGTGACGTCCATCATGCGGAACTGCACCTCGACGCGCCCATCGCTCTTCTCGACGATCTTGCCGATGACCATCGTATCCGTGCCCTGGTCCTTCCAGTAGCGAAAGTTGATCTCCCCCGCTTCCGTGGGCCGTACGCTGCCGACCGCCCCCAGCTTGAACAGGCCGCTGCGTTGCAGGTCCGCCGATATGATCTGGCTGACGCGCTCCTTGAAGCGGTCCTCGCTCCCGAACGGCACTACGGTGATGGGAAGCTGGTTGGCGCCGCCGCCGATGATCTCGATCGCCAGCGGCCCTGCAACTGCAGGCGTGCAAATCAGGCTTGCCAGGATCGCGGCAAACAGCCAGGCAACCAGGCGCAGCAAAATCGGTTGGGGTCGCATGAAGGATGGGTAGCCGGTCGGTTTGAATGTTGTCATCGCTCAGTCTTTGGGTCGAAATACGAGTGTGAGTTCCCTGAAACTTTCCTGGAACAGGTCTGTATCGCTGGGTACCGGCAATGGTGACGCACGATTGATGGCGCGCTCCACCGCCGAGTCGTAGGCCGGGTTGCCGCTGGACTTCTTCAGGGTAGCACTCAAGACTTCTCCTCCTGGTAACAGCACGACGTCGAACCGGGCCTCTGGATTGCCCTCTATATTCGGCGGAAGAACGACCCGATTCTTGATTGCGTTCTGGATTTTCACCCTCCAGTCGTCGATAGCCTTCTGCTGCGCGGCGCGCGCCGCCGCCTCCGCCTTGCGCTTTGCTTCCACCGCCTCGCGTTGCTTGCGTTCGGCTTCCTGAGCCTGCCGCTGGCGTTCATCCGCCGCGGCCTTCACCTTGCGCTCCTCTTCGCGCTTGGCCTCCTCGACGCGACGCTGCTCCTCGGCCTGCTTGCGTTCCTCGGCCTTGCGCGCCTCGTCTTCCTTGCGCTGCTTTTCCTGTTCCGCGCGCTTTTCCTCTGCTTCGGCGCGCTTGCGCTCGGCCTCTTCACGCTTCTGCTCTTCGTCGAGCTTGCGCTTTTCCAGGTCAGCTTTTTTTTGCTCTTCCTTGCGCTCGGCCTCCTCCTTCTTGCGCTCCGCTTCCAGGCGCTTCTGTTCCTCGCGCTTCGCGTCGTCCTCTTCCTTCTGCTTGCGTTTCTTTTCCTTCAGCTCGATATCTGCCGCCGAGGGCTGCTTCGGCGTCTCCACCTTCGGCGGCGGGGGCGGCGGAGGCGGTGGTTTCACTTCCGCTACCGGCTTGGGGGGCGGCGGCGGCACCGGTTTCGGCGGTACCGGTTTCGGCGGCTCCGGTTTCACCGGCTCGGGCAGCGGCAGCTTCTTCGACGGCTCGGGCAGGTCCTGCCACAGGTCCACCATGACCGGGCCCGGGACTTTCTTCTGCCAGCTGACGCCGAACACCAGCAAACCAAAGAAAACCACGTGCACCAGCACAGCCAGTGCACCTGAAGCAGTGCGGCCCGGTTCCTTAGCCGTGCGCAACGTCACCCCGAACGCGGCTTCGCGAGCAGGCCGACGCGCTTGACCTGGTTCTGCTGCAGCAGGTCCATGACCTGGATGACCGCATCGTATTTCACGTCCTTGTCCGCCGAGATCACGACCGGCTGGTCGGGTTTCTTGGCCTGCTTGGCGCGGATCAGCTTGATGAGCTCATCGCGACTGACCGGCCGCTCGGCACCGGAGATGTCCCGGTCCGTAAGCGAAAGCGCGCCGCCCGCACGAATGGTAATTTCCATTGGCGCCGAGGGCGGCAGCGAACTCTTGCCTATGCTGGGCAGGTCGATGACACCCGGATTCATCAGCGGGGCGGTCACCATGAAGATCACCAGCAGCACGAGCATCACGTCGATGTAGGGCACGACGTTGATCTGGTTCATCAGGCGCGGATGGCGCCGGCGGTTCATTGTCCCGGACATGGCGCTTCAGCCCGCGTTGGCGGCGGCGTGGCCCGCCGTTTGCGCGCCAACCGGTTGTGGTCCGCTGTTGGCCTGGCGCTGCAGGATGTTCGAGAATTCCTCCATGAAGCTGTCGAAGCGGGTGGAGAGCCGCTCGATATGGCGCACGAAGTGGTTGAATGCGATGACGGCGGGAATCGCGGCGAACAGGCCCATCGCAGTCGCAACCAGTGCTTCGGCGATCCCCGGTGCGACGTGGGCAAGCGTGGCTTGACCAACGTTTGCCAGGCCGCGAAACGCATTCATGATGCCCCACACGGTTCCGAACAATCCCACATAAGGGCTGACCGAGCCGACCGTCGCGAGAAATGAAAGGTGCGCTTCGAGGTGGTCAAGTTCGCGCTGGTAGGTCGCGCGCATGGCGCGGCGGGTGCCGTCCATGATCATCCCGAGGTTGGCGCCGGTCTGCTTGCGCAGTTTCACGAATTCGCGAAACCCGGATTCGAAAATGCGCTCCATGCTGCCGGAGCTTTGACGCGTCGTGGCGGCGGTCTGGTATAGCGTGCCGAGGTCGGCGCCGCTCCAGAAGCTGCGCTCGAACTGGTCCGTCCGCCGAATGGTTTCGCGCACCACGAACATCTTGCGGAAGATAAACCACCAGGAAACCATCGAGACAAACAGCAGCAGCGCCAGCACCAGTTGCACCAGCACGCTGGCGTTGCCGATCAGGCTGACGAACGAAAGGTCTTGGGTTGTGCTCATGGATGTAGTCGTCGTTTAAACGCGGCTTGCGTCGCCGCGGGGTTGGACGGATCGGGTTATTTTCTTCTCCGTCGGCTGGGCTGCGTCCGTCAACGACGCCCGGATCGGTTCTGGAAAGGGTGCCGGCTTCAGGCTGCCCGCCAGGACGCAGGCAACGTTGATGCTGGCGCGCACCAGGACCTCACGTTCACCGCCCTCGTCGCGGCGGACTTCCTGCGCGAAGGTCAATTGCGCGCGGCCCATTTTCTCCACATCGGCACTGACCGTCACCAGATCGTCGAGCAAGGCGGGTTTCAGGTACGCAACCTCGAGTTGCCTGACGATGAATACGAGCCCGAATCTCGCCGCGAGTTCCCTGGCATCGAAACCGCGATCCCGCATCCACTCCATGCGCGCGCGCTCGAAAAAATGCAAATACGTGGCGTGGAACATCACGCCTCCGGCGTCGGTGTCCTGGTAGTACACGCGCACGGGAATCTCGAATGAAATGTCAGGTCTCCCGCCAAAGGTCGCTGTTCACCGCCGACACCGGCGCGGCGAGGCCGAAATGCCGGTACGTCGTCGCGGTGGCCATGCGCCCGCGCGGCGTGCGTTGCAGGTAGCCCTGCTGGATCAGGAAGGGTTCGAGCACGTCCTCGATGGTATCGCGCTCCTCGCCGATCGCCGCGGCGAGGTTGTCGACGCCCACCGGACCGCCGCCGAACTTCTCCAGGACCGCGAGCAGCAGCTTGCGATCCATCACGTCAAGCCCGCTGCGATCGACATCGAGCATCTGCAACGCCGCGTCCGCGATTTCGCGATCGACCCGGCCCTCGCCCTTGACCTGGGCGAAATCGCGTACGCGGCGCAGTAACCGGTTCGAAATGCGCGGGGTACCGCGCGAGCGCGACGCGATTTCGAAAGCCCCCTCCTCGGAGGTCTCCACGTTCAGCAGGCCGGCCGAACGCCGGACGATGCGCGTCAGTTCGGCAGGGGAATAAAACTCGAGGCGCGAGACAATGCCGAACCGGTCGCGCAGCGGATTCGTCAGCATGCCCGCGCGCGTCGTCGCACCGACCAGCGTGAAAGGCGGCAAATCGAGCTTGACCGAACGCGCGGCCGGTCCCTCACCGATCATGATGTCGAGTTGATAGTCTTCCAGTGCCGGATACAGGATTTCCTCGACCACCGCGGAGAGCCGGTGAATCTCGTCGATGAAAAGTACGTCGTTCGGCTCGAGGTTGGTGAGCAGCGCCGCAAGGTCGCCCGGACGTTCCAGCACCGGTCCCGAGGTCTGACGCAGGTTGACCCCCATTTCGCGCGCGATGATGTGGGCCAGCGTGGTCTTGCCCAGGCCAGGCGGACCGAACAACAGCACGTGGTCGAGGGCTTCGCCACGGTTGCGCGCGGCTTCGATGAAGATCTGCAACTGGCCGCGGATTTTCTCCTGGCCGATGTATTCGTCGAGTTGCTTGGGGCGCAAAGCCCTCTCGAGCGCTTCTTCCTGCGTCGACTGCGGGGCGGGCGTGATGAGGCGGTCGGTTTCGATCATCCTTCGTCGCCACGGCGGTGATGCGCTTCGGGCATCAGCCGTGACCGCTCTTGAACTCCTGCAAAAAAGGCCGGGCCAGGTCGGCGCGGGCGTCGACTTCCCTGGGCAGCGCGGCAGCGAGCTCGTCGATGCGACGGCTGATGATGCCGGTCAGCTTCAGGATGGCAGTAACGAAATACTTTTTGCCGAGCGCCGAGTAGGCGAAGCGCTCGCCCTCCGAATTGATCGCGTCGTGCAGGGAAAAACGCATCTCCTCGTCTTCCTTGTTCCAGACGGTCTGCATGCGGCTGCGCTCAACCTGCACGCCGGCGATGTCCTTGAGCTTGCCGGAGAACGCCAGGGTGGTAATCACGTGGGTCGAGATCGTGTGGTCCACAATCTTCGCCTGCTTGCGCCCCACCGGTGAATGGAAATGCGTGAGCAGGACATCGAGTTCTTCCGCGCTGAACTCGCTGGCGTCGAGCGCCTCCCACTGCGGGCGCAGCCAGTCGAGGCTTGCGTAGTCCTGCTCCACTTTCGCGAGCGTCGGCGCCAGCAGCGCCTCTTCCGCCTGCTTCCACTGCGCATTTTTGGGATTCCAGTCGGGGCCGAGCTTCTCTTCCCGGCCGAGACGCGCCAGCAGGCCGCGCACGGCGACCAGGGCTTCCTGTTTCAGGTAGTAGTTGCCAATGGAAACCGAGGTGGTGAGGTCATGCAGGCCGATCAACTGGTCGATCTGCTGCTTCTTGTCGGCGCCGTCGCCCGCAGCAGCCGCGGCGCCCGCCGAAAACACCAGCGCCGCCAATGCCACCACCACTCCACGTACCGCATCGATCATTCGCGCGCGATCTCCCTCGTCTGGCAGGAGCGATTTGACCGCTCCAAAAATCAACAGGAACCCGTTTCCGGGCCTGCCAAAAATTGCCAGCGATTATAGCCCAGCACTACGCAAAATCATCAATGCGCACACGGGTTTATTTGTCGTTCTCGAACGACATGATCACATCTGCAATGGTGCGTCGCAGTCAGTTTTTAGCGAGCAGCCTGAGTGCCTGGCGAATCGCTTCCTGTACGGGGATGCCGGGCGCGATCTTGCCCAGTGCGTGGGTTGCTTCCTTGTCGCTGTAGCCCAGCGCGAGCAAGGCGTTCTGTGCGTCGCTCCTCGATTCCGCGTCGCTGCCGGCAACGACCACGGCAACCCCGATATTGAGTTTGTCGCGCAATTCGAGCAGCAGGCGTTCGGCGGTCTTCTTGCCAATGCCAGGTACTTTCACGAGTCGTGCGCCATCGTGCGCAACGATCGCCTGCTGCAGTTCCGCAACCGACATGCCCGACAGCACCGACAGTGCGGTGCGCGCGCCCACGCCGCTGATCTTCAGCAACTGGCGAAAGGCCTGCCGTTCCTGGTCGGTGGCAAAGCCGAACAGCAAGTGCGCGTCCTCGCGCACCATCAGGTGGGTTTGGAGGGTAACGGTGGATCCGGTAGCCGGCAGATGAAAGAACGTACTCATCGGGACATCGACTTCATAGCCGACGCCCTGCACTTCCACTACCACGGTCGGAGGCCGCTTTTCGACCAGCAGCCCGGTCAGCCTGCCAATCACACCAGCCTCCCGCGCTTCATGCGAAATCCCCGGGTCGGCAGGTTGCCCATGCCGAGCCCGCCGTGCGCGTGGCAGATTGCGCAGGCCAGCGCATCGGCTGCATCCGCGCTCGGTTCGCCGGGCAACCCGAGCAGCCGGCGCACCATTTCCTGGACTTGTTCCTTGCGCGCGTGACCATTGCCGACGACCGCCTGCTTGACCTGCAACGCGGTGTACTCGGCAACCGGCAGCGCACCAAGCACGGCCGCACAGATCGCCGCGCCACGTGCCTGCCCTAGCAGGAGCGTCGACTGGGGGTTGACGTTGACGAACACTTTTTCGACCGCGACCTGATGCGGCTTCATCTCCGCGATGATCTGCGACAAACCTTCGAGGATGGTGCGAATGCGCTCCGACAACTCGCCTTCGTTATCGGTGCGGATGCAACCGCTGGTGATGTAGGTCAGCTTCTGCCCGGATTTCTCGAGGACTCCAAAACCGGTTACGCGCAGGCCGGGATCGATGCCGAGGATACGGATGGTGGGTGAGGCCAGATGTGAGGGGCGTGAAGAGCGAGGGGTGAGGGGTGAGGTGGAATTCGCCTCGCGCCTGGTGACTCGCGCCTCGATTTTCACTCTTCGAGTACCGCGCTCGTGTAGACCTCCTGCACGTCGTCAAGCGCTTCGAGCGCATCGATGAGTTTTTGCATCGTCGCGGCGTCATCGCCGGTCAGCAGCGTTTCCGTCGTCGGCTTCATGGTGACTTCCGCCACTTCCGCCTTCAAGCCGGCCTTTGCAAGCTTTTCCTTGATTGCGAGAAAATCGTTCGGCGCGGTGATGACTTCGATGCTGCCGTCGTCGTTGGAAACGACATCGTCGGCCCCTGCGTCGAGCGCGGCGTCCATGACCTTTTCCTCACTCGTACCAGGGGCGAACAGCAATTGGCCGCAATGCCGGAACATGAAAGAAACCGCGCCTTCGGCGCCCATGTTGCCGCCGTTCTTGGCGAATGCATGGCGCACCTCGGCGACCGTGCGTACGCGATTATCCGTCATGCAATCCACGATGACGGCAGCGCCGGCGATGCCATAGCCTTCGTAGCGGATTTCCTCGTAGCTGACGCCCTCGAGCTCGCCGCTGCCGCGCTTGATCGCGCGCTCGACAGTATCCTTGGGCATGTTGTTCGCGTAAGCCTTGTCCATGGCCAGCCGCAGGCGAGGATTGCCCGTGACATCGGAGCCGCCCAAGCGGGAGGCGACGGTGATTTCCTTGATGAGTCGCGTAAAAATCTTGCCGCGCTTTTCATCCTGGCGCCCTTTGCGATGCTGGATGTTTGCCCATTTGCTATGGCCCGCCATACTTTCCCCTGCGTGATTTTGCCCCCGGAATAGTGGCATCTCGATGCTCGATGCGCATTAGGCGGCTGATATAATTGTTAAAAAATCTTACCACACCACCCCACTCCAACCGCGCGCGATTCAATGACACAACCCCTGCCGATCGCCCGATCCGCCCACGAGATTTTCCTGCTGCCAGGGTTCGCCAACCGCCACGGCCTGATCGCGGGCGCGACGGGAACGGGCAAGACGGTCACGCTGCAAACCATGGCCGAGGCATTCAGCTCGATCGGCGTGCCGGTGTTCATGGCCGACGTAAAGGGCGACCTTGCCGGCCTTTCGCAGCCAGGTTCGATGACGCCGAAGCTCAAGGAAAGAGTCGACTTGCTGAAGCTGGGCGATTTCACCTTCGCCGGTTGCCCCGCGGTGTTCTGGGATGTCTACGGCGCGCTCGGCCATCCAGTGCGGGCCACGGTTTCGGAAATGGGTCCGCTGCTGCTCGCCCGCCTGCTGAATCTGAACGAAACGCAAGCCGGCGTGCTGACCCTCGTGTTCAAGATTGCGGACGATAAGGGCTTGTTGCTGCTGGACCTGAAGGACTTGCGAGCCATGGTCCAGCATGTCGGCGACAACGCGAAACAGTTCACCACCGAATACGGCAACATCTCCGTGGCCAGCATAGGCGCGATCCAGCGCGGCCTGATCGGAATCGACGAGCAGGGCGGCGACCATTTCTTCGGCGAGCCCGCGCTGAACATCGACGACCTGCTGCAGACCGATGAAAAGGGCCGCGGCATCATCAACGTCCTCGCAGCCGACAAGCTGATGAACGCCCCGAAGGCCTACGCTACGCTGCTGCTCTGGCTGCTCTCGGAGATATTCGAACACCTGCCGGAAGTCGGCGATCCCGAAAAACCGAAGCTGGTATTTTTCTTCGACGAGGCGCACCTGCTGTTCAACGACGCCTCATCGGCGCTGCTCGACAAGATCGAACAGGTGGTGCGCCTGGTTCGCTCGAAGGGCGTCGGGGTGTATTTCGTCACCCAGAATCCGCTCGACATCCCGGATACGGTGCTCGGCCAGCTTGGCAATCGCGTGCAGCACGCCCTGCGCGCCTTCACGCCACGCGACGAAAAGGCCGTGAAAACCGCGGCCTCGACGATGCGCGCCAATCCGGCCCTCGACGTGGAGAAAGCAATCACCGAATTGGCCGTCGGCGAAGCGCTGATTTCGCTCCTCGACGAGAAAGGTCGTCCGTGCATCGTCGAACGCGCGTTCGTGCTGCCGCCGCACAGTCGTATCGGCCCGATCACAACCGACGAACGCACCGCGGCCATCAAGCGCTCGCCGGTGGCGGGAACCTACGAACAGGTCGCCGATCGCGAATCCGCCTACGAGGTTCTAAAAGCACGACGCGAACAACCGGCCGGGTCGCCTTCGACAACTGCACCAGCGGGGACGCCGGCATCGCCGGCGAACCCTGGTCAGCCACCGTCCTCCGGCGGATCCATTTTCGGCGACGTGCTCGGCAGCGTATTCGGCGGCGGCAATTCCCGGCGGCAGTCCGCCGGCGAAGCGATGGTCAAGAGCGCGGCCCGCGCGATCGGTTCCGAAGTGGGGAGGCAGATCCTGCGGGGCGTGCTCGGTTCGATCCTCGGCGGCGGCAGCCGCCGCCGCTAGTAGCCACACGCGGCAATCGATGTCGCGCTCCGAACCCGGTGCGCTGCCCCGCGCGCCAATTGCCGGCACATTCTATGTGTTGCTGGCCGCCATAGGCTTTTCCGCCAAGGCGATCCTGATCAAGCTGGCTTACGTTTATCCGGTCGACGCCGCGACCTTGCTGACCCTGCGCCTGCTGTTCTCGTTGCCGTTCTTCGTGCTGATGGCCTTGTGGTCGAAGCGGGATGCGCAACCTCTGTCGCGGCGGCAGTGGGGCATGGTGGCGGCACTCGGTTTCAGCGGCTACTACCTGGCGAGCTACCTGGACTTTCTCGGCCTGACCTACATTACCGCCGGGCTGGAACGGCTGATCCTGTTCCTGCATCCGACCATCGTCGTCCTGCTATCGGCCTGGTTGCTGAAGAAGCGCATAGGCAGGCGCCATATCCTGGCGCTCGCGCTTTCCTACGGCGGTATTGCCCTGGTGTTCACGGAGAACCTGAATTTCGGCGGTCACGCACATGACACGGCGCTGGGCGGTGCGCTGGTATTCGCCAGTGGCGTGATCTATGCGTTTTATTTGATCGGGGCGGGCGAAATCGTCGGCAAGATCGGCGCGATGCGCTTCACTGCGTACGCCATGCTCGTGGCCTGCGCCGTATGTGTCGCGCAATTCCTGCTGACACACGAAACCAGGACACTCGTCGTACCGACCCAGGTTTACTGGCTGGCACTGGCCATGGCGATTATTTCGACGGTGATTCCGGCCTGGCTGATGGCCGAGGGCATTCGCCTGACAGGCGCGAACCATGCCGCGATGGTCGGATCGGTAGGTCCGGTTGCGACGATTTTCTTCGGTTACTGGTTCCTGAACGAACCGATCACCGTCATCCAGATTGCCGGCGCGGCGCTGGTGCTGGCAGGCGTGACGCTGGTCAGTTCGCGCCGCGCGTGAACTCCTGCGCTTTTTTCGCGCAGGAGCAATACCTACTCAGAAGCTGAACAGCACCGACAGGGAGAACACGTCTTCGCTGAATTTCTCGCCGCTGAGCGGATCGGGCATTCTGTATTCCTCCCATTCCGCCCGCAGGGCGACCGCTTGGGTGATGCCGTAGCCGGCGCCGGCGCCGAATTTCACGCCGAACTTGTTCTTGGATCTGTCGTTGTCGGAGATCAACAGGGTCAAAGGCTCGCCGTTGAAATCGGTGCTGACCTTGTTGTAACTGAGCCCAACGCGGCCGAACAGGTTCCACTTTTCGCCGATGGGCAGCGTGCCAACGCCGTCAATGAACACGGCCCTCATCTTGTAAGCGATGTTGAACGAGCCGACGGAAGTCGACGTGGGTACTCCATTGGCGCGAAAATCCATGTCCGCCTTGGATTTTCCCAGATATGCATAGCCGCCCTCGAGGGCAAAAAACGGGTTGAACGAATAACCGACGAAAGCTTTCACCCCAGTGGAGGTTTTTTTCTTGTTGACCACGGCGAAATTCGCGCCATTGGCGGTGCCCAGCGACGAGGCGATGCCATCGAGGGTATCGCCTGGAATGCTCGCGCTGGTCCGGCCCATCCCCAATCCAAAATACCATGACGATTTCAATCCGACGGAGGTCACCTTCGTCGGGTCCTGCGCTGCCATCGCGGCAGTCGTTGCAGAAAGCGCCAGCACAGAAAAACTCGCCACCGCGTATTTGTTCAAACGAGCCTCCTCTCGGTTTATGCGGGCAGACGGGGGCATTTGTACCCCAATGTCCTAAACATGTAAATCTGCCGGTGCCCGCACGGTCTCGAACGAATCGATCGTTCACGTACGGTCATAACGGCGGCCCACCACCAAAATTGAGTCTAGACGTTGAAGCGGAAGTGCATGACGTCACCATCCTTGACGATGTATTCCTTGCCTTCGAGGCGCATCTTGCCGGCTTCTTTCGAGCCCTGTTCGCCCTTGTGAGTCACGTATTCATTGAATGCGATGACCTCGGCGCGAATGAAACCCTTCTCGAAATCGGTATGGATGACTCCTGCCGCCTGCGGCGCCGTGTCGCCCTTGTGGATGGTCCACGCGCGCACTTCTTTTTCGCCGGCGGTGAAATACGTCTGCAAACCGAGGCGATCGTAGCCCGCACGAATCAACCTGTTCAGGCCCGGCTCTTCCAGCCCGACATCGGCCAGGAATACTTTCTTGTCCTCGTCCGACAGTTCGGCAATTTCGGCTTCCAGACGTGCGCAAAACGCGACCACCGGGGCGCCTTCCTTTGCCGCGCGCTCTTTGACTTTTTGCAGGAATGGATTGTCGTCACCGAACCCGTTTTCCGCGACGTTTGCGGCGTACAAAGCGGGCTTGGCGGTAATGAGCCCGAGCGGCTGGAGCGCAGCCAATTCCTCCTTCGACAGGTCGAGGGCACGCACCGGTTTGACTTCGTTCAGTTGCGCCTGCACACGATCCAGAACGGCGACAAGGATCTTCGCCTCCTTGTCACCTGACATGGCCGGTTTCCGGTAACGCGCAAGCGCCTTCTCCACGGTGCTGAGATCGGCAAGCGCCAGTTCCGTGTCGATGACTTCGATATCGGAGATTGGATCGATCTTGCCGGCAACGTGGATGATGTTGTCGTCGGAGAAACAGCGCACGACGTGCACCACGGCGTCGGTCTCGCGAATGTTGGCGAGGAACTGGTTACCGAGTCCCTCGCCCTTCGAGGCGCCCGCAACCAGCCCGGCGATGTCGACAAATTCGACGATGGCCGGGATGACTTTCTGCGGCTTCGCGATCGCAGTCAGTTGCGCCAGGCGCGGGTCCGGAACTTCCACGATGCCGACATTGGGCTCGATGGTGCAAAACGGATAGTTTTCCGCGGCGATGCCCGCCTTGGTCAGCGCATTGAACAGGGTCGACTTGCCGACGTTCGGCAGCCCGACAATTCCGCATTTGAGTGACATATGGGTGATCAGTAAACGGTAAACGGTAAACGGTGAAACCTGGCCCGAGGCTGGTCACCGTTCACTGTTCACAGTTCACGCTTTCGTATGTAGCTTCAGCATGACCGCTTCGGTCTTGTCATCCAGCAGCATCGGCCAGGCATCCAGGCTGCGCTCGACGGTTTCCTCGATCAGCGGGCGCTCTTCCTTGCGCGGAGCATTCAACACATAGTTCGCCACATCGACACGATCTCCCGGATGACCGATGCCGATGCGCAGTCGCCAGAAATCGGGGCCGAGGTTCGCAATGATGTCCTTCAACCCATTGTGGCCCGCCGCGCCACCGCCCTTCTTCAACTTGACCGTGCCCGGCGGCAGGTCCAGTTCGTCATGCACGACGAGGATCTCGCCGACCTCGATCTTGTAAAACTGCGCCAGTGCCTGAACGGCGCGACCACTGATGTTCATGAACGTGGTCGGCTTCAGCAGCCAGCATTCGCGGCCGCCATCGACCAGCTTGCCGGCTTCACCGTGGAAGCGCGATTCCCGGCGCAAGCTCGCGCGCGTGCGCTGCGCCAGGCCGTCGACCCACCAGAAGCCCACGTTGTGACGGGTAGCTTCGTACTCGCGTCCCGGATTTCCGAGTCCTACCACCAGTCTCATGCTCGCAACTCGCGTCGCTGGATTTCAGCCAAAATGAAACGGCCCGCCGGGCGCTGAAAACGTGCAGGGCGGGCCGCAATGCAAGTGACAAGAAGAATTACTTCTTGCCGCCTTCCTTCTTCTCCGGCTCCTTCTTGGCATCGCCGCCGGCGGCCGCAGCCCCCGCAGCGGGTGCCGCACCAGCAGCCGCACCTTCCGCAGCCGCGCCTTCCGCAGCAACGGCAGCGACGGGATCCGGCTCGACGATGGCACGCGGAACCTGTACCGACGCGACCACGGCATTGTCGCCGCGCACGAGTTGCACCGATTCAACGCCCTCCGGAATCTTCAGGTCGGCCAAGTGAACCGCGGAGCCGAGTTCCAGGGTCTGCAGGTCGACTTCAATGAACTCCGGCAGATTGTCCGGCAGGCAGGTGATGTCGATCTCATTCATCACGTGGCTGACAATGCCGCCGCCGGTCTTTACGCCGGGGGCGAGTTCCGCATTGATGAAGTGCAGCGGAACCTTCATGTGGATCTTCGTATTTGCCGAGACGCGCTGAAAATCGATATGCAGAATGAGCTGCTTCCACGGATGCATCTGCACATCACGCAACAGCACCCTGTCTTTCTTGCCGTCGAGCGTCATGCTCAGGATGGATGCGTGAAAGGCTTCCTGCTTGAGCTGATGGAACAGCGAGTTGTGGTCCATCTCGATGGTCTGCGGCTGCACCTCGCCGCCATAGATGATGCCCGGCACCTTGCCTGTCCCGCGCAGGCGGCGGCTCGCACCCGTTCCCTGCAGCGAGCGGGACATTGCAGTGAC
>JBDTTE010000004.1:0-45134 GCA_039930785.1 Betaproteobacteria bacterium | reverse complement strand
CCGGCAACGTAGCAGTTGGCCCCGTTGGCATAAGCGCGGCTGGTTTGCGTGTGGAACATCCCGGTCTTGCCGGTGATGCCCTGGGTGACGACCCGCGTGTTCTTGTTGATGAGGATGCTCATTTCCGCCCCTTCACGGACTTTGCCGCGGTCTTCTTTTTGGCTGGTTTCTTTGCGGGTTTCTTTGCGGGTTTCGGTGCCGGCCTGGCTTTTGATTTGCCCTTCGGCTTCGGCGTGGCTTTCGATTTCGCTTTAACGTTGGTTTTGGCTTTTTTCGGATTGGCCTTGGGCTTCGCTGCGGGCGCGGCCTTGCGTTTGGCCTTGGGCGCGGCTTTCTTGACGGCGGGCTTTTTTGCGGACTTGGGTTTCTTTGCAGCTGCGGGTTTCTTTGCGGCCTTCGGCTTCTTTGCTGCCTTGGGCTTGCCAGCCGGTTTTGCCTTCTTCGCCGCCGGCTTCGCGGCGGGCTTCGGCTTCTTCTTCGCGAGCGTCGCCACGACTTTCCTGGCGGCATCCGCCATGTTGTCGGCCGAGATGATCGGCAGGCCGGAGTCCTTGAGTATCTTCCGGCCGAGCTCTTCGTTGGTGCCCTTCATGCGCACCACCAGAGGCACAGAGAGCGACACTTCCCGCGCGGCTGTCACGACGCCTGTGGCAATGGTGTCGCATTTCATGATGCCGCCGAAAATGTTGACCAGGATCGCCTTTACTTTTTTGTTGGCGAGCATGATCTTGAATGCCGCCGTCACTTTTTCCGCGTTGGCGCCGCCACCGACATCAAGGAAGTTGGCGGGCTCGCCACCGAACAGCTTGATGGTGTCCATGGTCGCCATCGCCAGGCCGGCACCGTTGACCAGGCAGCCGATGTTGCCGTCGAGCGAGATATACGACAGGCCGAAATTCGACGCCTCGATCTCGGCCGGATCTTCTTCGTCCAGGTCGCGCATCGCCACGATGTCTTCATGCCGGAACAGTGCGTTGTCGTCGAAATTCATTTTCGCGTCCAGCGCCACCACGTCGCCGCTATTGGTCAGGATCAGCGGATTGATTTCGGCGAGCGACGCATCCGTGTCCCAGAATGCCTTGTACAGGCCCTGGAGCGCCACGCGCGCCTGTAGCACGCTGGCCGACGGAATGCCTATCTTGCGCGAGAGATCGTCGGCGTCCGCGTCTGTCAGACCGACATGCGGATCGACGAACACCTTGTGGATTTTTTCCGGCGTATGTTCCGCGACATGCTCGATGTCCATTCCGCCTTCGGACGAAGCCATCACGCAGACTTCCTGCGTACCGCGATCGACCACGAGGCCGATGTACAACTCCTTGCTGATGTCGGCACCTTCCTCAATCAACAGCCGGCGGACTTTCTGGCCTTCCGGTCCGGTCTGGTGGGTCTTGAGCTGCATGCCCAGGATCTTCGACGACCAGTCGCGCACCTCCGCAATGGACTTCGCGACTTTGACGCCGCCGCCCTTGCCGCGGCCACCTGCGTGGATCTGGGCCTTGACCACCCAGACCTTGCCGCCCAGTTTGTTCGCCGCGGCCACTGCTTCGTCCACACTGACGCACGCAATGCCGCGCGGCGTGGTGACGCCGAATTTGCGAAGGATCTCCTTCGCCTGGTACTCGTGAATTTTCATTGTTGCCCTTTGAGTCGGACCGGTGTTGCCACCCGTCCGACCTGGCATCGGTCGGAATTATCCGGCCTGAATGGAGCGTCGAGCCGGCCGCGAGGGGCGCGCGAAGTATAACCCAAAGGCCTGCCCCGACCCCCTCGCATTCGACCCGGATTGGCTGGCACCCGGGGGTGCGTGCCTGCTATCGAATAAACTGGAGCCTTGTCCTTTGCGCCGCATGTGCAATGAGCGTTATCCATCTTCCTTCCAGCGCCACGCCGGGTTTCAATGCCAGGTCGCAATCCAACCAGCGGCGCCTGTTCCTGTTGCGCAATATCGTCATCGCCGGCCAGATCGCCGCCATTGCCGCGGCGGTGCTGTGGCTGGATATCACGCTGCCGCTGTTACCGATGGGCTTGGTCATCGCGACCCTGGCCCTGCTCAATCTGCGGACGTGGTGGCAACTCAGGCAGAACAAACCTGTCAGCGATGCCGGCTTCTTTGCGGAGCTGCTGGCGGACGCGGCTGCACTAACCGCCCTGCTCGCACTCAGCGGCGGCTCGACCAATCCGTTCGTTTCGCTCTATCTCCTGCCAATCGCCGTCGCGGCCATTGCGTTGCCGGCACGCCGCGCGTGGCTGATAACGGCCGTGACCATCGTCTGCTACACCGGGCTGCTGTTCTTCTTCCTGCCTCTGACGCACGGCGAGCACGAGATGCATTCGGACGCCTTCAACCTTCACATACTCGGCATGTGGGTAACGTTTCTTGCAAGCTCGATACTGATCACGGCTTTTGTCACCATCATGGCGGCCTCCATTCGTGCCCTCGACCGTGGGCTGGCCGCCGCCAGGGAACGCGAACTTCGCGACGAACAGGTATTGGCACTCGGAACTTTTGCGGCCGGTGCGGCACACGAACTCGGCACACCGCTCTCGACCATCGCGGTGCTGGCCAAGGAGATGGAGATCGATTATCGCGACGTACCGGCCTTGCGCGACGACCTTCAGCTGTTGCGTACCCAGATCGATCAGTGCAAGCGCATCATCACCGGGCTGACCGCGGCGGCGGGCCACGCGCGCGCCGGGCAAGCGAGCCGCCAGAACGTGCGCCATTTCGTCGACGACGTACTGGAAAAATGGACGCTGCTACGCGCGCCGGTGAATCTATCCGTGACGTGGGCGAGTGCCGGTGCGCCACCGGACATCATTGGCGGAGAGACCATCAGCCAGACCGTCATCAATGTCCTCAACAATGCGGCGGACGCTTCGCCCCTGTCGGTGGAAATCGAAGTAGCGTGGAGCGCCGAAGCCCTGACG
This sequence comes from Betaproteobacteria bacterium, assembly GCA_039930785.1. Classification (GTDB taxonomy): domain Bacteria; phylum Pseudomonadota; class Gammaproteobacteria; order Burkholderiales; family JACQAP01; genus JACQAP01. The sequence goes on along the minus strand of JBDTTE010000004.1, from coordinate 42,203 downwards.
ATCGAAGTGCGCGACCGCGGCGCGGGCATCGCCGATGAAGTTGCCGCCCATGCGGGACGCACACCGATCAGCACAAAATCTCCGAACCGGGGTCTCGGTCTGTTCCTCGCCAATGCAACGATCGATCGCATCGGCGGCAGCGTCGCCTTGTCCAATCGCGAGGGTGGCGGCAATTGCACGCGCGTAACGATTCCGCTCGCCGGCGCTTCGGTTGCCCCATGAATCCGGCGCCTGGGGTACGCACGTTACTGGTCGACGATGACGCGATATTTGCCGGCGTACTGGCGCGGGCGCTCGACAAGCGCGGCTATGCCATTGAAACCGCGTTGGGCTACCAGGACGCGCTGGTCGCCATCGAGCAACGGCAGCACGATTTCGCCGTAATCGATCTGAAAATGCCGGATGGATCGGGACTCGCGCTCGTCGAGCGCTTGAAGTTGCGCAATCCCCGGATACGCGTCGTCGTACTGACGGGCTACGCCAGCGTGGCTACGGCCGTCGAAGCCATCAAGCTCGGTGCAACCCACTATCTACCGAAGCCGGCCGATGCCGACGAAATTGTCGCGGCATTCGGCCGCGATCAGGGTGACGCGACGGCGCCGCTCAGCCCACAACCGTTCTCGGTCGACCGGCTCGAATGGGAACACATCCAGAAAGTGCTGTCGGAAAACACGGGAAATGTATCCGCCACCGCCCGCGCGCTGAACATGCACCGACGCACACTGCAGCGAAAGCTGGGCAAGAAACCCAGCCGGAGTTGACCGAGCGTTACTGCTGGCCCTTCGCTTTTTCGAAAGCGTCGTGCGCGGCCCCGAGTTCCTTGTAGGCCTGATCGTGCGCCTCGCGCGCCTTCGCCAGTTCCGCCTGTGTGTCCTGCAGTTGCTTAGCCGTCTGGTCCGCCTGCGCCTTGGTGTCTTCCAGGCGCTTTTGCTGTTCTTCCACACGCTTGAGCGCGGCGTTGTTTTTCTTCTCCGCCGCTTTCACTTTGTCCTCGACCGATTTCATTTGCTCGCGCGTGAAGCGCGCACGCTGCTGCGCGTCGTCCAGCGCCTGTGAAGTCGTCTGCGCCAGAACTCCGAGCGAGCCCAGCATCAGCGAGATACAAAAAATTATTTTTAGCATTCGATTAAGACGCTTCGAATTAAAGATGGTTTCATCATTCCACAACAACAATTGAACGGCTGATTCGTGACGCTTTGACCATGCATCCTGCCTTTCTACGCTGGTTTGGCTTCACCGAATCCGGGAAGACTCGCCCCCTTCATGTCGAACTCCTGATTCTTTGGCATCGTGGGTGCCTTGACTTCAACGTCAACCCGCTGGAATGCCTCGGCGAGCTTGTAGCTGATGCGCGCGATATTTTCGGGATTGGCGTTGACCTTCGCAGCGCCTTCCGTCACCACGACGTTGCGGCACATCAGTTCGATATAGATTTTCGCTGCCAGTTCGCTGACTACGTCCTGGGGTCGTGCGACAGCGGCGGGAGCAGCCATGGGAATTCCGATAGGTCACAACGGGACTCCATATTACGCCGGCACGAGTACGAACAAAAAAGAAAACGGCCAGGAGTTGAGTTCCTGACCGAGTGCTTTTTGGTGCCGGCAACAGGAATCGAACCCGTGACCTTTTGATTACAAATCAACTGCTCTACCAACTGAGCTATGCCGGCATTGCGCGGAATTATAGGCCGCCCCAGCGGGCGCCTGGTGTTTTGGGTTCCTGCTACTTGACAACCTGCAGGCGCGGGCGCCCGCCCGAGGGCGGCGCGGGATGATCGTCGGTTGGCGGCACGACGTCCGCTTTCGATGACGTGCCTGTCTGAGCGGGAGCGCTTCCGGTCTGGAACGATAGGCCTTGCCCGTTCTCCTTCGCGAAGATGCCGCTCACGGTTCCGATGGGTACCGATACTTCACGAGAAACACCAGCGAACCGGGCGGAGAACTGCAGCAGGTCGTTGCCGATCTTGAGATTGCGAGTGGCGTCGGGGCTGACGTTCAGGACGATCTCGCCGTTCTTCACGTACTCCATCGGCACCTTCGTGGTCTCGTCGACTTTCACGGCGATATAGGGTGTAAGCCCGTTATCGCAACACCACTCGAATATCGCCCGGATCAAATAGGGCGTCTTCGACGCTTCTTTCACTTGCGCATCACCTTTTCCGAGGCCGTTAGCGCTTCGATGAAGGCAGGACGGCTGAACAACCGTTCGGCATATTTCATCAGGGGCGCAGCCTGCTTCGGCAACTGGATGCCGTAGAAATCGAGGCGCCACAATAGCGGCGCGATCGCCACGTCGAGCATCGAGAATTCCTCGCCCAGCATGTACTTCTGCTTCATGAATACCGGCGCGATCTGCGTGAGGTTGTCGCGTACCGCGATCCGCGCCTTATCGGCCTGCTTCTGCGTGCCGCTGTCGATTGCGTCGATGTTCGAGAACAGTTCGTTCTCGAAGCGGAACAGGAACAGCCGCGCACGCGCGCGCATCACCGGATCGGCCGGCATCAGCTGCGGATGCGGGAAACGATCGTCGATGTATTCGTTGATGATGTTGGATTCGTAGAGGATCAGGTCGCGCTCAACCAGCACCGGCGTGCGGTTGTACGGATTCATCACCGCGAGGTCTTCCGGCTTGTTGAACAGGTCGACGTCGATGATCTGGAAGTCCATCCCCTTCTCATAGAGGACGATCCGGCAACGCTGGCTGAATGGGCACGTCGTGCCCGAGTAGAGGGTCATCATTGTCTGTTACCCGTGTTGGTGACTTCGCGGTCGATCTATATGCGGGCTAATGCACTTCTTTCCAGTACTCCTTCTTCAACATCCAGACGGGTACCAGCAGAAACAAAAGGAACAGGAGCACGATGACGCCGATCTGAGAGCGCTTCGTCTTGTCCGGTTCGGCCATATACGACAGGAAATTGACCAGATCGCGCGTAACCCGGTCGTATTCAAGTTTCGTCAGCGTCCCGGGATGCTCCAGTTCGAGCTTGTGGCGCTCGACCTTGTGGCCTTCTTCCACCTCGGTTTCCGTCTTCATGACCTGCACGCCCTGCAACTGCCACAGGGCATGGGGCATGCCGACATTCGGAAACACGGTGTTGTTCCAGCCCGTTGGACGCTGCTCATCGCGATAGAAACCGCGCAGATAGGCATAAAGATAATCCGCGCCTTTCGCGCGCGCGATCACCGACAGGTCGGGTGGCTCCGCACCGAACCATTGCTTCTGGTCCTTGCGACTGGCGGCGATCGTCATGGTGTCGCCCACCTTTTCTGAAGCGAACAGCAGGTTGTCCTTGATCTGCTGCTCGGTCAGGCCGAGGTCAGTGAGTCGGTTGTACCGCATCGAGACCGCCGAATGGCAATTCAGGCAGTAGTTGACGAAGGTGCGCGCGCCGCGCTGGATCGAAACGGCATCGTGCGGATCGATGTTGGACGGTTCGAGTGCCGCCTCTTCCGCGGCGAATACCGCCAGCGGCGTGAACAACAAGGCAATGAGCAGCTTTCTCACGATGTCACCCTTTCCGGCTCCGGCTTGGTCTTGTCGATCTTCGTGTACCAGGGCATCAGCAGGAAGAACAGGAAGTAGAGGACGGTGAACACCCGCGCGATGACCGTCGCCCGTTCCGCGCCGCCAAGCCAGGCACCGAACTGTCCCCAGAGGTTGGTCGGTTCGGTGCCCAAATAGCCGAGTACCAGGAAGGAAACAACAAAAATCGCCAGCCAGCCCTTGTAGAGTGAGCCGCGGTAGCGGATCGATTTAACCTTGCCGCGGTCGAGCCACGGCAGCAGGAAGAAAATCAGGGTCGACGCCCCCATCGCCAGCACGCCGGGGAACTGCGAGTCAAACAGTGGCGGCACCGAGCGCAGGATCGAATAGAACGGCGTGAAGTACCAGACCGGTGCGATGTGCAGTGGTGTTTTCAGCGGATCGGCCGGGAGGAAGTTGTTGTGCTCGAGAAAGTAGCCACCCACTTCCGGCCCGAAAAATACGATCGCGCTGAAGATCATCAGGAATACGACGACCCCGACCAGATCCTTGACGACGTAGTAGGGATAGAACGGTATGCCGTCGAGCGGAATGCCGGTCTTGGGATCCTTCTTCTTCTTGATCTCGACGCCGTCCGGATTGTTGGAGCCGACTTCATGCAGCGCCAGCAAGTGCGCGGCGACCAGGCCGAGGAGGACCAGTGGCACGGCAATGACGTGGAAAGCGAAGAACCGGTTCAAGGTGGCATCCGACACCACATAGTCGCCGCGTATCCACAACGACAGGTCCGGCCCGATGAAGGGCACGGCGCCGAACAGGTTCACGATCACCTGCGCCCCCCAGTAGGACATCTGCCCCCAGGGCAGCAGATAACCGAAGAAAGCTTCCGCCATCAGGCACAGGTAGATCAGCATGCCGAACAACCACAACAGCTCGCGCGGTTTGCGATAGGAGCCGTAGATCAACCCGCGGAACATGTGCAGGTAGATGACGATGAAGAACAGCGAGGCGCCCGTGGAATGCATGTAGCGGATGAGCCAGCCCCACGGCACATCGCGCATGATGTATTCGACGGAGGCAAATGCCTGGCTCGCGTCCGGCTTGTAGTGCATCGTCAGGAAGATTCCGGTAACGATCTGCATCACCAGGATCAGCAGCGCCAGCGAGCCGAAGAAATACCAGAAGTTGAAGTTCTTCGGCGCGTAGTACTCCGACATGTGCGCCTTCCAGTTCGCCGTCACCGGAAAGCGGTCGTCTATCCAACCCATCAAGGCCTTCAAAGTGCCCATCGCGTCATGCTCCCTTGGAATCCGAGCCGATGATCAGCTGCTTGTCGCTGAGGTAGGCATATGGAGGAACTTCCAGGTTGATCGGTGCCGGCACGCCCTTGAACACACGGCCGGCCAGATCGAACTTGGAGCCGTGGCACGGACAGAAGAACCCGCCGGGCCAGCTATCGCCCATGCCCTCGCCGGTGCCAGCCGCAAGCTTCTGCGACGGCGAACAGCCCAGATGCGTGCAGATCCCAACCAGCACGAGGTATTCCGGCTTGATGGAACGGGCCTCGTTTTTAGCGTAGTCCGGCTGTTGCTTGACTGAAGACTTGGGATCAGCCATCTCGCTATCGATCTTCGGCAGGCTGGCCAGCATCTCGGGTGTGCGATGCACGATCCACACAGGTTTGCCGCGCCACTCGACCGTGATCATCATTCCGGGTTCAACCTTGGAGATGTCCACTTCAATGGGTGCGCCCGCCGCTCGTGCCCTCGCGCTGGGCGTCATGCTCAGCACAAACGGCACGGCAACTGCCACGCCGGCCGCGCCCCCCATTACACTGCTTGCGGCGACCAGGAATCGCCTTTTGCCGCGATCGATATTGCTTTTAGCCATGTTCTGACCCGCCAAGTTTCGAATTAACGCAAGATTTTAGCGAAAAGCACCCGAAAATCCCAGTATCGAGCGTTCAATTCGTTGTTAATATTGAAAAATAAGGTAATCGGCGGCAAGCAAGCGCAAGCTTCCTGAAAGGCCATATGTTGCAAAGCACATGGCTCCGATGCCAATCTCCCGTTGATCGCCACCTCTTTCAGCCAGACCTCGATGGGATTCCTGCTCACCAAGATCATTGCCGTTTGTTTGCAGCCCCTGCTCGCCTTTTTGTTGGCTGGCACGCTCGGCCTGTTGCTGCTGCGATGGCATCGCCGTGCGGGCCTGGTGCTTCTCGTCGTTTCGTTCGGCGGCCTGTTCGTGCTGTCGCTGCCTGTCGTGGCAGTCTCGCTGGCGAAACTTGTCGAAGCACATCCGACCAGCGCGGTAATCGCGCCCGACGCGCAAGCGATCGTCATCCTCGCTGGCGGAAATTATGTCGACGCCCCTGAATATGCGGGCGATACGGTCAACTCGGCGACGCTGGAGCGCGTGCGATGGGGCGCGCGGCTGCACCGCTCGACCGGTTTGCCGATTGCCGTAACCGGCGGCGCCCCGTACTCGCGGACCCCGGAGGCCTCGCAAATGCAGGCGACGCTTTCGAAGGACTTCGGCGTGCAAGCCAGGTGGGTGGAAGACAAATCATTGACGACTTTCGAGAACGCCCGCAACTTGCGGGTGATGCTTGCGCGCGAACAAATAAACCGCATCGTGCTCGTCACGCACGCATTGCACATGCCTCGCGCCCACCTGGCATTCGTCGGCGCCGGTTTCCAGGTCTCCGACTCCGCCACCATCTTTACGACGATGCCGCCACTGGGCATTCTGGGTTTCCTGCCGGGCGTGCGCTCGCTGGCGCTGAGCAGCGACTGCCTGTACGAAATCATCGGAACGGGCTGGTACCATCTGCGCCTCGCGGCGAACCGCTGAAGGAATAATTGCAATGAAAGTCACGGTGAAGTGGATCGAGGATGTCGCCTTCGTCGGCGAGACAGAGAGCAGTCACGCGATCGTGATGGACGGTGCACCGGAAGGCGGCGGGCGAAATATTGGCCCGCGGCCGATGGAAACCATGCTGGTCGGCACCGGCGGCTGCACGGCTTACGATGTCGTGACCATTCTTAAGAAGGCCAGGCAGGACATCAGCAATTGCGTAGTGGACATCGACGCCGATCGCGCGCCGACCGATCCAAAAGTATTCACCCGCATCCATTTCCACTTCACCATCACGGGTCGTAACGTCAAGCGCGAGTCGGTCGAACGCGCGATTCACTTGTCCGCGGAGAAGTACTGCTCGGCTTCCATCATGCTCGGCAAAACCGCAGAGATCAGCCACGACTTCGAGATACTCGAAGCCTGAACACCACTTAGACCCAGTAGGTCGACCGCGTCATCAGGCGCGAGGTCAATCGCATCAGCTGCCTCGCCGGCAACGGCAGTTCGGCGGCGCCGTGATCCTGTGCGGTGCGGCCGTGGGCGGCTTCATCCAGTTTCATCTGCTCTACGATCGCACGGCTTTTGCGGTCGCTTTCCGGCAACCGGCCGAGATGGCTGTCCAGGTGTCCTTCGACCTGTTTTTCCGTCTCCGCGAGGAAACCCAGATTCCATCTGTCGCCCAGCAGTCCAGACGCCGCGCCGATCGCGAACGATCCCGCGTAGAGCAGCGGATTGAGCAAGCTGAGCCTGCCCCCCAGTTCGGAAACGCGTTGGGCCGTCCAGGCGAGATGCTCGGTCTCCTGCGCGGCCGCATGCTCGAGCGCCTGTTTGACGTCGCCATTTCGCGCTGTCAGCGTCTGCCCGTGATAGAGCGCCTGCGCGCAGATTTCGCCGGAATGATTGACGCGCATCAGGGCGGCCGCATTGCGCCGCTCGCTTTTTTCGAACGGCGCATCTTCCTGGTCCGCGCCGGGTACGGGGCGAACCGAGGTCGCGCGGGCGCACAAGGTGCGCAGCGCGCGGTCGAAATTGACGATCAGGTTGTCGATGCCGGCCATGTTCATTTCTTTCGCAGCATGAAAATATACTCGCCGTTGCTTTCGGTCGAAAGCAACAGATGATTGCCCGTCTGCTTGCAGAAAGCCTGGAAATCCCGAACGGAACCCGGGTCGGTGGCGACGACTTTCAGGACTTGCCCCTGCGTCATGTCGTTCAGGGATTTTTTGGTTCGCAGGATCGGTAACGGACAATTGAGGCCGCGCGTATCCAGTTCGCGGTCGAATCCGATTTCTGTTTCAGCATCCATTTGAGATGGTCAGTTCTGCGTTACCGGCAATCCCCGCGCCGCCCATGCGCCGAATCCACCGACAAGATTGTAAATATTGTCCCAGCCATTCTGCGCGAGAAAGCCGCCCGCGTGGGCAGAGCGCACGCCCGACTGGCAGTAGAGGACGACAGGGCAATCGTGGGCAATCTCTGCGAGGCGGGACGGCAAGGTATGCAGCGGGATGTGCAGCGCACCCGGTATGAGGCCGCGCTCCACTTCCTTGTCGGTGCGCACGTCAATCAGCATGTGCCTCTCCGCCTGCAAGCTCTGCAGGCCGTCCGCGTCGATGTTCGAATAGGCGCTCATGCCCGGCAATGATAGCGCGTGGAGGGGCGCGTCAGAAGAGGCTGATGTTGCGATCGAGCAGCAATTGCGAAAGGCGCGTGTTGGCCGCTTCCAGGCGGCCGACCAGCAATGCGAGGAAGGCGGCATTGAACGCGTTCTTGCATCCTTCCGTCGCCTGCCCAAGTGCCGCCGCGCTGATTTCGATGATGGTGACGTCGCTAACCGCGGTTACGCTGGCCGTCCTTTCGAACGCGCGCCTGCCCAGATACGCCATTTCACCGAAGCATTCGCCGGTCTTCAGGATATTGAGGAGTTTGGCCTGTTTGGTGACTTTGACCTCCCCCGCGGCGAGCACATAAAACCCGTGTCCGATCTCCCCTTCGCGGATGATGACGCGATTCTTGGGGTGCCGTACCCAGTTCGAAATTCGCAATACCTGCCACAGGTCCACGTCCTGGAAGGTCGAGAAAAATTCGAGGTTGCGCAACACGCTGAATTTTTCCGCCTCCGGAACGACTTCCTCGGGTTTTTGCAGATTATTGAACGTATCCGCCAGCGACTGGGCGAATTCGTCCCAGGACTGGAAGCGCTTTGCGACATCCTTCTCCAGCGCCCGCTTGACGATGCGGTCGACCTGCGATGGCGTATCGGGCCGCAGCAGGCTGGCGGGCGGCGGATCGACGTTGATGATCTGGTAGACCATGCTGTAGTTGTTCGTCGATTTGAACGGGAGCGAGCCGGTCAGCAACTGGTACATCACCACCCCGAGCGAAAAAATATCGGTCTGGTGGCTCAGCGTTGTTTCTTGCAACTGCTCGGGCGACATGTAGGCCGGGGAGCCGATGCCGGAGACCTGCGTCGTTTCGGCGGAAGCCGATAGCGCCGCGCCGAAATCGGAGATCTTGATGTCCTTTTCGTCGGTCAGCAGGATGTTCGCAGGCTTGATGTCGCGATGGATGATGCCGTGCCGATGCGCATAGTCGAGAGCCTTGCAGCACTTGAACACGATTTCGACAATGGTGTTGATCGGCAGCAGCTGCGAAGCCTGCGTGTGCGGTTCGAGCGTGCCGCCGGGCACATATTCCATGACGAGATAGCTGCCGTCTTCGTCGGCGACCGCGTCGTAGATTGCAGCGAGATGCGGATGCGAGAGCTTGCCGGCGAGCGCAGCCTCCGCAAGGAACAGCTTGTGGAAGCGCTTGCCGTGCTCCTTGTTGTCGAGCGCGTCGGCACGCACGAGCTTGATGGCCACCTGGCGACCGGCGAACGCATCGTTCGCCAGGTACACCACGCTGGTCGCGCCCCTGCCGAGCTCCTTGATGATCTGGTATTTGCCGATCTTGTCCATGAGCCAAGTCCCGCGCTGTTCATGCAGCCGGCAGGAATTTTCCCCTATGATAGGAAATTAGCGACCGCAACGCGAGGTCTTAAAGTCATTTCAACGGCAGGTGCCACGTCACGCTCGCGATGCCGATTCATTCGACATACGTCGCCCGGCAGTGCGCGAAAACAATCGGTACACCTCAAGGCTTGCGCTTGCTCTCGGTATCGAGCGCCACCAGTTCCTTGAGACGGGCTTCGACGCTCGATTTCTGATAGAAATCGCCGTCTCCGGCCCTTTGCGCAATCTGCAGTTGCTCTATGGCCGCGGGCAGATTGCCTCGCAACGCGTAGAGTTCCGCAAGTGCGCGGTGCTGCAGCAGCTGCTTGCCCAATGCCGTATAGGCGCGCGCCTGGAATTCATAGAGCTGCGGATCGGATGAACGGCCGTCAGCCCGGGCATCCAGAAACTGGATCGCGTCGGCAGCCTTGTTCGTTGCGATCAAGGCATCGGCGTACCCGTAAATCAGCGATCGGCGGCTGGGATTCACCCTGAGGCTGTCCCGATAGGTCGCCAAACCCCTGTCCACATCGCCGGAAGAGATGAGCGTCCGGGCGGCAAGCGCGTCGATCATCGGACTCTTCGCCTTGAGCGCCAGCAACGCCGCCATTTCCTTTCGTGCCCTGCTCTTGTCGCCGTTGCGAAGCAACGCGACGACCAACCCGTATCGCGCCGCAGCTTCGACACCGAATTTGCGCTCGCTGACAATCCTGTCGAAACTCGCCACCGCATCCCGGGGATTGCCGTCCGCGGCGGCGAGGCGCGCGCGAACCAGCTGGAATTCGAGGCTATCGGGGACCTGCCGGAACGGTATGCCTTCGATGCGGCTCTGGATGTCGGCGATGCGTTCGTAGGTCAGCGGGTGGGTACGAAGATAGGACGGTGCGCCGTTTTCATAGATGCGCGTCGCCTTTTGCAGTCGCTCGAAAAAAGTGGGCATCGCGTGAACGTCGAACCCCGATTTCTCGAGGATCTGCAAACCGATCCGGTCCGCCTCGCGTTCGTGCTCGCGCGTGAAATTCAGCTGGGTCTGGATAACGCCCGCCTGCGCCGCGGCAATGGCGGCGGCGGATACGTTGGAGTTCGACCGCGCCGCGAGGATCGCCACCGCCAGCGCAGCCATCGATGCGAGCCCCGCTTTTTGCTGGGCCGCGATGAGGCGCGCGATGTGGTGCTGCGTGACGTGCGCGATTTCGTGCGCAAGCACGCTGGCCAGTTCGGACTCGCTTTGCGCCGTCAGCAACAACCCGGAATGCACGCCAACGAATCCACCCGGTAACGCGAATGCGTTGATGGTGCTGTCCGAAATGGCAAAGAACTCGAACGGAATCCCCGGATCCGGGCTGTTCGACACCAGGCGGTAACCCAGACCATTGAGGTAATCGGCGACCTCTGGGTCATCAAGATAGGCGGGATCGGAACGGATCTGCCCCATGATGCCTTCGCCCAGCCTGCGCTCCTGCAGCGGCGACAGCGCGCTTTGCGATACATCGCCCAAATCGGGCAGCTCATCCGCGAGCGCGATGCTCGAAGCCAGCAGAATGATCAGAAGGGACTTGAATTTCATGGTGATATGATAACCCCTTGCAGTACGAGTTCCGCGACCGCAGGTCGCCGATTTTGAATGTCAGGATCCAGCATGGGTGAATTGACTCATTTCAATGCCGCCGGACAGGCGCATATGGTCGACGTTGGGGCAAAGGCGGAGACGCATCGCGTCGCCGTGGCCATTGGCAGAATCGTCATGCAGCCCTCGACCCTGGCAAGGATTCGCGAGGGCAACGCCAGCAAGGGGGACGTTCTCGGCGTCGCGCGCATTGCGGCCATCCAGGGCGCCAAGCGCACCTCGGAGCTCATTCCGCTTTGTCATCCGGTACCGCTCAGCAACGTCGACGTCGAGTTCGAATTGCTGGCCGATGACAACGCCGTGCAATGCACCGCCCGTGCCGAAACGGTGGGGCGCACCGGGGTCGAGATGGAGGCGTTCACAGCCGTCAGCGTCGCCCTGCTCACCATCTATGACATGTGCAAGGCGGTTGATCGCGGCATGTGCATCGAGGGCGTTCGCCTGCTGGAGAAACGCGGAGGCAAGTCGGGGAACTGGCTGGCTGGCTCGGCGTGACGGGAGAACCGCGCTTCGCGCAGACGGTCTGAGGATCATGGAGCACAAGTTTCCATGAACCTGGCGCAAAGGCTCTGGCTTGCGACTGCGCTGGCCGCAGTTTGGGTCATCGTCGCGCCGCACCCTGTCAGGGCGGAGCCGAAAGACAACCAGAAATTGGCGACCGGCGCCCGTTTGGCGCAGGAAACGAACAAGGGAAATTGCCTGGCGTGCCACGCGATGCCGTCGGACCCGCGCGCGATCACCTCCGCGAACATAGGGCCGCCGCTGCTTTCGATGAAGGCGCGTTTTCCCGATCGGGAACGATTGCGACGCCAGATCTGGGATGCGCAATCGATCAATTCCGATACCGTCATGCCGCCTTTCGGCAAAAACCGCATTCTGACCGGAGAGGAAATCGATCTGGTCATCGATTATCTTTATACGCTTTAGCGTCAATGGGTCCGAGAATGAATTCGTCAGCACAAGGTACGCGCAGGATTTTCCTGCGGAAGTTCGCGCTCTGCAGTGCCGGTTTTCTTGCGGCCGGATGGCTGTATCCCGTGCGCTTGCTGGCCGCGCAATGGAACAAGCCGGCTTTCGATTCGAAACAACTCGACGAAGTCCTGAAAATTATCGGTGCAACCTCCGCCATCGAGTCCAGCCAGATTGAGCTGAAGGCGCCGGAAATCGCGGAGAACGGCGCCATCGTACCGGTGGAGGTCACCAGCAGGATTCCGGGAACGCAGTCGATCTACGTCATCGCGGAAAAGAATCCGCAGCCCCTCGTCGCTATCTTCGACATCCTCCCAGGACTCGAACCCTTCATTTCCACGCGCATCAAGATGGGCGAATCCGCGAAAGTCAGGGTACTGGTCAAAGCCGGCGGAAAATTCTATGTGACGAGCCACGAGGTCAAAGTCACGATCGGAGGATGCGGTGGCTGACGCGATGAAAATCCGGGCGCGGCTCCAGGGCGATGTCGCCGACGTCAAGGTGCTGATGTTTCATCCGATGGAGACCGGCCTGCGCAAGGACCCCATTTCCGGGGACCTCATTCCCGCCCATTTCATCCAGCGCGTCGTGGTAACACACAATGGCAAGGTCGTCATGGAGGCGCAATGGAGCATGGCCATCTCGAAAAATCCCTTCGTGAATTTCCGCATACGCGACGCAAAAGCCGGCGACAAGATCACAGTGGGCTGGGAAGACAACATGGGTGCGAAGGCGAGCATCGAGGCCGCGCTTAACTGACACCCGTGACAAGGACACTTTGTCTCGCGAGGCTGCTGGCCGTTCTTCTGCTGACGGTGTGTTCTGCAGGGCAGGGCTACGCTTCGCCCGAACAGGATCGCGAGGCCTTCATTTCCGCCTATCGCGCGCGGATTCCCGACATCCCGATTGAAAGCTATGTCAACGGCGCATTGATGTTCTCGGCCGATGCGTTGGCGCAGTTCAACAGCATCATGGAATTTCCACCTTTCCAGGATGACATCGACCGGGGTCGCAAGCTTTGGGAGGCCCCCTTTCGCAATGGCAGGGCGTTCGCGGATTGTTTTCCGGATGCCGGCCGCGCCATCGCCGGCAACTACCCCTACTACGATTCCCGCAGCGACAAAGTCGTGACCTTCGAAATGGAAATCAATCGATGCCTGCGCGAGAACGGCGAGGCAGAGTTCAAGTTCGCCGACAAGGCCACGATGGGAACCGTCACCGCTTATGCGCGCACTTTGTCCGACGGCATGCGCACCAATATCAAGGTCGAAGGCCAGCGTGCACTCGCAAAATACGAGCGAGGTAAAAAATTGTATTTCACGCGCATCGGCCAGTACAACTTCGCCTGTTCATCCTGCCACCTGGTCAACGCGGGGAAAATCCTGCGCACCGAGTTTCTTTCTCCGACCGTCGGCCAGACTACGCACTGGCCGGTGTTCCGCGGCGGCGATAACTTGAATACCCTGCATATGCGCTACCGGCGCTGCATGGAGCAGATGCGCGCCACCCCGTTTCCGGCCGGCAGCGAGGAACTCAACGATCTCGAATACTTCCAGTCCTACCTTAGCAACGGGCTGCCCCTACGCGCATCGGTTTTTCGCAAGTAGGATAGGCGTTCCTTCTTTCTCCGGTTTTCGAGAAGTCCATGCATCGTCGTGATTTCCTGCAGGCGCTCGCCTTGATGTCGCTCGGCCCAGGCATGAACGGGTGCGCGTCGGCAGCCGAAGCGTCGCCGCTTGATCGCCTGCCGGCACGAACAGGCGCGGCCAGCCTGATCCACCTGACGGACTGTCACGCGCAGCTGTTGCCGGTTTATTTTCGTGAGCCCGACATCAATCTCGGAGTGGGCAAGACCGCGATACAACCATCCCACCTGACGGGAGACGCGCTATTGCGCCACTACGGTTTGCGCCGCGGCTCGCGGCTCGCGCACGCCTTCACCCACCTAGATTTTCCGGAGCTTGCGGTGCGTTACGGAAAAATGGGTGGCTTCGCCCACCTCGCCACGATGGTGAAGATGATTCAATCCTCACGCCCGGGAGCGGTCGTGGTCGATGGCGGTGACAGCTGGCAGGGCTCGGCGACGGCGTTGTGGACACGTGGCGCCGACATGGTCGCCGCGAGCAAGCTCCTCGGCGTCCAGGTGATGACCGGGCACTGGGAATTTACCCTCGGCGCCGAACGCGTCCGCGAACTGATCCGTACCGACATGGCGGGTGCGATCGAATTCGTCGCCCACAATGTTTTCACGCGCGACTTCGGGGACCGTGTGTTCCCGCCCTACGTGATCAAGGAAATCTCCGGCATGGAGATCGCGATCATCGGCCAGGCCTATCCGTACACGCCGATTGCCAATCCGCAGCATCTGTTTCCCGATTGGACCTTCGGCATCCACGAACAGTCTTTGCGCAAGGTGATAGCAGAGCTTCGCAGGCGCAAGGTTGCAGCCGTTGTGCTGTTGTCCCACAACGGCGTCGACGTCGATCTGAAACTGGCGAGCCGGATCGAGGGTTTGACGGCCATTCTGGGCGGTCATACCCACGATCCCCTACCGAAACCGATCCGCGTAAGGAATGCGGGCGGAGAAACGCTTGTCGCGAACGGCGGTTCGAACGGCAAGTTCCTTGGCGTCCTTGACGTCTTTACAAAGCAGGGCAAGACGCTCTGCGACTACACCTTGCTGCCGGTTTTCTCACGGCTGCTGGAACCCGATGCGGAAATGTCCGCTTTGATCGACCAGGTCAGGCAACCCTTCGAGAGCCAGCTCAATCAAGTGCTGGCGGTAACGGATGATCTGCTTTATCGCCGCGGGAATTTCAATGGATCGTTCGACGAGGTCATTCTCGATTGCCTGAAGCAGTCGCAAGATGCCGAAATCGCGTTATCGCCAGGCTTCCGCTGGGGAACAACCCTGCTGCCCGGCTCGAACATCACTGTCGAAGACATGATGGCGCAGACGGCGATTACCTATCCGGAAGTCCTGCTGCGCCAACTGACCGGCACGGAAATAAAAAATACGCTCGAAGACATCGCGGACAATCTTTTCAACGCGGACCCGTATTACCGGCAGGGTGGCGACATGGTGCGCACCCGCGGACTCACATACTCGTGCACTCCGGCCGCCGCAGTGGGCCACCGGATAACAGATCTTCGTGTCGGTACTGCAGCGTTACAGGCGGACAAGCCCTACCGGGTGGCAAGCTGGGCATCGGTAAAACCTTCGGAATCCGACACCGTGCCTGTGTGGAAACCCATCCAGGAATACCTGACCTCCCGCAAAATTATTCGCGTCGAATCCGTCAATAGGCCGAAATTGCTCCAAGCATTTCCGGCGCACCGCGATGGATGAGGCTCCGTGGCCTTACCAGGTGTTGAAGCGCCCGTATTGCCAGAAATGCGGATTCCAGGGCGTCAGCCACGCCGGAATGTCCCGAGCCAACGGTAGATACTCGAGAGCGAGAATCGTAGTCACCCCCACCGCGAGCAGTCCGACCGAAACCAGGGCGAATCGAGGCGTGCGGTAAGAGGCCGTCTCAGGCGGAGTGATGGATTCAGATGCAGGCGTACGTCCCACGATCCAGCCAGCGACGACGAAGAAAAGTACCTGGCTCTGCGGCATGATCAGGTTGCCGCTGAACATTGCGTCAGTCGTTCCCATCAGCAATGCCGCCACCAGGGTCGCGCCTATCGGATCCGTGGCACCGGGGAATCGGCTGCGCAGCGTGCGCAAAGCGAACACGACAAGCAGCAACCCCGATCCGATACCGGCAGATCCTGCGATTACGCCGTATTCCGACAATAATTGCAGCGGCGTATTGTGGGGGTGGGCAGCGAATGGCCAATACGGCTGCAGACCGAACTGCCCCGGGCCAACGCCGAGCGCGGGATGCTCCCGGATAGATTTGAGCGCGGCCTGAGCAAGTGCCGTCCGCTCTTCTATGCTGTTTTGATCTTGTCGAACGATCGAATTCACCGTTGGACTGGGTGCCGTCACGTCCGGATGTGCGCTGATGACGTATGTGAATCCCACGTATATCGCCAGTCCGGCAAGAAGCGCTGCCGCGTGCCATCGGAGCCAGGACAATCGATCGCGCCTCAACATGAGGGGCACAAGAACGAGCACCACAAGTAATCCTATCCAAACCGCTCGCGTTCCGACCATCCATTGCAAAGCCCAGGCGTTTGCCGCAACCAGAAAAAGGAAGGGCCGCCAAACCCTTCTCGTGCTGGACAACAACAATGGAATTACAGCGGGAAAGAGGGTGTACGCCTGAAACTGGCTGAAGAAACGAACGTTGGCAAATTCCAGGAACGGGGCTACCCATGAGAAGGTCTTGCCTTCAAATGCATACAAAGTGTAGACGACCCAGAATTTGAGGCCGCAGAGGGCGACGCCTGCGCAGATCGAGATAGCCAGCACGGCTTCCGCCCGGGCACGTCCTTCGCGGACTGCGCAGGCTACGAAACCGAAAAGAAATATCAGCTGCGTAACCAGCCCGATTTCCAGCAAACCCAGCTTGATGAAGGGGGACACGAAGGCACTGACGGCCCCACCCGCCACCAGTATCAGAATCAGATAGCGATGCAGAGCGGACAAGCGCAGCCACGAGCCGGCGAGTGTCTCAGAAATTGCCGGGCGAAGCAGTTGGACCAGGAGCAATGCCAGCATTCCGAGTTCGACGTAACGCGCTTCATCGTAAAGCCTGGCGGCGATTCCGGGCATCCAGACTGACGCCATCATCAGATAGAGGCATACGCAGAAGAGCGGCAGGGTGAACGTCAAACTTACCGATCGCGGCTTCGTCTGGGTCATGGCGTACGCTGACGACGAGTTCTGGAGAGGCAAGCCAACAATGTGAGCCCAGCCATGGAGTGTCAACAGGTTGTTTCGGAGTTGTGGAGTCTGGTCATCGCCACGATTTCACGGGTGCCTTGGCAAAGTCGACGCCAATTAGAGGGCTAAACCTAACATTTACGGGAGCGCGCATCGCGATGCTCAGGCATGGCGCGCACCGTGAGCGCCCATGCCTGACCCCCTTAATCGGGCGCGGCAAGAAATAAGACAGGGAGCGCAACGAAAACAGAGAACAGCCCTGAGGCCCTTCCCTGTGCGAGCGTTGCTAAGATACTTGCCCGCGTACCGCCGGATTAGCTACCCGACGCGAATGTACCAGCGTAGGGAACCACTGTCGCACGGCAGGAGCCGGGGAGGAACCGGGCAATCGCGGTGAGGGTCGCCGCATCCGAACCGCAATTCCAGGACGAGATGGCACTGCCCGCTGTCGGTACACCTGAGCCACCACCCGGCACCGTCGACGGCTGCAGATAAATGGCTTTGCCGTTGGAGACCGTATTGATGTTCGTCACGGTCACCTGAATGTCGCCATTCGGGTTGGTTTTGATTGATTTCACGTACTTGGAAACCTGCGTCACGGAAGCGCTGGACTCGCAACCGAACTGGCCGCCGACGGTAGGCATCGTGCTCACAGATTGAATGGTCTCAGTGATGCTAGTACGGCAAGCCGACGCAGCCAGAACTGCTTCCGACATCTTGGCACGCGCGGTGTAATCCTGATACGCCGGCAACGCAACCGCAGCCAGAATACCGATGATCGCAACAACGATCATCAGTTCGATAAGGGTAAAACCTTTTTGGACGGCCTTCATGAGTGACTCCTTGAGTGAGAAACCTTGGGGATCTTTAGACAACCAACGTATCAAACTCTAGCCGGATGCGTGGTCATGCCTACCGTCCACTGAAATTCACGATCAGGGGACTGCAACAAAAACAGAGAAGGGCCCTGAGGCCCTTCTCCATGGGAGCGTTGCTAAGATACTTGCCCGCGTACCGCCGGATTAGCTACCCGACGCGAATGTACCAGCGTAGGGAACCACTGTCGCACGGCAGGAGCCGGGGAGGAACCGGGCAATCGCGGTGAGGGTCGCCGCATCCGAACCGCAATTCCAGGACGAGATGGCACTGCCCGCTGTCGGTACACCTGAGCCACCACCCGGCACCGTCGACGGCTGCAGATAAATGGCTTTGCCGTTGGAGACCGTATTGATGTTCGTCACGGTCACCTGAATGTCGCCATTCGGGTTGGTTTTGATTGATTTCACGTACTTGGAAACCTGCGTCACGGAAGCGCTGGACTCGCAACCGAACTGGCCGCCGACGGTAGGCATCGTGCTCACAGATTGAATGGTCTCAGTGATGCTAGTACGGCAAGCCGACGCAGCCAGAACTGCTTCCGACATCTTGGCACGCGCGGTGTAATCCTGATACGCCGGCAACGCAACCGCAGCCAGAATACCGATGATCGCAACAACGATCATCAGTTCGATAAGGGTAAAACCCTTTTGGACGGCCTTCATGAATAACTCCTTGATGGTTAGTTAAGAAACACGCTGATAACCAGGTGTTCGGAGCTAACTTCGCAAGCGCTGTGCCAGAGGTTCGAGACTTTCCCGATCTCGAAGCAGTTCAACCAAGCTCTAAATAAAAAACCTTTTTATACAATAATTTGAATGCGATTCGAGGAAGCCATATAGCCGCTCATTCGCGCGACATTTCACAAATCAGGCGGTGTAGCGGAAGTTTTGAACGTACCGACGTGGCGGGATTGAGCAGCACAACTGGCAGTAACTGACGCAGTTTGTCACCGGACCTGATAACCAGGAACTGCCGCCTCGTCGACCACGTCTATCTGCTCCGGATCGAGAAACTGTTCGGCATATTTCAGGTAGACCTTCTTGCGCACGAAGATATCGAAGATGTCGGGGTCGACGTGCCCGTTTAGTTTAAATTTGCCCAGAATATGCAACGACTCGGTCAGCGTCTTGCCTTTCTTGTAAGGCCGGTCTTTCGCAGTAAGTGCCTCGAAGATATCGGCGATGCCCATGACTCTGGCCTGAACCGACATCTGTTCGCGCACCAGCCCGCGTGGATAGCCCTTGCCGTCCATGCGTTCGTGATGGCCCCCCGCATATTCAGCAACGTTCTTCAGGTGCCTTGGCCAGGGCAATGATTCAAGCATCTTGATGGTGACTTCAATGTGGTGGTTGATGACCTGGCGCTCTTCCCTGGTCAACGTTCCAGAACGTATCGTCAGATTCTTGATTTCGTCGGCAGTAAGGAAATCGGTTTCGTTTCCGTCGATATCGCACCAGCGATAAAGCTTCGAGATATCCCGAACCCTTTGCTGGTCTTCCTCCCGCATGGCCTCGGATCCAAAATTGCTGAACCGCAGGAACTGCCTGTCTTCCTCGATCTGCCGATACCGGGAACTGAGTTCGCGATCCGCGGATTCCCTTCTCCACGCGAGATTCTTCGGAGCGTCCAGCCGCGTTTTCAACGCGGCGATCTCGGCGTCTCGCTTCAGGATTTCGAAACGGGTGTCGATCAGGGAAATGCGATCGAATATGGTCTGCAGCTTCGTGGCTTTGTCGACGACATGCACCGGTGTCGTGACTTTTCCGCAGTCGTGCAACAGGCCGGCAATCTTCAGCTCGTAACGATCCTTGTCCGTCATTTTGAAACCGGAGAGCGGACCGTCGTCCGTAGCGTTGACCGCCTCCGCCAGCATCATGGTCAGCATCGGAACCCGCTGGCAATGGCCCCCGGTATAGGGGGACTTGTCGTCGATTGCCGCGTTGATCAGATTGATGAATGACTCGAACAGGTCTTCGAGCTGATCGATCAACTGGCGATTCGTGAGCGCGACGGCCGCTTGCGAGGCGAGAGATTCGGCCAGCCGCTGATCGGCCTCGGAAAACGGCACGGTTTGGCCGGTGCGCCGGTCCTTCGCATTGATCAACTGGAGGACGCCGATGATCTCGTCCTCGTGGTTTTTCATCGGCACGGTCAGGAAGGACGTGGAACGATAGCCCGTCTTTCCATCGAAATTCTTCGTGCCGGAGAAGTCGAAACCTTCCGCGGTATAGGCGTCGGCGATATTGACGGTCTCGTCGTGCAGGACCGAATAGGCGACAACCATGGAATTGTTCGGCCGCCCCTGATCGTCAAACAGCCGCACCGGATAAAACGGCACCTCGACTCCCGTCGTGCCGCCCATCGCGATGTTGAGCGAGTCCGTTCGCAAGATTTCGAAATGGACCAGCTTCTTGTCAGCGTCGATCCGGTAGAGCGTGCCGCCGTCCGCATTCGTGATCTTCTTCGCTGCTACGAGGATGGCTTCCAGCAGCCTGCTGGTGTCCTTGACCCTGGACAGGGCGATGCCGACCTCATTGAGTTCTTCCAGCCGGCGGAAGAGTTCCTGGGACGTCGATTCGCTCATGGTCGAATGTTGGCGCCTATGGGCAGGAAGTTGTTTCTTACTTGATGCAGACGGCTCTGACCTGGAAAAGATCCGTCACGCCCATCAGTACTTTCTCGATGCCATCCTGTTTTAGCGTGCGCATGCCCTCCGCGAGGGCCGTCGCGACAATTTCAACTACGCGCGCATGCTCCTGGATATGCTTTTTTACCGCATCGGTGCCGACCAGCAACTCGTGCAAGCCGACGCGACCCTTGTAGCCCGTGCCACCGCATGTGTCGCATCCGACCGGTGAGTAGAGGGTGAACTGGCCCTTCTCGTCCGCAAACAATTTCACCCATTCGCGATACAAGGCCTCGTACGATGCCTTGGGATCCTTCTTCCAGTAGTCCGTATTGCGCAGTTCGACGCTGTACTCCTCGAGAATGGCCTTGAGTTCTTCCTGCGTGGCGGTATGCGCAGCCTTGCATTTCGAGCACAGGCGTTTTGCCAGGCGCTGCGCGAGAATGCCGAGCAGGGCATCGGCAAAATTGAACGGGTCCATCCCCATGTCCAGCAAGCGAATGATGGATTCCGGGGCGCTATTCGTGTGCAGGGTCGCAAATACAAGGTGGCCCGTCAGGGAAGCTTCAATGCCCGTGGAAGTGGTTTCCTTGTCGCGCATTTCACCGACCATGATGATGTCGGGGTCGGCTCTCAGGAACGCCTTCATTGCGACGGCGAACGTCAGCCCGGCCTTGGGGTTCATCTGAACCTGGCGCAGGCCTTTCTGCGTGATTTCGACCGGATCCTCGGCGGTCCAGATTTTAGTTTCCGGCGTATTGAGATAGCCGAGCACAGAGTGCAGGGTGGTGGTTTTACCGGAGCCCGTCGGACCGCATACGAAAAACAATCCGTAAGGTTTGCTGACCGTCGTCTTGAGGGTTTCCAGGTTGCGCTGTGACAGGCCCAGCTTGTCCAGGGGAATCGGCTCGCCCGCCGCGAGAATACGCATCACGATGTCTTCGACACCGCCCGCCGAAGGGATCGTGGCCACCCGCAGCTCGATGTCGAGCGGACCGAATTTGCGGAACTTGATCTTGCCGTCTTGCGGCTTCCTTTTCTCCGAGATGTCCAGATCGCACATGACCTTCAACCGCGCCGCTATGGCATTGCGATAGCTGGCAGGCACGGAAATATAGTTGTGCAGGGTCCCGTCCTTGCGGAAGCGTACTTCGGTCTTGCCTTTGCCCGGATAGGGTTCGATATGAATATCGGATGCGCCCTGATGATAGGCATCGACGATGATTTTGTTGACCAGTTTGACGAGTTCGTTGTCCGCCGCAAGGGAGGCGTCATCCGAGCTTCCGCCTCCGTCTTCGTCATTTTCTTCATCCATGCCCGACAACAGCTCGCCGATCGAGGATGTGTCGCCGCCTGAGTCCGCGCCGAACAGCAAGTCGAGAGTCGCCTTGAATTCACGGTGCGTGCAAACCTTGAAGACGATCTTGTGCTTCGGAAAAATATTGTTCACGACTTTCGATGCGCGGACCTTCTCCGGATCGGTCGTGACCACCACCAATCCCTCCTTCACATCCTCGATCGGCACCCAGTGGCTGGATTCCGCATAGTCGCGCTTGAGATTCTTCAGCAGGTCGAGCGGTTTCACGCGATCGGCTTTGAACTGCTCGTAGGGAACCTTGAAGAAGTGGGACAGTGCCTCACCGATTGCCGGTGATTTCACCTGGAACTCGTCAATCAGCACGTCTTCGATGTCGAGGTTCTTGCGCCTCGCGGAGCGCGTCGCCAGCTCCATTTCCTCGGCGGATAACACCGCGTTTGTCACGAGGTAATCGTATTTACCGCGCAGCTGGGTCGTAGGACGGCTGCGCTGGCGCAGGGCAATTTCGAGCGTCTCGCAAAGGTGGACTGCCCCTTCTTCCGCGACGACGGAGAAAGGCTGGCCGCTCTTGGAGTTGATGACCTGGACGACACCAATCAGCTCGCCGCTTCCGTTCTCCAGCACAGGCGTCACCAGCATCTGCTTGGTACGAAAACCGGTGCGCTTGTCGACTTCCTTGAGGAATTTCAGGTTGGGACTGTGGCCGCGCAGTTCGTTGTCGTCGTAGACATCGCGAATATTGATGAGCTTCTTGGAAAATGCAACGAAGCCGGCGATGCTTTGTTCGTTGATCGGCAGCTTGAGGTCCTTGAACGACGAAAGGCCCGTCTTGACCTTCGAAATGATCGACGCGCGATCCTCGGAAGGCACATAGATCGTGAGGCGCTCGGCGTCGAACAACGAGCAAATGTCCTGCGACAGCTCGAGCATGATTTCGTCGAGGTTGCTCGTCGCATGAATCTTGTTCGTTACAAGCTGGAGTTTCTTTTGGAATTCCAGCTTGTGGCTCATCTCGGCCAGGTTCTGGCCGGTCTGGGGCTTGGCTTGGAAAACTGTGCTCATGGCGCGGATCCTTCCATTTGCGACCTGCGGCCTCTGGATACTAACGCAGCCGCCGCCGCCCTGCTCATTCTGCTGGCCGAGATCAAAACTTGAATACCTGTCCGTTTGAAAGCATGCGCGGGTTGTAACGCTCCGCGCATTCCTCCACTTCCTGCATGGTGAGCGTCCCGGCGCCGGGTTTCAGGTGCGTGACGAACACGCGGGTCGAAAGCTGCAGCTTGGACAGCTCCTCTGCAAGCATGCTCGGACAAAGGTGCTTCGACGCGATCGCCAATCCTTTTTCCATGTTCGGAAAAGCCGTCTCGATAATGAGATAACGCAAATTCGTGATCTTGTTGACCTCGACCCACAAGGCATCGTTCACCGTCGTATCGCCGGTGAAGACCAGGCTGGCCTCGCCACTGTCGAAGTGAAAACCGACTGCCGGTACGACGTGATTCGCGGGAAGGATGTTGATCTTGCGCCCATCCAGGTCGACGCAATCGCCCACCGAGAATGTCGAATAGCGCATGCACGGCGAGGATTTGTTCGGTATCTCCGAGAAATCCGGCCACACCTTCCAGTTGAAAATATGCTCCTGAAGTATTTTTCGCGTAGGTTCCGAGCAATGCACCGTGATCGGCGATTCGCGCATCGGCCCGACCGTATCCACCAGGAACGGCAGGGAAGTGATGTGGTCCAGATGGGAATGCGTGAGGAAAACGTGGTCGATCTTCAGCAATTCCGTGATCGTAAGGTCGCCCACACCGGTGCCGGCATCCACCAGCACGTCGTTGTCGAGCAACATCGACGTGGTGCGCAAGGTGCCGCCAATGCCTCCGCTACAGCCAAGTATCCTGATCTGCATCGCTATTTGGTCTCGAATTTCCAGGACCCGTCCCACGTGGGCTCGGGGGGACTAGCGCGAAAAAAAGCGATCCGTTCCAGGAACCGCGCATAAAGCGCACTTCCCGAATTGGTTTTGATCAGGTTGATCAACTGCAATTCTGCCATATCCCAGTCGCGGTTCCGGTAGAGCTTCAATACCTGGTTCCAGAGCTTCAACTCGTCCAGAACAGGCCTTTCGATTTCGTTCGACAAGCCGAGGGGCTCGAATATCGCCACCGGGGCTTCCTTGCCTTTCACCTTGACCTTGTCCAGTTCCCTATAGGCGACTTCCGGGACGGCCGCGCGCGTTTCTTCCCCGACTATCATGTTTACCCCGTACACCCTGGTAAGGCCTTCCAGTCGCGAAGCGAGGTTGACGGCGTCGCCCATCACTGTATAGGCCAGCCGGATCTCCGATCCCATGTTTCCCACGCTCATGCGTCCGCTGTTTATGCCCACACCGATGTGTATCGGCGGCCAGCCGTTCTCCTTAAAGCGGGATTGCAATTCAGCGAGCACCCGGTGCATTTCCATGCCCGCCAGCAAGGCATTCCGCGCGTGCTGAGGGTCGCTCAGGGGGGCCCCCCAGAACGCCATGATGCAGTCCCCCATGTATTTGTCGATCGTTCCCCGGTGCTTGTAAATAACCCTCGTGAGAGGCGTCAGGAACTCGTTCATGAGCCGCGAGAGTTCCTTGGGGTCCAAACCCTCGGCAATGGTGGTGAACCCACGCACGTCGGTAAAGAGAACCGACAGTTCGCGGCTTTCGCCTTCCATTGAGAAGGATTCGGGATCCTTGCTCATTTCGTCGACCAGCTCAGGGGGCACATACTGCCCGAACAATCCGGTGATCTGGCGTTTTGCCCGGGATTCGACAAAGAAGCCGTAGGACATGTTCAACGCGAACAGGACGGCTACCATCAGGAGCCCCGACGCGAGCGGAAGCACCAGATTGCCTTCGGCCCACACGAGGACGTTGACGGCGAATACCGCACCGATGACCCCGAAGGTAAGCAAGGTTGCCCGCAGCGGATTAACCAGCGGCAGAAGCAGGGCCATGCCGACGCCGGACAGGAGCAGCAAGATTACTTCGGCTCCCACTACGTAGGAGGGCCGTTGCTTGATTTTGCCGTCCAGCATTCCCGATATCAGGTTCGCGTGAATCTCGACGCCGGGATAGACGCTCTCGACAGGTGCCGCGCGCAGGTCGTTGAGTCCCGGCGCTGTAGTGCCGACCAGCACGATCTTGTTCTTGAACTCCTCGACGCCCGCGTCTCCGTGCAACACATCGGTCGCGGAAATGTATTTATAGCTCCCTTGCTTTCCGCGATACGGTACGAGTGCCGCGACACCATCGTCCACGGGTATTCTTACCGATTGCATGTCGATCCATTCGAGGCCGGCGTAGTTCTTTGACCAGGCTTTGCTCTCCACAAAGCCGGGAACGACCTGTGGCAAGCCCAAACCCAGTCGGACGACGGCCATGGACAACGACTCATAGTACGCGCCATCGTATTTGATCAGCATTGGCACGCGGCGCGTTACGCCGTCGTCGTCGGGCAAGGGATTGAAATGCCCGCCGCTCGCCGCCGCGTGCTGAAATTCCGCAAGGTTGGCCCCATAACCGGTTCCGTTTTCGAACTGGACATTTCTGCCTTTGAAGGTTCCTGCCGGTAACACAGGTCGTGGAAGCTCACCGCTGGTGCGTCCCGTTGGGTGCCCGGATTGCTGGTCGGAGACTACGGTCTGCAGGTCCGAGAAGTAGTAGCCGAGCACGACTGCGCGCTCCTTGAGTTTGTCAGCAAATACGCGATCGAATTCAAGCTGCGGCGTCAGTTGCTTCAGGACCGCCTGGTATTGGGCGTCTGACTTCAGTTCTTTCTGACCGAGTTCCTGCAGCACGCCCAGTCCGGAACTTTCATCGCGCTCGGCGAACACGATATCGAAGCCGACGACTCCGACCTTGTAGTGGTCGAACAGCTGATCGAGCAGGGTGCCCAGCTTGTCACGCCGCCACGGCCAGCGACCCTCCGCCGCGAGACTTTTCTCGTCGATATCGACGATAACGATGCGCGGATCGACCGTGTTGCTCATCGTCAGGCGCAGACGCGCGTCATAGACGATTTTTTCAAGTCGATCGACGAATGGAATCCCGTAATAGCCGGCTGCGTGACCGACAAAGGCAAGAACCACCGCCAGCCCGAGTGCGATGCGCACCAGGTGCTTCTTCAAGCCGCCCCCCATGTTGACTGGCCTGCGGAACACCGCGGATCAAGCGCGCCTGGCCTTTGCCATCGATCCTGCCGGTGCCCGCCCGACGGGCCGCGAGCGTTCAAGGTTTGAGGAAGAACTCCATTTTCACACCAGCCAGTTCGATGACGTCATGATCTCCAAGCGCGCGAGCCTGGGCATCGAGCGTTTTGCCGTTGATCACCGGGAAATTGGCGCCTTCGACGTGGGTCAGAAAATAGCCTTGTGGCCGTTTTGCGATCACCGCGACTTGAACTCCCGGCTTGCCGAGCGTGGTCAGGGGCTTGATCAGGGGCAACTCCTTGCCGGCATTCGGCCCGGAAAGGATCTGGATGGTGCCGATCCCCTGGCTCGTTACCGGCGCGGCGGGTTGTGCCGCCGGCGGCGGCGCAACGACAGCTGGTTTCGGTGCAGGAGCCGCCGCGGTTACGGGGACGGCTGCCAAGGCCGGGGCGGGCGCGGCAGCGAGTGCGGACGGCGACAGCGCCGCCAATTTCGCGGTGTCATTACCGACGCCGGTCACGGACTGCAGGTTCGTCTGCGTATCCGTCGGACCGCGCGTGTCCGGTTTCACCGCAGCGGCGGGAGGCGCCCGCAATACCATGGTCTTTTCGAACTCCGCCTGGCTCAGGCTGGCGGGCGCTTCGTTCATGTACTTGAGTTTGTATTTTCCGATCTCGACGGTATCGCTGCTTTGCAGGAAATGCTTCTTCACCGGCTGGCCGTTGACGAGCGTACCGTTCGTACTGCCGAGATCCTCGAGGAAGGAATCGTTCAGGATCGTCATGATGACGGCGTGTTCGCCGCTGACCGCCAGGTTGTCGATCTGGATGTCGTTGTGCGGTTTGCGCCCGATGGTCGTGCGCTCCTTGGTGAGCGCGTACTCCTTGATCAACTGACCATCGAGACTCAATATCAACTTCGCCATGGCTGCGTCCTTTTATTTGAACCAGGAAAAGAACTTCGCAAACAAGCTCTCGTCCGCGGGGAAGTCCTTCTTTACCTTGATCAGCACGACCGAGATGTTGTCGCGCCCGCCGTTGTCATTCGCCATCTGCACCAGCTGATCGGCAGCGAGCTGCAAGTTCGCGCCCAAAGTGTCGAGCGTCAACTCGATATCCTCGTCTTCGACCATGTCGTTGAGGCCATCCGAGCATATCAGGTAAATATCGCCTTCCAGGGCCGGATAGGTATGTATCTCCGGCTCTACCGAGGGTTCGATTCCGAGCGCGCGCGTTACCAGATTCTTGTTCTGGGAACGCCTCGCCGCCTCCCTGGTGAGCAAGCCGCTATCGATCTGTTCCTGCAATAGGGAATGATCCCGGGTGACCTGTTCCAGCTTCCCGCCGCGCTGCCGATAGCAGCGTGAATCGCCGATATGCGCAACGGTGAACTGGTTGTTGCAAAACAGTGTGACGACCAGCGTCGTGCCCATGCCAGCGTATTGCGGCTGGCTGTTCGCCGACTGGAAGATCGAAGTATTGGCCTTGGCAATGATATCGCGCAGCAGGGCGGCCGCGAGCGGCGTACCCGTTTTCCGGTCTACTTCGTGCGGCGACTGCCGGGCCATGACCTCACGGGTTTCGCTCGAAATCAGCGCGGTTGCGATACCGCTGGCGACTTCACCGGCATTGTAGCCACCCATGCCATCGGCCAGAACGGCAAGGCCGATTTCTGCATCGGTCGCAATACTGTCCTCGTTGTGTGAACGCACCATTCCGGTGTGCGTCGATTTGGCAATCTCGAGAGCGGCAGTCAGGCTCATGTCGGTATCGGTCAGAGAGTAACGTCGAGCGTATTGAATTGTGCGGCACATGCGCGGATTGCCTCGGCGAACTCTTCGCCGTTTCTGTAGCGATCCGCCACATCCTTTGCGAGTGCCTTGGCGATGATTGCCGCCACGCACTCTGGCAATGCAGGGTTCAAATCCATTATGTCGATCGGCGGCTCGTTGGCGATCTTGAACATCAATTGCGTCATCGAATCGCCCTGGAACGGCAGGCTTCCGCACGATAGCTGATAGAGGGTGACACCCAGCGAAAACAGGTCGGACTGCCCGTCTATTTTCTTGCCGGCCAACTGTTCGGGCGACATGTACGAAGGCGTGCCGAGCACCATTCCCGTCTTGGTCTTGGATGAATCCGTAATTCGGGCTATGCCGAAGTCCGTCACTTTGACCGAGTCCGCTTCGGGGTCGTACATGATGTTGGCGGGCTTGATATCGCGATGAACCACGTTCTGACGGTGCGCGTACGAAAGTGCCTCGGCCACCCGCGCGACTACAGAAAGCGTTTTGGGCAAAGGCAACAGTGCGCCTTGCTTGGTTTGCGGCACCAGGTCCTTGCCCTTGAGAAATTCCATCGCGATGTACGCCAGGTCATGCTCTTCACCAGCGTCGTAGATGGTCACGATGTTTGGATGATTCAGCCGGCCTGCGGTTTCCGCCTCGCGGAAAAAGCGCTGCTTGACGTCTTCGAGCTCGTCCGCTTCGAATTCCTGCGAGAGCGCCATGGTCTTGATTGCGACGACCCGACCGATCTTCGGGTCCTTGCCGAGATAGACCACGCCCATCGCACCCTTGCCGAGTTCCTTTTCCACCTGGTAGCGCCCAAGCATCGGTTTTTCGACGGCGCCGCCCTCCAGAACCAGCGTGCTGGCATTGCTGCGTCCGCCACTACCACCGAGGATAACGGTCTCCGACATCTGTTTCGCGCGATTCAGCTTCTGGTCGAGATCGCGGAACTTGGGGTTGTAGGTCGCCATGTACTGATACACCGCATGCGCCTTGTTGAACTGGCGCTTGCGCTCGAAATCCAGCGCAAGGTTGTACAGGTTGTCCATGACCGCATCGTCGAGCGGAACCTTTTTGAACTTGTCGAAGGCCATGTCGAACTGGCCTTGACCCTGAAAAGCCAGGCCCAGCATCCGGTTGGATTCCGCAGAGTCGAGATCCGATTTGGCCTTCCCGCGTTCCGTGACCAGGAAGCGCTTGGTCGTCAGGAGGATGTGTCCGATCACCAGCAGAACAGCTGAAGCCATCAACTGGATCCACATCAACTTGCCGGACATCAGCACGAAATGTGTCGCAAAGAGCGCAATGAGTACACCCGCGCTCACGACGAACCCCATGCCGGCCTTCAGACGCGGAAGCAGCAGGATCAGGTACAGCGCGACTAGCAGGAAAACCAGCTTCTCTACCCAGAATCCCCACGTCGGCGCGACGAAAAAATCTTCCTGCAGAATGCTCGAGACCGAATGCGCCAGGGTAACGACTGGCGGCATGGCCGCGGAAATCGGTGTCACCTGATAGGTGCCGACGCCTGCCGCGGTCGCACCGATGAGCACGACTTTGTCGCGATATTTCTCGGCAGGAATCTTTCCGGAAATGACGTCGTAGAACGAGTCCAGCGGAAAAGCCGGCTTACCTTCCTTGTCCTTATAGAAGTAGCTGTGCATCTGCAGGTAGGGATCGGTGTTGATGGTCAGGTTGCCGACCTTGACCCCTTCGCCCAATCGCATCTCGATGTCACCGGCGCCGAGA
Source organism: Betaproteobacteria bacterium (assembly GCA_039930785.1). GTDB lineage: Bacteria > Pseudomonadota > Gammaproteobacteria > Burkholderiales > JACQAP01 > JACQAP01. The sequence goes on along the minus strand of JBDTTE010000004.1, from coordinate 12,889 downwards.
TTGAGGCTTCGTGCCGCCACCATCAGGGAGAATGACGGAAAATACTGGTCGTAGTAGCGCACGATCAAAGGCTCTGTTCGTGTGCTGCCGTCGACGTCGGGCAACGCGTTCAGGTGACCGATCGCCGTAGCTCCCGCCGCGATCTCCTGCAGGGGTGCGGCAGCCTGAATTGTGGGCACCGGGAATATATTGTTGCTCTGGGCCCCGATGCGATCGACCACCTTGGTGATCTGGTTCTTCAGCACAAAATCCGCTAGCGGACGATCGGGGTTGCCTCGCGGCTCACCCAAAACGAACAGCATGGGCAATGCCACGTTCCCCGCATCGGTCACGGCCGCGGCAAGCTTTCGATCACTGTTCAATGCATTCTCGGCTTCACCGAGGGTTGCACCAAATTGCGCCAATCCTTCCTGCTGGGTCGGTGGCAGGGCTTGATAGAGTTCGGTCAGCTTCTGGACATAGGCGAGCCCCGGATCGATCTGCGGCTCAAAAAAGAAAGACGCGTAGCCGACGACTTTCGCTCCGGCCTGCTTGAGCTTGACGATCATCTGCGCGTGCACTTCGCGCGACCACGGCCACCGCCCTATGTTGGCGATGCTTTGGTCATCGATTGCGATTACCGCAATACGCGAGGATGGCGCGCGACCGGAGGCGCGAACGCCCCAGTCGTATGCGAGGCGTTCGAGGCTTTGGACCAGATCGCTTCCGGATGCAATGAACAACACCGTGGCGACGATCAGCCCGAGAAACCAGTCGGCTTTCCAGAAAGCCGTTTTCTTCATCCCACCAACCCCTGACTGGATGTCTGAAGCCTTTGATTTTTAGTCAATTAAGGCCATTAAGCTAGAGATTTTACGATATTTCGAGCAAAAGTATATGATTTTTTACGGAAGTATCTTCCCGAAACCGCCGCGTGGCAACCTGAAAGGTCATTACGGACGCAGGACTGCGGGGTATAGGGCAGGCGAGGAGAATTTCAGGACAAAAACCGCCGGGTGGCGGTTCCGACGGTCAGGATGGCGCTATCCGAGCAGGACCAGCAACCAAACAGCGATGACGTTCAGCAGTGAGATCAGGACTGCCGCGCTACCGATATCTTTCGCGCGCTTGGCTAGGCGGTGATGCTCGAGTGATACGCGGTCGACCGTCGCCTCAACCGCGGAATTCAGCAATTCCACGATGAGCATCAGCAAAACCGAGCCGATCATCAGCGCCTTACCCAGTCCGGAGACCGGCACAAACAACGCGATGGGGATCAGCAACACTGCGAGCAGCAGTTCCTGCCGGAACGCATGCTCGATTCGATAAGCCTCCTTCAGCCCCTCCACGGAATAGAACAGGGCGTTCCAGACGCGTGCCAATCCGGATTTGCTTTTGTGCGGGCTCTCTGTTTCGTCGGAATTCATCTGAAAATTTTATCGATTGAACCGCGCGTGCCCTGCGCATCGCGCGCCACGGCCGTTTGGGGGAATTACTTCAACACGTCGAGCGCAGCCTCGTAGTTGGGCTCGTTGGCTATTTCCGGAACAAGTTCCGAATGCAGCACCTTGTTGTTTTCATCGAGAACGACGACGGCACGCGCCGTCAATCCCTTCAGCGGACCGTCCGTAATGTCGACGCCATACCGTGCGTGAAAATCGCGGCCGCGAAAAGTCGACAACGTAACAACATTGTTCAGGCCTTCGGTGCTGCAAAAACGCGACATCGCGAAAGGCAAATCGGCGGAAACCACCAGCACAACGGCGTTGTTCGCGCTGGATGCCTTCTGATTGAACACGCGCGTCGACTGCTGGCAGGTCGGCGTATCCAGGCTGGGAACGATGTTGAGCACCTTACGTTTGTTCGCGTAACTCTTCAGCGATACGTCCCCCAGGTCCTTGTCGGTCAAGCTGAAGTCCGGGGCGCCCTCACCTTTCTTCGGCAGGTTTCCCGCCACGGAAACTGGATTGCCTTTCAATGTCACGATCGTCATTCACTTCTCCTTGGGATCTGGCTGGTGTCATAAGGTATCAAAATACGGCGCCGACAAAATGCAATTGCAAGAAAGCATCAGGCTTCGATCAGCGCCCGGTAAGCCTCCGCGTCCAGCAGCGTCGCGATCTCCGCAATGTCCGCAGGTTCAATCTTGAAGATCCAGGCCTCATAGGCATTCTGGTTTATTCTTTCCGGCGCCTTGTCGAGCTCCGGGTTGATGGTTGAAACGTTCCCGGACACGGGTGCATAGATGTCCGATGCCGATTTCACAGACTCCACCACTCCGCATTGCTCGCCCTTGGTGAGTTTTCTTCCGGGAGCCGGCGCTTCGACATAAATCAGATCGCCGAGAAGATCCTGGGCGTGGTGCGTTATTCCCACGCTGATCGTGCCGTCCGCGTCGGTAAGAGCCCACTGGTGCGTATCTGAATACTTTCGATCTGCGGGAATATCCATGGTCTTCGCCGGCGTCGAGGTCTCCCCGAACAGCCGCCACCTTTCGCTTATTGATAAAACAAGTAAACCCTGTATCCGGAAGCGCGCAGCGTTCCCGTATCGAGATAGAGCTGGATGCCCAGGTCACCACCCGCTTTAATGCCCGTCGACGAAGTTCCGGACGCAAGATAGTCGGCAGGAAGAAATACGCGACGCGCGATCGCCTGCTCCGATGCATTCGTCAATGTCAGTTCGAACGCAGGGAAAGCAAGCTCGATCGGAGCGCGATTTCTCACGGATAGCAAAAGCTGGATCTCGTTGGGACTGGCGGGGTCGACCGCATTCAGATCCGAGACATCAATGTGCAATGCGCTCGCCAATTTCGGCGACCCGCCCTCGCACCCCAGGAAATCGCAGAATCGCAGGTAATAGTCGCGTGACTGCGGCAGGAGAACCATGACGTCCGTCCGAAACGCATAGGCCGTCTGGACCGCCAGCCCCATCAACAGGAGCAATGCAAGCCCGATCCACGCCGCAGTATGCCGCGGAGGCTCCGGTATCCTGAACTCCCAGTCAAAGTCGCTGGCGGCGGGCTCGGGAACCGCGCCAGGGGCCCTTGTCCCCTGCGTCGCCATCGGCTGCGCGGGCGGGCCGCCGGATTCCACTTGTGGCACGGACACGTCCGGCACATCGACATTTTCCGGCCCGATCTGGGGATCGCGTGCGGTCAGGGTCGCAAAAGCGTCGAATACGCATTGGCATTGACCACATCGGACCTGCCCGCCCGAGGATTGCAACTGGCGCGTGGTAACCCGGAAAACGGTCTGGCAATCGGGGCAGCGCGTAAACAGGTCCATGCGGCCTCAGCTCCGTCGCGAACCGGTCAGACGCACCCAGCCCTGTTCAATAGTCGCCGGTTCCATATCAAACCAGTTCCGGTAGATGGCGACCATCTCTGCTGCCTGCGCCGACAAGATTCCGGACAGCACGACGTACCCGCCGGGAAGCGTGAGCCTCGCGAGCAGGGGGGCAAGCACCTTCAGGGGATTGGCGAGGATGTTTGCGATAACAATGTCGGCAGGTGGAGGCAGCGGCGCTTCGGCGTTGGTGAATTCCGCCGTCACGCCGTTCCTCGCGGCATTGTATCGACTCGAGATGACAGCCTGTTCGTCTATGTCGATTCCGCAAACACGTGCGGCACCGAGTTTTCCGGCGGCGATCGCCAGAATTCCCGAGCCGCACCCATAGTCGATAACGCTTTGCGTCGGTGACAGGCGCTCCTCGAGCCAATCCAGGCAGAGGCGCGTGGTTGGATGACTTCCGGTACCAAATGCAAGACCGGGATCGAGGGTAATGTTCAGTGCGGCGGCGTCAGGCGGCACGTGCCAGCTCGGGACGATCCATAGCCTGTCGGATATACGGATCGGGTCGAACTGGCTTTGCGTCATCCGAACCCAGTCCTGCTCTTCAACGTCGGTGATGCGGCAGGCCGGCATCCCGGCGAATCCACTCGAGACCGCCGCGCGCTCCACGGCAGCGCACACGTCGCCATCCGCGGGAAACAACGCGACGACGCGATTCAATCCGAATGCAATTTCCGTTTCGCTGCCAGGTTCACCGAAGATCGGCGATTCACGTCGCGTGCCGGCCTCCGCGTCAGCGACATCCACCGAGCAGGCGCCCTCCTCCAGCAGCGCATCCGAGATCCCGGCGACCAGGTGGGCGTCCACCACGAATTCGACTGCTTTCCAGGCGATGGCAAGCCTCCGTGGAGTGAGCGGCTATTCGACCTTGCCGTACTTCGCGAGTTTCTCTTCGAGGTAGTGAATGCTCGTGCCGCCGCGCATGAAAGACGTGTCGAGCATGAGTTCCTGATGCAGCGGCAGGTTGGTCTGGATACCTTCCACGATCATTTCGGACAACGCGATGCGCATGCGCGCCAGGGCTTCTTCACGCGTATCACCGTAGGCGATGACCTTTCCGATCAGTGAATCGTAGTAGGGCGGCACGAAGTAGCCGTGATACACGTGGGAATCCACCCTGATGCCGGGGCCGCCGGGAACATGCCAGGAGGTAATGCGCCCCGGGGACGGCGTGAACTTGAACGGGTGTTCTGCATTGATGCGGCATTCGATGGCATGGCCGCGAAATGTGATGTCCCTCTGGCGAAATGGCAGTTTCTGGCCGGCGGCCACGAGAATTTGCGTTTTGACGATATCCACGCCCGTGATCATCTCCGTTACGGGATGTTCGACCTGGACGCGCGTATTCATCTCGATGAAGTAGAACTCGCCTTTGTCATACAGGAATTCGAAAGTGCCGGCGCCGCGGTAGCCGATCTTCCGGCAGGCGTCGGCGCAGCGCTCACCGATGCGCACGCGCTCCTTGATCGGAATGAGCGGCGCCGGCGCCTCTTCGATGATCTTCTGGTGGCGGCGTTGCATGGAACAATCGCGATCGCCGAGGTAGACCGCATTGCGGTGCTCGTCGGCCATGACCTGGATCTCGACATGGCGCGGCGTTTCCAGGAATTTTTCCATGTACACGGTCGGATTGCCGAACGCTGCCTTGGCTTCCTGGCGCGTCATCGCTACTGCGTTGATCAACGCAGCCTCTGTGTGCACGACGCGCATGCCGCGCCCGCCGCCGCCGCCCGACGCTTTGATAATGACCGGATAGCCGACCTTGCGTGCGATCTTGACGATTTCCTGCGGTTCGTCCGGTAGTGCGCCTTCGCTTCCGGGAACGACGGGAACGCCGGCCTTGATCATCGTGTTCTTCGCACTGACCTTGTCGCCCATCAGGCGAATCGTGTCGGGACGCGGCCCGATGAAGACGAAACCGCTTTTTTCCACGCGCTCGGCGAAATCCGCGTTCTCGGACAGAAAGCCGTAGCCCGGGTGGATGGCCTCGGCGTCGGTCACTTCCGCGGCACTGATGATTGCCGGAATGTTCAGATAGCTTTCGGCGGAAGCGGCGGGACCGATGCAAACCGATTCATCGGCCAGGCGTACGTATTTGGCTTCCGCATCCGCGACCGAATGTACGGCCACCGTTTTGATGCCGAGTTCGCGACAGGCGCGTTGTACACGAAGGGCGATTTCGCCCCGGTTCGCGATGAGTATTTTTTCAAACATGCGGGATTCCGACCGGGCTGGCTGGGAGGACGACGGCCACCGGGATGACTATCCGATTATGAACAGGGATTGGCCGTATTCGACCGGCTGACCGTTTTCAACCAGCACCTTCTTGATCACGCCGCTCTGGTCCGCTTCAATTTCGTTCAGCAACTTCATTGCTTCTATGATGCACAGCGTCTCGCCCGCATTGATGGTCTGGCCGACCTCGACGAAGGACTTCGCCCCGGGCGCGGAAGAACGATAGAAGGTTCCCACCATCGGTGATTTGACCACGTGGCCTTCCGGCTCGGCGGGGGTTTCAGCCGCACCTGCGACGGGAGCGGCGCCCGGTGCAACGGGTGGCGGGGCCGATGGGACCTGCTGCGGCATGTTCACGTAGGTCGGCATCTGGCTCGCGCTATTCGTGCGATTGATCCGAACCCTTTCCTCGCCTTCCGTAATCTCCAGTTCGGCGATACCGGATTCCTGTACGAGGTCGATCAGTTTCTTGAGTTTTCTAAGATCCATTCGACAGGTTCCTATTTCGTGGGCGCGTAGGCGAGTGCATGGGAAAGCGCGAAATCGTAGCCGCGCGAGCCCAACCCGCAGATCACGCCAATGGCGACATCACTGAAGTACGAATGCCGGCGAAACGGCTCCCGGGCATGCACGTTCGACAGATGGACTTCGATAAACGGGATGCGCACTGCGGCGAACGCGTCGCGAAGCGCAACGCTTGTATGCGTGAAGGCAGCCGGATTGATGATGATGAAATCCACTGCCGCCTTTTTCGCCTGTTGCACCCGATCGATCAGATCGGATTCCGAATTGCTTTGAAAACTCTCCAGCTTCACGCCGGCAACAACTGCCTGCGCGGCGAGGCGCTTGCCGATCGCCTGCAGTGTTTCTCCCCCGTAGATGTGCGGCTCGCGCGTACCGAGAAGATTCAGATTCGGGCCGTGAAGCACCAGCACCTTTTGGACGTGTTGCGCAGAGGGAGGCCGCGCCTTTACGCCCTTCGAGGCTGTTTTCATGGCGGCAAGTTTGCCGTAGTTACCGGGATTTTGTCCAGATTTTGGGAGAAGTTACGGTTTTGACAGATTTCCAGTTACGACCCGCAAGCGCTTTTCCATAGACGACATCGGAACTTGCACAGTTATGACGGTCGAGTCGCGGAATTGCATGGAATTTCGTACGATAGCCGCAAGATGACCGCAGTACGGCGATGTTACGAGCATTTTCAATGGAAATACGGCACTCGACGTATCGCGGTACGGTCTGGAAAATGCTAAAAACTGGCGGAAACTTGCTCGAGAATCGCAGAAAAACGGTCGGCGGGCTTATATCCCACCACCCGACTCCCTTCGATTTCATTTCCCCGACGATCGAAGAAAATGATGCCCGGAGGACCAAAAAGGCCGAAACGTTTGAGCAACGCCTGGTCATCCGTGGAGTTTGCCGTAACGTCCGCTTGCAGCAGTAGCATGCCGGCCAGGCTCTTTTTTACCCCGGCCTCCTGGAAAGTCAGCCGCTCCATTTCCTTGCAGGACACGCACCAGTCGGCATAAAAATCGAGCATGACCGGCTTGCCGGCCGCCGCGACGGCGCGATCCAGTTCCGCTATCGATCCGATCCGAACGAACTGCGTGCCTTCGGATTGCGGCTTGTTCGTTGCGGAACCCAAACCGGATAAGGGTTGCAGCGGATTCCGGTTTCCGGAAAGTGCCCCGACCAGCAAGGCCATGCCGGCGAGCAGGACAATGACGCCAAGTCCTTTCCCCAGACGCCGATAACCGCCCGCATCGGCGGGCAACGGATCGATCGCGCGCAGAAAAATGCCGGAGACGATCAGCAATGCCGAGGAGCACAGCATCAGGACGACGACCGGCAGCAGCGGGGACACGATCCATATGGCCGCACCAATCAACAGGACGCCGAAGAAGTTCTTCACCGATTGCATCCATGCGCCCGCCTTGGGAAGCAGGGTGCCGGCGGACGCCCCGACAATGAGCAGCGGCACGCCCATGCCCAATGCCATCACGAACAATGCGCTGCCACCGAGGAACAGATCGCGAGACTGGCTGATATAGATGAGCGCACCGGCAAGTGGAGCGGCAACGCACGGCCCGACGATGACTGCGGACACGGCCCCCATGGCGAAGACGCCGACCAGGGTTCCGCCCGTCAGGCGATTACTGGTGTCCGCGGCGCCGCTTTGCCAGGCGCTTGGCAACTGCAACTCGTAAAACCCGAACATGGACAAAGCCAGCAGGACGAACACCCCGGCGAACGCGCCGAGGACCCATGGATTCTGCAGAGACGCGGACAGCAGCGATCCGGAGAGGCCCGCAAGCACGCCTGCCACCGCATACGCGATCGCCATCCCGAGCACATAGACCGCGGACAATGTGAATCCGCGCATCTTCGTGACCTTGGTGCCCTGGCCGGCGATCATGCCGGAAAGTATGGGAATCATCGGCAACACGCAGGGCGTCAGCGACAGCAGCAAGCCGAAGCAGAAGAAGCTTGCGATGACGAGCCAGAAGCTGCCGCCCTTGAACAATCCCGCGATCTGCTGGTCTTCGGACTGCGAAGTCAGCGGCGATGGCGCAAATGAAGAAGAAGGGGTATCCGGGGCGACGGCAGCGCCCTCCCCGGCGTCGGCCACTGCTTTCGCCGCGCCCGGCGACGATGCCGATTCGGCGGGCAGCTTGACCGCAATCTGGCGGGTGGTCGGCGGATAACACAGGCCCTTTTCGCTGCAGCCCTGAAAGCTGACATCTAGTGTCAAGGCGAGCGGTTCGGCACCGCTCCTCTTCAGCCGCAATGTCACTGCGACCGGTTTGTGAAAGACTTCCGTCTTGCCGAAATTCGGATCCTGTTTTTCTTCCCCGCGCGGAATTCGCACCGATTCGATGGTCGCGTTGTCATTCGCGGCCAGCGAGAAGTGCAGTTTCTCGCGATACAGGTAATAGGTGTCCGCCGGACTCAGGCGAACCACCAGGGTGTGCGCATCGGGACTGCGGGCTTCGATGGTAAACGCCTTGTCCACCGGCAGAAATTCCTGTTCCGGCTCGCCCGCCGCCGCCGCGGTTTTCGCTTCAAGGCGATCGAGCAATGTGGATTTCCTTTTCGGCGGCACGCCGGAATCGTCGTAAGCGACAGGAAGAAGCTTCGCAGTCTGGGTCAGCGGGGTGTAGCAGACGCCGATGTCCGAACAACCCTGGGATACCACCTTCAATACGAAACCGTCCGCTGGAATCGGGGACGCGAGGGGCACATCGAATACCAGCGCATCGCGATAGGTCTCGACCTTGCCGAAAAATTCGTCGTGTTTGACCTTGCCGGCGGGGAACTTCGGCTTGCCGACTTTCACCGAATCCGGTTCACCCGCGATGCGGAAACGCTCGCGATACAGGTAATAGCCGTCCGCAATCCGGTAACGGACCTGAACCCTGTTCGCATTCACGACCTTTGCCGAGAACTGGAACGCTACGTCCGGCTCGAGCAGATCGCTCTCCGCATGGGACAGGGCGGGAACGGCTACCGCCAGCAACATCGGCAGCCAAGCTAACCAGCGGCGCAGTGAAAAATTCATTGTGCTGGCACGGCGCCGGATTGCGCCGAAACCCACTCAAGATACGCGGGCAGCCCGTGCGCGACGGGGATGCCGACGATTTCCGGAAGTTCGTAGGGATGATTGGCGCGAATGATCTCTTCCACGCGGGAATACGCGGCCGAGGACGTCTTGACGAGCAGCGGTACTTCGGTCGTGGTCTCGACTTTGCCCTGCCAGCGATAAACGGATGTGCACTCAGCAAGGATGTTGACGCAGGCTGCGTGACGTTGTTCGACGAGCAACGCAGCGAGGCGCGACGCAGTCGCGCGATCCGGAACGTTGGTCATCACGATCACGATGTCGGCTTCTTCAACTTTCATTCGATTCTCTGGAAGCGGCAATGTTTGCGCCGCTCAGGATTGCAGCGCGGCCTGTCGTGCGGCGCTGACGCCCTGGCGCACCGACGGATAGCGCAGCCGCACGCGCAATTCCTTTTTCAGCCGGCCGTTGGCGAGTCGCCGCGATTCCCGCATGAACGACAGCTGTTCTTCGGGAAGTTGCGCCTGCGCCGCTTCCCAACTCACGCGCGGCGGACGCGGCAGATCGAATGCGTTCGCGACCAGGTCGAAGTATTCGCCCATTCTCATTCCGCTGTCGTCCGATGCGTTGTAGGCCCGGCCACCGCGGCCTCGCGCAAGCGCCGCTACAACAATACGGGCCAGGTCGTCGGCGTGGATGTGATTCGTATAGGGGTCGCGCTCTGGCAACAACGCCGGCGTTCCCGCCCTGAGGCGGGCGAGCGGCAAGCGGCCGGCGGAGTAGATGCCGGGTACGCGCAGGATGCTGACATGGACGCCGGTCTCGATGCCCCATTGACGTACCCGCCTTTCCGCATCCGTCCGGCGCCTGGCGCGGTCGCTGGCTGGGTGGGTCCTGCGTGTTTCGTCGATGATCGCTCCACCGCAATCTCCATAGACGCCGCTGGTACTGATGTAGACGAGGCGCTGTGGTAGACTGCCGCCCTTCGCAAGGGCCGTAATGAGGTTGCCCGTTCGGGAGTCGCAAATTCCGGACGGCGGCGGTGGCGCCAGATGCACGACGTCGTGGGCAAGACCGCCGATTCTTGATAGCGATTGCGGATAGTCGAGATCTCCCGGAACCGGCATGACGCCTTCGGCGCGCAACAGGGCAAAACGATCGTGCGAGCGGGTCAACGCGTAGATGCGCCGGCGGCCTTTCAGCATCCGGGCCACGCGTAACCCGACATCCCCGCAACCGATGATCATCAATCGTCTCATGCATTCATTTTAACCCGGGCCGGTTTTCCACCGCCCCGTAGTCACATCCAAGTCATGTCCCGCAAGGTTACGATCAAACCCAGCGACCATACGTTCACCTGCGAAGAGGGAGAAACCCTTCTCACCGCAGCGTTGCGCGAGGGATTCATCTTGCCGTATGGCTGCCGCAACGGCGCCTGCGGCGCCTGCAAAGGCAGAATCCTCGAAGGTGAAGTGGATTACGGCAATCCGCAACCCTATGTTTTGCCCGATTTCGAGAAAAAAAACGGCCTCGCGCTGTTCTGCCAGGCCCGGCCGCTCACTGAACTCGTCATCGAAGCGCGCGAAATTCGCGGCGTAGGCCAGCTCGACATCCGCAAGCTGCCGTGCAGGGTGCAGGAAATGCATCGCGCGGCCCCGGACGTCATCGTCCTGAAGCTCAAACTACCGGCGAACGAACGGCTGCAATTCCTCGCCGGTCAATACATCGACATCCTGATGAAGGACGGCAAGCGCCGCTCCTACTCAATGGGCAACGCGCCGCACGACGATGAGTTCATCGAACTCCATGTTCGCAACATGGCCAAGGGCGCATTCACTGAATTCGTCTTTGGCAGGATGAAGGAGAAGGACATCCTGCGATTCGAAGGTCCGCTCGGCACGTTTTTCCTGCGCGAAGATTCCGACAAACCGATGGTGCTCGTCGCCAGCGGCACGGGCTTCGCACCGATCAAGAGCATCATCGAGCACGCCTTCTACAAAAACACGACGCGACAGATGGTGCTGTACTGGGGAGGGCGCCGCCCGGCCGACATCTACCTGCCGGAGATGGCGGCGAAATGGCAGCAGGAGCACGACAATTTCACCTTCATTCCGGTCATCTCGGATGCCCTGCCGGAGGATGCGTGGACCGGGCGGACGGGATTTGTGCACAAGGCCGTGATGGAGGATTTTCCCGATCTGTCCGGATACCAGGTGTACGCCTGCGGCGCGCCGATCGTCGTCGAATCCGCGCATCACGATTTCACCTCGCAATGCCAGTTGCCTGAGGACGAGTTCTACTCCGACGCGTTTACGCCTTCGGTCGACCCCCAGCCCGCGGGAAGCTGAACGCGGCCGGACTCAACCGCTGTTGCGCAGGCCCGCGGCAATTCCGTTCAGAGTCAGCAGAATCGCGCGACGCGTCCGGTCGTCCGTATCGCCGGCGCGAAAGCGCTTGAGCAATTCCACCTGCAGGTGATTCAGCGGATCGATATAAGGCGAGCGGTTGCGCAGGCTGCGTGACAACGCCGGGTTCGCTTCCAGCAGTTCGCTCTGGCCGGTGATCGCAAGCAGGTAGCGCACGGTCCGCTGCCATTCTTCCTGGATGCGACCAAATATGCTGTTGCGCAACTCCACGTCGGTCACGAGTTCGGCATAGCGTGAAGCAATGCTGATGTCGCTCTTTGCCAGCAGCATGTCCATGTTCGACAGCAGCGTGCGGAAAAACGGCCAGTCGCGATGCATTTTCCGCAGCAGCTCCATGCCGTCTTCGCCGCGACGCTGAACCAGATCTTCGACCGCCGCGCCAAAGCCGTACCAACCCGGCAACATGATGCGCGCCAGCGACCACGAGAACACCCACGGTATCGCACGCAAATCCTCGATGCGGTCGCTTTTCTTCCGCGAAGCGGGCCGGCTGCCGACATTCAGGTCGGCGATTTCGGCAATCGGCGTGGCGCTGCGGAAAAACTGCACGAAACCCGGCGTTTCGTAAACCAGTGCCCGATAGGAAGCGAAGGCGACGGCGCTCATCTCGTCGAGGACCTCGAGATAGGCCGGCTGTCCCGCACCTTCGTGCTTGAGCATTGTGGCTTCGAACGTAGCCGCGACCATCGTCTCGAGATTACGCCGGCCGATGTCGGGATCGGAATATTTGCTGGCGATGACTTCGCCCTGCTCGGTGATGCGGATTTGTCCCGCGACGCTGCCTGGCGGTTGCGCGAGGATGGCCTGATAGCTTGGCCCGCCGCCGCGGCCGACCGATCCGCCGCGGCCGTGAAACAGCCGCAGCTTGACGCCGTGCTTGTCGAACACCTTGACGAGCTCGACTTCCGCCTTGAACAGCTCCCAGTTTGCCGTCAGGAAACCGCCATCCTTGTTGCTGTCGGAATAACCGAGCATGACTTCCTGCACGCCACCGCGGCTCGCCAGCAATTGCTGGTAGTAAGGCTCCGAAAACAGTTCGTCCATGATGGGACCGCAGCCGCGCAGGTCTTCGATGGTCTCGAACAGCGGAATGATGTTGACGTCGAGGCGGGGCTGCTCACCGGGATGCAGCAGGCCGGCCTCTTTCAGCAGGAGCGCGACTTCGAACAGATCGCTGACGGCGTCACCCTTGGAGATGATGTAGTTCGGCAGCGCCTGCGGTCCAAGGCGCCGATGCATCTGGCCGGCGGTGTCGATGATGGCCAGTTCCTTGGCGACGTCCTCGCTGTATTCGAGATACGGAGAACGCAGCAGGCGCGGCATCTGCAATTCCTGCA
>JBDTTE010000003.1:0-45498 GCA_039930785.1 Betaproteobacteria bacterium | reverse complement strand
TGATTCACCTGCATTGGAAGCAGGATCGTGACCTGTTCACGGCGGTGCGCCACGCGATCGCCGAATTGCGTGGTGCGTATGCGATCGCCGTATTGTCGGAGAAAGATCCCGGCACCCTGACCGTTGCGCGCAAGGGCGCGCCACTTTTGCTGGGGCTCGGCAAGGGGGAGAACTTCGCGGCATCCGACGCCTCAGCGCTGCTGCAGGTCACCAAAAACATCATCTATCTCGAAGAAGGTGACGTGGCCCAGATCAGCCGCACGGGCGTACGTATCGTGGATGGCGCGGGCAAAGAGGTAGAGCGGCCGGTGCATGAGAGCAAGCTCTCCGCGGACGCCGTGGAGCTTGGGCCCTACAACCACTACATGCAGAAGGAAATATTCGAACAGCCCGGGGCGGTGGCCAACACACTCGAGATGGTGATCGGCGCCCAATCGATCGTGCCGGAACTGTTCGGCGTGGAAGCGAACAGCCTGATGAAGCGGGTCAAGGCCGTTACCTTGCTTGCCTGCGGAACCAGCTATCACGCCGGCCTGGTCGCGCGTTACTGGATCGAAGCCATTGCGGGCCTGCCCTGCTCGGTCGAGATCGCCAGCGAATTCCGCTACCGCGAAAGTGTGCCCAATCCCGATGCACTGATCATTGCCATTTCCCAGTCCGGTGAAACCGCGGACACGATAGCCGCTTTGCAGCACGCCAAGGCACTCGGCCAGGATCTCACGTTGGCGATTTGCAATGTCCCGGAAAGCTCCCTGACGCGCAATGCCGTCATGAAGTTCCTCACCCGGGCGGGGCCAGAAATCGGCGTCGCCTCGACCAAGGCATTCACGACGCAACTGGCCGCGCTCTTCCTGCTGACGCTGGTGCTGGCAAAATCGCGCAACCGGCTTTCAGTCGAAACCGAACAAAAGCACCTTCACGCGCTGCGACACCTTCCGGCGGCACTGCAACACGTGCTCACGCTCGAACCCCAGGTTGAAAAGTGGGCGAAGCGCTTTGCCGACAAGCGCCACGCGTTGTTCCTCGGGCGCGGCATGCACTTTCCCATTGCGATGGAAGGCGCGCTCAAGCTCAAGGAAGTTTCCTACATCCATGCGGAAGCCTATGCCGCCGGGGAGCTGAAGCACGGGCCGCTTGCGCTGGTGGACAAGGACATGCCGGTCATCACCATCGCGCCGAACGATGCGCTGCTGGAGAAGCTCAAGTCCAACCTGCAGGAAGTGCGTGCGCGCGGCGGGGAGCTGTATGTATTCGCCGACGCAGATACGCATATCAACGCCGGAGACGGCGTACACGTCATTCGCATGAGCGAGCACGCGGGTTACATCAGCCCGATCCTCCACACGCTGCCGCTGCAGTTGCTTGCGTACCATGTTGCGCTGGCAAAAGGCACCGACGTGGACAAACCGCGCAACCTTGCGAAGTCCGTCACGGTCGAGTAGACGGGCGTTCGCGATCCGCGCCGAGCCACGCAATGGAGCGCTCATGCACACCTACCTGAAAAAGATCGCTGTCGCATTGATCGCCTTCTCCGCGATCGCGATCGTTACGAGTGCCGTTGCGAATATGGGCGAAGAGTCAACGGAGAGCGCCGATCCGAACTATCAACTCGGCAAGAAAGCATTGGCGGCACAGGAATGGACAAAGGCCATTTCGTTGCTGTCGAAGGCCGTCGAAAACGCGCCCAGGAACTCCGATGCGCATAGTCTGCTCGGATACGCATACCGCAAGAACGGCAATCTCGAATACTCCTTCGCCGAGTACGATGAAGCACTGAAGCTCGATCCGTCGAACAAGCACGCGCACGAATACATCGGCGAGGCGTACCTGATGACCGACAACCTTCCGAAGGCGGAACAGCATCTCGCCGAGTTGCAGAGGCTCTGCTCGCCCATACCCTGCGAGGAACTCAAGGAATTGAAGCGCGCCGTGGACCTCTACAAGAAGGCGAAGAAATAGCGATGCCCAATCCGGCCATCCGCGCCGTACTTTGGGATTTTGGCGGTGTCATGACCGAGAGTCCGTTCATCGCGTTTCGCCGGTTCGAGACGGATCACGGCCTGCCGGTTAATTTTCTGCGCGACATCAACGCGCGCAACCATGATCACAACGCCTGGGCGCGGTTCGAACGCTCGGAATTGTCGCCACGCCAGTTCGACCAGGCTTTCGCCGATGAATCCCGGGCCGCGGGCCACGAGGTGCGCGGACTCGACGTGATCGATTTGCTCTACGGTCGCATCCGGCCTGAAATGGTCACCGCGCTGAAAGCCTGCAAGGGCCACTTCACCAACGCGTGCGTCACCAACAATGTCAGCGCGGGCGCCGGCCGCGGTATCGATCGCGATTCAAGTCGCGCCGAAGAGTGGAAGAACATCTCGGCGCTGTTCGATCTCGTTATCGAATCCTCCAGGATTGGAGTACGCAAACCCGAACCGCGTTTTTTTGAACTGACGTGCGCAGAGCTTGGCATCACGCCGGACCAGGCAGTCTATCTCGACGACCTCGGCACCAACCTCAAGCCGGCGCGAAAGATGGGCATGCACACCATCAAGGTCGAAGATCACGCAAAGGCGATCGCCGAACTAGAGGCCGTGCTGGACTTGAAACTGGGCTGAATCAGCCAGCCGCGCGACGAGGCTTGCGCGGGGCACGCGCGAACAACACGTCGTACAGCCACCGCGGCAAGCGGCGGAGCACCCAGCCCACCGCCGCCATCTGCCAGGGCAGCACGTAAAAGCGCTTGCGCCTGTCGATCGCGTTTGCCATCTTGCGCGCGGCGACTTTTGCATCCATCAGGAACGGCATGCGATAGGGGTTTTTTGCCGTCAGCGGCGTGGCGATATAACCAGGACATATGGTGACCACGGATACGCCGCTGCCATGCAGTTCGACGCGGAGGCTTTCCAGATAGGAAATCGCCGCCGCCTTGGATGCGCAGTAGGCCGACGCACCCGGCAAACCGCGAAAACCCGATACGCTGGCGATACCGACCAGAATTCCCCTGCGTTCGCGCCGCATCGCTTCGACGAAGGGCTGGAACGTCAGCATCATGCCGATCAGGTTTGTCGCCATGACTTCCTCGAATACTTCATTGTCCGTGGGCTCGCCCGTCAGGGTACCTGCGCTGACGCCGGCATTGGCGATGACAATGTCTGGCCAGCCGGCGTGCGCGACGAAATCCTGCGCGGCGCTTTCAAGCGCCTGCGCATTCCTGACGTCCACGGCATAGGTGTACGAACGCACCGGCAGCGACGATGCCAGTTGCACAAGCAATTCCTCGCGACGCGCCATCAGCCCGAGTGTGGCGCCGCGCGCGGCATACTCCTGGGCAAACGCCCTGCCGATGCCGGTCGAGGCGCCGGTGATGATGACTTTCAGGTTCGCGCTCATTTGCTTGCTCGCGTCGCACGGGCCTTTTCGATCAGGCCGTCGACGACCGCCAGAAGGCCGTCGACGCTGCCGACCACGCCACCGCTGGTCAGATATCTTCCGTCCACGACCAAGGTCGGCGTCGCACGAACGCCGTACGCGACAGTCAGGTCGTGCGCGCGCTGGACCTGGGAATTGACCTCGTCGGAATCCAGCAGCCGGGCCAGCTTGTCGCGATCGATGCCGACCTTGTCGGCCCACTGGTCGCGACTGGACAAACTGACAAAATTGACGCCCTCTTCCTGCACGACCCGGTAGACCTGCGAATGCAATCTTTCGATTTCCCCAAGCCGTTCCAGCGAGAAATACAGCCGGGTCAACGGAACCCAGGCGCTGCGGCGGATTGCCGGAATGCGTCGAAACGAAACGTCTGCAGGAATGGTTTTGAGCCAGGACTGGAGCGC
Organism: Betaproteobacteria bacterium; assembly: GCA_039930785.1. GTDB lineage: Bacteria > Pseudomonadota > Gammaproteobacteria > Burkholderiales > JACQAP01 > JACQAP01. The sequence continues at coordinate 41,665 of JBDTTE010000003.1, read as the reverse complement.
GGGCTCGAGGCGATTGCAGGATTCACAACCGTAGAAGAAAAATTCGATGACCTCGACCTTGTCGAGCGGAGCCGGTTGCGGATCGATGCGAACGTAGTCGACATCTTCCATCGGCTCCGTGGCTTCGGCGAATGGCGCCGCTGTGAGAACGGCGCAGAGAATGGCCAGCGAAAAAGCGTATGCCTTCACTTTTCCGCAGTCAGCGGGGGCTAGCGAGAGCCGCCCGGCCTCATTTCGCGCCGCTCTGGCTCATCTCGATCAGTTCGTTGATGATCTGGCCGAGCCGGTTGTGATCCACGGCATTGTTCGAACCCACCGCCATCGACGGGCCGGTCATGTAGCGCCCACCGACGACCACGTACGGCGTACCGGGAATGCGATAGTCACGCGTCATCTTGGCTGCCCGCTGCACTTTATTGTTCACGCTGAAGGAATCGAATGCCGCTTCGAATTTCTTGACATCGACCCCCTGCTCGCCTACCCATTTGAGCATGACCGCCCGATCCGTCAGGTCCAGATGCTGCTGATGGATCGCGTCGTAAACCTTGTCGTGCAACTTGTCGAGCAATTTCATTTCTTCCAGCGTGTAGTGGATCTTCGCGAGCGGGATCATGCTCTCGTTGAAGACCACATGCACAAAACGGAAGTCCGCATTCTTCGGCTTGGTCTTGAGCCAGGTCGCGAGATGGGGCTGGTAGTCGTAGCAATGCGAGCACGCGTAGTTGAAGAACTCCAGCACTTCGACACCCTTTACTGTGGGCGCCTGGGGTTGTGCCGGCTCGACGAGCTTGTATTCCTTGCCAAGGATGGGCTTCGCCATCGCGGGCGAGAGGACAAAGAAACCCAGCAAGACGGTGAGCGACGCGAGTAACAGGGAATGCGATCGTTTCATGGAAATTTCCGTGACGTTGACGAATACCGCGACTATTCGCGGACCTTGATCAGGTTCGCTTCGAGGCGATTTTCTTTTAGAGCGGAACGGGACTTCGCGAGTTCATCCTGATTCGAAAATGGACCGACCCGCACCCGATGCCAGACCTGCCCGTCGGGCAGGGTCGCTGTCTGGATCTGCGATTCGATCCCCGAAAGCGCCAGTTTGGCCTTGAGATTGTCCGCGTCGGAAGGATTCTGGAAGGCTGCGACCTGCAGGAAATAGACTTCCTTCGGCGCCGCGGGTGAAGCGCGCTTGAATTCCTTGTCGGTTACGGCTTCCTCGGTTCCGGGAAGGATTTTGTAGAAGTCGAATCGCGGTTTGCCGTCCGCGGTTTTGGTGCGCTTGTTCCCTGCAGCGGCGTCCGGTGCTTTTTCTCCCGACGCCGGTTCCTTTTGCGTTTTCGCACCCGGCTCGGCGGCCTTCTCGGCGGATCTCTCCGCTATCTTGCGTTGCATGAAGGGGTTCGAGCCCTTGTTGATGTACAGCGCAACGCCGAGTGCAATGCAAAGGCCCACCAGCACGCCCACGAGAATACCCATCCATACCGGCGTACCGCCACGCGCGGCAGCCGCCGTGGAGGCAGCCCGGACGTTCTTGTAGTCGCGACTCATGACGGGAAGTTTACTCACATTTTTTCCGGTGCGCCCACGCCGAGGATGGCCAGGCCGTTGCGCAACACCTGCCGCACCGCCGCCGCCAGCGCAAGCCTGGCTGATTGCAGGTCCTTGTCGTCCACCAGGAACCGCGTCGAGTTGTACCAGCTGTGAAACAGCGCCGCCAGCTCACGCAGATAAAACGCGATCTGGTGCGGGGCGAGGTCGCGTGCGGCCGTTTCGATCTGTTCCGGGTAGTCGAGCAGCTTCTGCAATTGCTGCAACTCCTGGTCTTCAACGAGCCGGGTCAGGTCTGCGTTGACCAGTTGCGCCGGGTCGCCACCCCATTGCTCCAGTACGGAGCAGACGCGCGCATGCGCATACTGGATGTAATAGACCGGATTGTCGTTGCTCTGCGATTTAGCCAGGTCGAGATCGAAGTCCAGATGCTGGTCGCTTTTGCGCGCGAGATAAAAATAGCGCGTGGCGTCGACGCCGGCTTCTTCGAGCAATTCCTCCAGCGTGACGTAACTTCCACTGCGTTTTCCCATGCGTACCGCTTCGCCGTTGCGGAACAAAGCAACGAGCTGGATCAAGGGTACCTGCAGCTTCGCGGGATCGTGTCCGAGCGCAGCTATGCCGGCGCGAACGCGCGGAATATAGCCGTGATGATCCGCCCCCCAGACGTCGATCAGGATGTCGTAACCGCGTTTGAGCTTGTCGTGGTGATACGCGATGTCCGAAGCGAAGTAGGTGTACAGGCCGTTCTCACGCTGGACCACCCGATCCTTGTCGTCTCCGAAAGTCATGGATCGAAACCAGCGCGCGCCGTCTTTCATATAGAGGTGGCCGGCGGCCTCGAGCGTATCGAGCGCCTGCGCCACGCGCCCCGATTCGTAGAGCGAGCGCTCCGAAAACCACGCGTCGAACGTCACGCCGAAACGGTTGAGCACATCGCGGATTTCGGCGAGTTGGCGATCCAGCACGAAGTCGGTGAGAAGTTCGAAGCCGGTGCCGAGCATGGACTTTGCGCGCTCGATCAACGCGTCCATGCGGACTTCTACCGCGTCATCGTCGCCCTCCGGTGCTTCCGGCAGGCCGTCCAGAACCGCAGAGGCCTCGCGTTTCAAGCGCTCGCCGTGGGCCGATTTGAGTTCGGCCGCGCGCACGCGTACGTAGTCTCCCTGGTAGCCGTTAGCCGGAAAAGGCAGCGACTCACCGCAAAGCTCCAGGTAGCGTACCCACACGGAAACGCAGAGGATATCCATCTGGCGCCCGGCATCGTTCACGTAGTACTCACGCGCCACCGAATAACCGGCCACCTCCAGAAGATTCGCAAGGCTCGCGCCGTAGGCTGCGCCGCGTCCATGGCCAACATGCAAAGGCCCCGTGGGGTTGGCCGAAACAAACTCCACCTGCACTTTTGCGCCGCCGCCGAGACCGACGCGGCCGTAGCCTTCGCCGCTCGCGAGCACCTGCGCCACCACCTGCTGTTTCGCCGCCGGCTTCAGGTACAGATTGATGAAGCCCGCACCCGCTATTTCGGATTTCTCCACCAGCGGTGAAGGCGGCATGGCCTTGAGGAGGGCTTGCGCAATTTCGCGCGGATTGCGCTTCATCGACTTGGCCAGCTGCATCGCGAGATTGCTGGCGTAGTCGCCATGCTGAAGGGATTTCGGTCGCTCCAGCACCACGGGCAGGGACACCGAGTCGGGCGCAACGCTGCGCTGCGCCGTGCGCAATAAATCGGTCAGGTGAGTGCGAAGGTCGGGAACAGCGTGGCTCATCAGGCGGGAAGGGAATGCGAATGCCGGCAAAGGCGCGATTATACCGGCTCGATCACCCGCGGCCGTCAGATCTCCAGCGGATCGACGTCGAGGGACCAGCGCACGCGCGTGGCCTTCTTCTCGACGAGCCTGGCGCGCCAGCGCGACAGAAATCCCTGCAATTCCGCTCTCGATGCAGACTGCACGAGCAACTGCCCGCGATGATGTCCCGCCACTCGGGCTATCGTCGCAGGCACCGGATCGTAAAGCGTGATGGCCGCGCTATCCGATCCGGCCAGCGTCACGGCATGTTCAAGAAATTCCATCATGGTCGCTTCGCTTTGCGATTCCGCACGCAGGATCGCCTGATACACGTACGGCGGAAATCCAGCGCGCTTGCGTTCGTCGAGCAGTTCGTCCGCGAAGCTGCGATAGTCCTGTCGAACCAGCGCCTGGTAGAGCGGATGGTCCGGAAACTCGGTCTGGACCAGCACTTCGCCGGGCAGGTCGGCGCGGCCGGCTCGACCTGCGACCTGCATGAGCTGCTGAAACAGTTTTTCCGCCGCCCGGAAATCCGCCGAGAACAAGGCATTGTCGGGACTCACGATCACGACCAGCGTGAGCTTTGGAAAATCGTGCCCCTTTGCGAGCATCTGGGTACCGACCAGGACATCCACGCGCTCGGCGCGAATCTCATCCTGCATGGTCCGCCAGGCGTGCTTGCGTCGCGTACTGTCGCGATCGATGCGCAGGACTCGCGCCTGGGGCATGCGCTCGGTCAGCCATTCCTCGACGCGCTGCGTTCCGTGGCCGAGGCCCTTGAGATCCTGATTCCCGCACGACGGACAGTTGCGCGGCAAGCGTTCTTCATGCCCACAGTAATGGCAGCGCAGAAGCGTGTCGCGCGAGTGCCAGACCAGCCTGGCGCTACAACGCGTGCATTCCGCGTTCCATCCGCAAGCGCCGCAGACCAGGATCGGGGCAAAACCGCGACGATTCAGAAACACCAGGCTCTGCTCGCGTCGGGCGACGCGCGCGACCAGCGCCTGCATGGCTTCTTCGCAAATGACTTGCGATTGGGCCGTCGCCTGTCCACGCATGTCCAGCAGCCTGATTGATGCCTGGGTTGCCAGCGGCCGTCGGCTCAACCGCAAGTAGCCGAAGCGGCCCGTGCGTGCATTGTGGTAGGTCTCTAGAGACGGCGTCGCGGAACCGAGGACCACGGGCACGTTGCGCGAATGCGCCTGGAAAATGGCGAGATCGCGCGCCGAATAACGCAAGCCGTCCTGTTGTTTGAATGACGCGTCCTGTTCTTCGTCCACGATGATGAGCCCGAGCTTCGGCATCGACGTGAAGATCGACAGTCGGGTCCCGATCACGACGTGGCAATTCCCTGCACGCGCTGCCAGCCAGTTCGCGCTGCGCTCGCCCTCCGCGAGGTTGCTATGCAGGCTGATCAATTGAAGCGCGGGGAAACGCTCACGGAATCGATGTTCGAGCTGTGGCGTGAGGTTGATTTCCGGGACCATCAGCAGGGTTTGCAGCCCTTGCGCCGCGATCCGTTCGATGAGCCGGAAGTAGACTTCGGTCTTGCCGCTTCCGGTAACGCCTTCGAGCAGCCACGGCGAGTACTTCCCGAAAGCGGCGGCTACGCTTTCGACGGCGGCGTGCTGTTCGTCAGTCAATTCTGGTTGCGGACCGTTAGGCGCTTCGATCGAAGCGAGATCGGGCGACACCGGTTGCGGCACCTTCGCAATCCAGCCCTCGTCGACCCAGGCCTGGGCTAGCGCGAGGGCTCGTGGCGAGACGGCGGTAAGAGCGGTGCGGTCGAGAAAACCTCTTAGACGAAATATTTCAATGAGCTTGCGCTTCAATAGCGCCTTTGGCGGAAACGTATCGGATTCCAGCCCTATCCCTGCTTGGGTCAGCACATAGCGCCATTGCGGCTTAGGTCCCGCGTAGCGCACTCGCCTCAAGGCCGCAGGCAATCCGACAAATGCCGTCTGGCCGATAGGATGTTGATAGTAATCGCTCGCAAACCGAATCAGCGACAATGCGGTTTCAGGCAATGCTTCGATCGGTAAAACGCTCTCGATGCTTCGCAATCGCGCCTGCGGAATATCTGAATGTTCCGCGACATCGAGCACCAGGCCCACATCGCGGCGCTTGCCGAACGGCACGACGACAAATTCACCGATCTGCGGCGGTCGCGCGACTGCCCGGTAGTCGAACAGCGAATCTACAGGGCAATCGAGGGCGACTTTTGCGACGGCCATGAATCCTCGGCGAGTTGCGCGCGAACGAAGTTAGAAAATGGGCGGGGGAAAGCTAAATGGCTTTGCGAAAAGGCCTTTTTTGACGTCAGCCGCGGTTGTGGATAAATCTGTTGATGAAACCTTGCGATCGCGCTCTGGGAAATCGGGCTGAAACCCAGAAGGGGCGCGGGATTGCGCGTGTCAAGGCAAATTAATTTTATTGCTTTCAATTAGTTGGGCGGGTTTCACAAAAAAGCATGCATTTGCCCTTCTCGAAGCTGCAACGCGGAGCGGGAATTGTGCATAAGAACCGTGGCTGGCCCGTACTTCGGCGCCCCGTTCGTCAGTGAAATTGACGGCTTTCCGAGTGTACGGTTTCGATCAGGGCCGTCATGGATTCAGGGGGGGTGAACTGTGAAATCCCATGTCCGAGGTTGAATACATGGCCGTCGCCATGGCCGTAAGCCGCCAGCACTTTAATGGCCTCTCGCCGTATGGCTTCGGGCGTGGCCAGCAGCACCGCAGGGTCCATGTTCCCCTGCAGAGCCACCCGGTCGCCGACCCGGGCCCGCGCCTGGCCGATATCGATGGTCCAGTCCAGCCCAAGAGCGTCCGCCCCGCACTGCGCAAGGCTTTCGAGCCACAATCCCCCGCCTTTGGTGAAGACGACCCGCGGGATTTTGCGCCCTTCGCGTTCGCGCCTGAGTTGCGCGCAAATGCGTTCCATGTAGCGCAAGGAAAACTCATGGAACGCCTGTCCCGACAACATGCCGCCCCAGGTGTCAAAAATCATCACCGCGTCGACGCCGGCGTCGATTTGGGCGTTCAGATAGTCTGTCACCGCGACCGCATTGACCTGCAGGATCTGATGCAGCAGATCCGGGCGACCATAGAGCATTTTCTTGGCTTCATGGAAATCGCCGCCGCCCCGCCCCTCGATCATGTAGCACGCCAGCGTGAACGGACTGCCTGAGAAACCGATCAGGGGTACCTTGCCGTTGAGCGCCTTCTTGATCTGGGTCACTCCGTCCAGCACATATCGAAGCTGCGTGCCTATGTCCGGCGCGGCAAGCTCGCGGATAGCACGCTCGTCGCGCAACGGTCGCTCGAAGCGCGGTCCCTCTCCTTCGGCGAAATAAAGACCAAGCCCCATGGCATCGGGCACGGTGAGGATGTCGGAAAACAGGATGGCCGCGTCGAGCGGATAGCGCGCAAGCGGCTGCAGCGTAACTTCGGTGGCGAAACCGGGATTGCGACAGAGGTCGAGGAAGCTGCCCGCCTTGGAACGCGTCTGGTTATATTCCGGGAGGTAACGACCGGCCTGGCGCATGATCCAGACCGGCGTATACGGGGTGGGCTCGCGCAAAAGCGCGCGCAACAGCGTGTCGTTTTCGATCTGCATCACGGTCGGGCGCGGCTTGCGTTGATCACCTCGTGACTGCGACGAACCGACCGATCGGCCTCACGCCGTGTCGGGACCGGCCGCATCAACGCGGCAAGTCCGAAGTACCCATCAGGAACTCGTCGACGGCGCGCGCGCACTGGCGGCCTTCGCGAATTGCCCACACCACGAGCGATTGCCCGCGACGCATGTCCCCGGCAGCAAAGACCTTCGGCACCGACGTGGAGTAGGCGGTCTTGCCTTCGGTGTCGGCCTTGACGTTGCTGCGCGCATCCTTCTCGACACCGAATTGTTCGAGCAATCCGCCCTGGACCGGACCGAGGAAACCCATCGCCAGGAGCACGAGATCGGCTTTCATGTCCCACGCCGAGCCCGGCACTTCGGACATTTTTCCGTCCTTCCATTCGACTCGCACGGCTTTCAGCGTTTTCACTTTGCCGTTCTCGCCCGTAAATTCCTTTGTGGCAACGGCCCAGTCGCGCTCGCAACCTTCCTCATGAGAAGAGGAGGTGCGCTTCTTAAGCGGCCAGTAGGGCCATACCAGGGGCTTGTTTTCTTGTTCGGGTGGCTGGGGCATCAACTCGAATTGCGTAACGGAAGCGGCGCCATGGCGATTCGAAGTTCCAACGCAATCCGATCCCGTGTCGCCACCACCGATAACGACAACATGCTTTCCAGTCGCCATGATCTGGTCCGCGATCCTGTCGCCTGCCACTACCTTGTTCTGCTGCGGGAGGAACTCCATCGCAAAATACACGCCGTCGAGGTCTCGGCCCGGAATGGGCAGGTCGCGTGGATGTTCCGCCCCGCCGGAAAGCACCACGGCGTCAAACTCCTTGAGCAACTTGTCCGCCGAAACCGCATGCGCACCCGTGCCGCCGACATGCTGGCTGGTACGAAACTCGACGCCCTCAGTGCGCATCTGTTCCATGCGCTTGTCGATCAGGTGCTTTTCCATCTTGAAATCGGGAATACCGTAGCGCAATAGCCCGCCAATGCGATCGTTCTTCTCGATCAGCACAACGTCATGGCCGGCACGCGCAAGCTGCTGCGCACAGGCCAGTCCGGCCGGACCGGAGCCGACGACCGCGACCTTCTTTCCAGTCTTGTGCTTCGGAACCTGTGGCGTGACCCAGCCCTGCTCCCACGCCTTGTCGATGATCGCGTGTTCGATCGACTTGATGCCCACCGCATCGTTATTGATGTTCAGCGTACAGGCGGCCTCGCATGGAGCGGGACAAACGCGGCCGGTGAACTCCGGGAAATTGTTGGTCGAATGCAGGACGTCGATTGCCTGCTTCCAGTTCTGCTTGAAAACCAGGTCGTTCCAGTCGGGAATGATGTTGTTGACCGGGCAGCCGGTCACGCAAAACGGAATGCCGCAATCCATGCATCGGGCGCCCTGCTGCGACGCTTCCTGGTCGGCCAGGTGCAGCACGAACTCGCGGTAGTGCTTGACGCGTTCGCCCTTGTCCTCGGCCGCCTCGGAAAGGCGCTGGTATTCCATGAATCCGGTGATCTTGCCCATTCCCCAACCCTTCGCTCTCGAATTGCACAGACACAGAGGCGGGACGGGCACAGCATGCCCGCCCCGCCTCTACGGTTTTGTTTACGCCGCCAGCTTGCCGTTCCGGGCCGCGAGTTCGCCCAGCGCCCTGCGATATTCCGTCGGGAATACCTTCACGAACTTGCCTCGGTAATCGGCCCAGTTGTCGAGGATGGCTTTCGCCCGGGCGCTGCCGGTATATCGGGCGTGTTTCTCGATGAACCCCTTCAGAATCGCTTCGTCGCTCTGGTGCATGTGCCAGATATCCTTCGATACTTTTGCCTCCTGCTCGGCTTCCGTCAGCAGCGGTTCGAGTTGCACCATGGAAAGATTGCAGCGGTTCTTGAACGTCCCGTCTTCGTCCAATACGAAAGCCAGCCCCCCGGACATACCTGCTGCAAAATTGCGACCCGTCATGCCCAGCACGACGACCGTCCCGCCGGTCATGTACTCACAACCATGATCGCCCACGCCTTCGACCACCGCCTGCGCCCCGGAATTACGTACGCAAAAGCGTTCGCCCGCGACGCCGCGGAAGTAGGCTTCGCCCGCGACCGCGCCATACATTACCGTGTTGCCGACGATGATGTTCTCGAGCGGGTTACAGCGGAATTTCGGGGACGGTTGCACGCTGATGCGGCCACCAGACAAGCCCTTGCCGACGTAGTCGTTACCTTCACCGATCAGGTCCAGGGTGATGCCCTTCGCCAGGAACGCGCCGAAGCTCTGGCCCGCGCTGCCCGCGAACGTGACACGGATCGTATCGTCCGCCAATCCGGAATTGCCGTATTTCCTCGCGACTTCGGAAGAGAGCATCGTCCCGACCGTGCGATTGACGTTGCGAATCGGCATTTCGATCTTGACGGGTTCGGCACGCAGGAGTGCGGGCTGCGCCAGTTCGATGAGGCGGTGATCGAGCGCCTTTTCGAGGCCGTGATCCTGCTTCTCGGAGTTGAAAATGGAAACGCCGGGTGCCGCCTGCGGCATGTAGAAGATGCGGCTGAAATCGAGGCCGCGCGCCTTCCAATGTTCGATACCCTTCCTCATGTCGAGCAGGTCGGTGCGCCCGATCAACTCGCGCAGGGAGCGCACGCCCAGCATGGCCATGATTTCGCGCACTTCCTCTGCAATGAAGAAGAAGAAGTTCACGACGTGCTCGGGCTGCCCCTTGAATTTCTTGCGCAACACCGGATCCTGCGTCGCCACGCCGACGGGACAGGTGTTCAGATGGCACTTGCGCATCATGATGCAACCGGTCACCACGAGCGGCGCGGTGGCGAAACCGAATTCGTCCGCCCCGAGTATGGCGCCGATGGCAACATCTCGCCCCGTCTTCATCTGGCCGTCGACCTGCACGGTAATGCGCCCGCGCAAGCGGTTCAGGACCAGGGTCTGCTGCGTTTCCGCGAGGCCGAGTTCCCACGGTGTGCCGGCATGCTTGATCGACGACCACGGGCTTGCGCCGGTGCCGCCGTCATGGCCGGCAATGGTGACGTGATCGGCTTTCGCCTTCGACACACCAGCCGCGACCGTGCCCACGCCGATTTCCGAAACCAGCTTCACGCTGATCGACGCGCGCGGGTTCGCGTTCTTCAGATCATGGATAAGCTGCGCCAGGTCCTCGATGGAGTAGATGTCGTGATGCGGTGGCGGCGAGATCAGCCCGACGCCGGGTACGGAGAAGCGCAACTCGGCGATGTACTCCGAGACCTTGTGCCCCGGAAGCTGCCCGCCTTCGCCGGGCTTGGCGCCCTGCGCCATCTTGATCTGGATCTGGTCCGCGCTGTTCAGGTACTCCGCGGTTACGCCGAAACGTCCAGACGCGACCTGCTTGATCTTGGAGCGCAGCGAATCGCCTTCGTTGAGGGGAAGGTCGCGTTCGATGCGATCGCGCCCGATGCGTGAAGCCAGCGTTTCGCCGCTCTTGATGGGCGCATAGCGCTTCGGATCTTCGCCGCCTTCGCCGGTATTCGACTTCCCGCCGATGCGGTTCATCGCGATCGCCAGCGTGGTGTGCGCTTCGGTGGAGATCGAACCCAGCGACATCGCGCCCGTTACGAAACGCTTGACGATCTCCTTCGCCGACTCGACCTCGTCGATCGGCACGGCCTTGGCGGGATCGGGCTTGAACTCGAACAACCCGCGCAACGTCATGTGGCGCCGGGTCTGGTCATTGATCAACTTCGCGTACTCGCGATAGGTCTGGACGCTGTTGGTCCGGCTCGAATGCTGGAGTTTGGCGATCGCGTCGGGCGTCCACATGTGATCTTCGCCGCGCACGCGGAACGCATATTCGCCGCCTGCATCCAGCGCACCGTCGAGAACTGGATCGTCACTGAACGCCGCGCCGTGCAGGCGGATCGCTTCTTCGGCTACTTCAAAGATGCCGATCCCTTCGACGTTCGTCGTCGTGCCGGTAAAGTATTTGTCGACCATGCCCCGGGCCAGGCCGACCGCCTCGAAAATCTGGGCGCCGGTGTAGGACATGTACGTGGAAATGCCCATCTTGGACATGACCTTCATCAGGCCCTTGCCGACAGCCTTGACGTAATTCTTGACGCCTTTCTCGCCCCGATACTCTTCCGGGATGGAAGCATCCGCATGCAGGATGGTCTCCATCGCCAGGCAGGGATGTATGGCTTCGGCGCCGTAGCCCGCGAGCAGCGCGAAATGATGCACCTCGCGCGCCGAACCGGTCTCGACCACCAGACCGGCGCTGGTCCGCAAGCCCCTGCCCACCAGGTGCTGGTGAATCGCCGACAAGGCAAGCAGCGCGGGAATGGCCACATGCATGGCGTCAACCCTGCGATCCGACACGATCAGGATGTTGTATCCGGAACGCACGGCATCCTCGGCTTGTGCGCACAGGCTGGCCAAGCGCGCCTCGATTCCTTGCTTGCCCCACGCCGCCGGATAGGTAATGTCCAGTTCGAATGATTTGAACTTGCCGCCCGTGTAGTAATCGATGTGGCGGATCGTATCCATCTGATTGAAGTCGAGCACGGGCTGGCTGACTTCGAGGCGCATCGGTGGATTGGTTTCGTCGATGCCAAGCAGGTTCGGTTTCGGGCCGATGAAGGAAACGAGCGACATGACCAGGTCCTCGCGGATCGGATCGATCGGCGGGTTGGTGACCTGCGCGAACAGCTGCTTGAAGTAGTTGTACAGCGGCTTGTTCTTGTTCGACAGCACCGCGAGTGGCGAGTCATTGCCCATCGACCCGGTTCCCTCCTCGCCCAACTGCGCCATCGGGCCAAGGATGAACTTCAGGTCTTCCTGGGTGTAGCCAAACGCCTGCTGACGGTCGAGCATCGGCACCTTGCTGCGCTCGGCGATCTTGGTCGAAACGGGCAGGTCGTCGAGCTTGATGCGGATGCGATCGATCCAGGCCTTGTAGGGCTTGACGTGCGAAAGCGAATCCTTGATCTCCTTGTCGTCGATGATGCGTCCCGCCTCGACGTCGATCAGGAACATCTTGCCCGGCTGCAGGCGCCACTTCTTGATGATTTTTTCCTCGGGAATCGGCAACACGCCGGTCTCCGATGCCATCACGACCATGTCATCGCTGGTCACGATGTAACGCGCCGGGCGCAACCCGTTACGGTCCAGCGTCGCGCCGATCTGGCGTCCATCGGTAAAGGCAACGGCCGCAGGGCCATCCCAAGGCTCCATCATCGCCGCGTGATATTCGTAAAACGCACGCCGGCTCGGATCCATGTGCGTGTGTTTCTCCCACGCCTCGGGGATCAGCATCATCATGGCGTGGGCCATCGAATAACCGCCCATCATGAGCAATTCGAGCGCGTTGTCGAACGAGGCGGAGTCTGACTGGCCGTCATAAATCAGCGGCCAGACTTTTTCGAGGTCCTTGCCGATGATCGGGCTTGAAATCGCCCCCTGACGCGCGCGCAGCCAGTTGACGTTGCCACGCAACGTATTGATTTCACCGTTGTGCGCGATCATGCGGAACGGATGCGCGAGGTCCCAGGTCGGAAATGTATTGGTCGAGAAGCGCTGGTGCACGAGCGCCAGGGCCGAGACGACGCGCGCGTCTTGAAGGTCCTTGTAGTAGCCGCCCACCTGCCCGGCCAGCAACATGCCCTTGTAGACAATGGTGCGCGCCGACATCGAGGGCACGTAGAACTCCTTGCCGTGCTCGAGTTTCAGCGCCTGGATGGCATGGCCGGAGGCCTTGCGAATGATGAACAGCTTGCGTTCAAGGGCATCCGTGACGGTGACGCCTGCGCCGCGGCCAATGAAGACCTGCCGGATGACCGGCTCCACCTTCTTAACCGACTCGCCGAGCGTGCTGCCATCGCACGGCACGTCGCGCCAGCCGAGCAACACCTGGCCTTCGTCCTTGATGGCGCGCTCTATCTCGTATTCACAGGCCAGCCGCGAGGCCGGCTCCTGCGGCAGGAACACCATCCCCACGCCGTATTCACCCGGAGAAGGCAGCGTCACCCCCTGCCCGGCCAGTTCTTCACGGAAAAAGTGGTCCGGAATCTGGATCAGAATCCCCGCACCGTCGCCCGCCAGCGGGTCGGCCCCCACCGCCCCGCGATGGGTCAAATTTTTCAGGATCAGCAGGCCTTGATCCACGATAGCGTGGCTTTTCGCACCTTTGATGTGCGCGATGAAGCCCACGCCGCACGCGTCGTGCTCATTGGCTGGATCGTAAAGTCCCTGGCGGGGCGGTAGTGTCGGGTGAGCCATTTCTAACCTCTGCAGCCGCTTAATATGGGGTTGACCGGGCTTGCGGCAAGTGAAAAAAGCACGTTTCGAGCCGGTCGGCACTAAGCATCACGATTCCAGCGGAGCTTGGAATGGTACCGCGACTGGCGCCGGCCTTTCAATAAACGACCCGAAACAGGCTCAGGATTCTTCCACGGTGAAGAGGCGGCGATGCTCGCGGATCGCGTAACGGTCCGTCATGCCGGCCACGTAGTCGGCGATGGCCCGCGGCGGGTCGGCCTGGGCCCGGCTCTGAAACTCGGGCGGCAGCAGGCGCGCGTCACCGAGGAAGGCTTCGAAGAGCTCGCGGACAATTCGCCTGGCCTTATTGCTCATGCGCGCGACGCGATAGTGCTGGTAGAGCTGCCTTCGCAGGAAAGTTTTGAGCTCCTGCTGCTGCTCGCGGATGACATCGCTGAACGCGATCAGGGGCGGTGCCGTCCGCACTTCGTCAATGCTCCCCGGCCGATGCTCCGTGATCAGCTTTCGGCTCTGCCCGGTCAGGTCCGATACCAGCGTGTTGATCATGCGCCGGACGGTTTCATGGATCAGCCGGCGGTCGGTCAATGCCGGAAACTCCTGCCGCACCTGCTCGAGATGTCGCGCAAAAATCCCGACTTCCGACAACTGCTCCAACGTGATCAGTTCCGAGCGCAACCCGTCGTCGACGTCGTGGTTGTTATAGGCGATCTCGTCGGCCAGGTTCGCTATCTGCGCTTCGAGCGAAGGTCGTTGCTTCTTAAGGAAGCGCTCACCAACATCACCCAGTTTTCTGGCGTTGTCGAGTGAGCAGTGCTTGAGGATGCCCTCGCGGGTTTCGAAACTGAGGTTCAGGCCATCGAACGCCCCATAGCGCTGCTCGAGGTGATCGACCACGCGCAGCGACTGGAGGTTGTGTTCGAATCCGCCGAACTCCTTCATGCATTCGTTCAGAGAATCCTGGCCAGCATGGCCGAAAGGTGTGTGACCGAGATCATGCGCGAGCGAAATGGCCTCGACGAGGTCTTCGTTCAAACCCAGATTGCGGGCGATGGACCGGCCAATCTGCGCGACTTCGAGGCTGTGGGTCAGCCGCGTTCGGAACAGGTCGCCTTCGTGATTGACGAAGACCTGGGTTTTGTATTCGAGCCGGCGGAAAGCCGTCGAATGGATGATGCGGTCGCGGTCGCGCTGGAACTCGGTTCGCCCGCTTGCCGGGGTTTCGCTGAATTGCCGGCCGCGCGAGGCGGCGGGATCGGCGGCATACGCCGCCAGCTCATGCATGTGCGGCCGACCGTGCGAGGACTTCGCGCAAGTCTCCCATATCGAAATCCGCGGTCACGAAGGCCTTGCCCAACGCTTCGAGCAATACCAGTCGCAGCTTGCCGTTTTCGACCTTCTTGTCGTGCCCCATGAGTTCCAGGTAACGATCCTCGCCCAACACGGGCGCATCGATCGGCAGGCCGGCGCTCTGGAAAAGGCGCTCGATGCGCCCGACCTCCGCAACCGTCAGCGAACCCATGCGCTCGGAGAGCTGCGCGGCCATTATCGTGCCGGCCGCGACCGCTTCGCCGTGCAGCCATACGCCGAATCCAAGCCCGGTCTCGATGGCATGGCCGAAGGTGTGGCCGAGATTCAACAGGGCGCGCTGCCCGGTTTCGCGTTCGTCGGCTTCCACGACTTTCGCCTTGTTTTCGCACGAGCGGGTGACAGCATGGGCCAGCGCTTCGGGATCGCGAGCCATGAGCCGGTCCATGTTGGCTTCGAGCCATTCCAGAAACGGAACGTCCATGATCAGGCCATACTTGATGACTTCCGCCAACCCCGCGGACAATTCGCGCTCCGGCAGGGTTTTGATCATCGCGGTATCGGCCAGCACCATGCGCGGCTGGTGGAACGCACCGATCATGTTCTTGCCCATCGGGTGATTGATTGCCGTTTTCCCACCCACCGAAGAGTCGACCTGGGCAAGCAATGTCGTCGGGACCTGGATGAAGGGCACGCCACGTTGATACGTCGCGGCCGCAAATCCGGCGAGGTCGCCCACTACTCCGCCGCCCAACGCGATGATGGTGGACTTGCGTTCGAGGCGATTCGACAGCAGCGCATCGAATATCGAGTTCAGGGTCGACCAGTTCTTGTGCTCTTCGCCGTCGGGCAAAACGACCGGAACGATTTCCATCCCGACCGACCGCAATGAGTTCGAGAGCCGCTCCAGGTACAACGCGGCAACCGTCGTATTGGTGATCACGGCGACCTTGCGTTGCGTCAGGTGCGGAATGAACAGGTCGGCGCGGGCCAGCAAACCCTCGCCGATATGGATCGGATACGCACGCGCGCCGAGGCCGACGGTTACGGTTCGCATTGGGGGTGATCGATTCCTGCCTCGTCGATCGCGTCATGGTCGATGGCGCTCACGCCGTCCGCGCGGGACTGCAGTTGAAGATGCAGGCGGTTCACCAGCGTGGAAAGGCTTTGGCTTCCGGTGTCGACGATCAAATGCGCGACTTCCCGGTACAACGGATCGCGCAGTTCGAACAATTCGTCCAGGCGGGCTCGCGGGTCGGCGGTCTGCAGCAAAGGCCGGTTTTTGTCGTGGCGCGTGCGGTTGAGCAGGTCCTTTACGCTGGCGCGCAGGTAGACCACCGTTCCCCGTGCCTTGAGCCGTTCCCGGTTTGCTCCGGCCAGAATCGCGCCTCCACCCGTCGCCAGTACGATATCGCCAAGTTGCGTCAACTCATCGACGACGGCCGACTCCCGCTGACGAAACCCGGCTTCGCCTTCAATCTCGAAAATGACCGCCACCTTGACGCCTGTGCGCTCCTCGATCACCTGATCTGAATCGTAAAACACCTTGTTCAGCCGCTTGGCAAGAACGCGCCCCACGGAAGTCTTGCCCGCGCCCATCATTCCGACGAGGAAGATGCTTCCGGCCAGGGATGAGTCCGGCTGTTCGGAAAGGGCATGGGTCGCGTTCTGCATGTCCGCATTTTAGCTAAACCGGCCCCGCATTGGCCCGCGCCAATAAAAAACGGCCGCGGACGGTTTCCGCGGCCGTTCGGGAAATCGGACTCAGCGCACGGTGAGGGTATCTTTGATGACGCGCGGGGTAACGAAGATGAGCAGTTCACTCTTGTCGTTGCGACGCAGATCCTGGCGGAAGAAAAATCCCAGAACCGGGATGTCCCCTAGCAACGGCACTTTCGTCAGCGTTGAGGATTCGTCCTGCGTATAGATTCCACCCAACCCGACGGTGCCGCCGTTCTCGACCAGAACCTCGGTCGAAACCTGCTTCGTATCGATCGCCGGACCGGCGCTGGTATTCGCGCCCACGCTATCCTTGTTGACGTTCAACTTCATCATGATGTTGTCGTCGGGCGTGATTTGCGGCTTGACCTTCAGGCTCAGCGTTGCCTTGCGGAAGGACACACTGGTCGCGCCGCTGCTCGTTGCCTGCTGATAAGGAATTTCCGTCCCTTGCTCGATATTGGCTTCGACGTTGTCCGCAGTAATTACACGCGGGCTGGAAATGATCTTGCCCTTTCCGTCCGCTTGCAGAGCGGAAATTTCCAGGTTCAGGAACTTGGTCATCGCGTTGTTCATCAGGATCAGCGAGAGCTGACCCGGATTCACGCCGCCCAACCCGGGCGCGGCCATGTTGGAGAACGTGGAGTCCGTCAGAAAGGTCGGCGTATCCGTGGTCTGTCCCGTGTGTGCGCCGGTGTCGATGAGGCCTCCTCCGACTACCGCACGATGGCTGCCGCCAGGAATCGCGTCGCCTCGACCCGTCAAATCGTGATAACCGAGCCTCGCGCCGACGTTCTTGCTGAAAGTATCGGTCGCCTCGACGATGCGCGCTTCGATCAATACCTGCCGGACCGCCCTGTCGGTTTTCTTCAGGAGCTCCCTTATGTCGTCCAGCTTGGAGGGAATATCCTGGACGAAAATCTGATTGGTCCGCGCGTCGATGACCGCGCTGCCCCGTTTGGACAGAAGCCTCTGGTTCGCGTCGGTGATGACCTTCTGGAAATCCTCGGCACGCTGATAGTTCAACTGGAAACTTTCAGTGCGCAGCGGTTCCAGTTCCGTAATCTGCTGGCGTGCTTCCAGCGCCAGCTTTTCTTTCGTGGCCAGTTCATCCCGGGGAGCGATCCAGACGACATTGCCGGTCTTGCGCATGTCGAGTCCCTTGGCCTGGAGGATGATGTCCAGTGCCTGATCCCAGGGCACGTCCTTCAGCCGCAGGGTCAGGTTCCCGCTCACCGTATCGCTGGTGATGATGTTCAGCCCCGTGAAATCGGCGATCACCTGCAGCACGGCACGGACCTCAATGTTCTGGAAATTCAGGGAAAGCTTTTCTCCCGTATAGCCGCCTGGCGTTTTGGGTTTGCCCGAATCCTCTATCACCGCTTTGACCTCGATGATGAAGCGATTGTCGGTCTGATACGCGGATTGCTCCCACCGCCCCTTCGGCACGATCGTGACGCGGGTATTGCCACCGGAACGGGTGACATCGAAACTCTCGACCTGGGTACCGAAATCCGTTACGTCGTAACGCCGTTCGAGGGCGGGTGGCAGCGCGGTCTGGATGAAATCGACCAGAATGCTTCTTCCCTGTTGCCGTAAATTGATTCCGGTTGCGGCATCCGACAAATCGAAGATGATTTGCGCTTCGCCGTTCTTGCCCCGCCTGAAGTCAACGTCGCGCACAGCGTGCGTTTCGGCATTCGACTTTGCTTCGGCAAACGTGGTGGGGGTCTCGGCGGCGGCGCCGTTACCCGATAACGTTACTACGACGGTGTTGCCATCCAGTTTGCTGGTGTATTTCACCATCCTGGAAAGATTGAAAACGACACGCGTGCGCCCGGAAGATTGGGCGAGCCGTATCGTGCGCAGTTCACCCTGATTGATGTCCTGCGAACTCTTGCCCAGGCCGTTTGCGGTCGCGGGGAAATCGAAGGCGATGCGAGGCGGATTGTTCACCGTAAAAGCAGCGGGCAGGTCGGCCGGCGCATCCTTGAGGCCGAACTTCACGGTTATGGCCCCCGACTGGGTCGTAACATCTATGGACTGGATGAGATTGCCCGCCGGCGCCGGAGATTTGTCCTGGCCATGAGCCAAAGCGCTTCCCAGAAGGAATGCCCCCAGCGTCGCGACAAGTGTTATCAGATGACCGATGCGTTTCATATCCGCGTGCTCCTTGAGTTCATTGCTCGAGCAGCTGCAAACTGCTTGTGCGCTCGGTCCAGGAACCCGATGAAGAATCCTGAATGACTTCTTTAAGTGTTACCGCTGCTTCGCTGATCGAGGTCACGACGCCGAAATTCTGTCCGAGATAATTACCCGACTTGACGCGATAGAGATTGCTGTCTGGTGTTTTGATCAGTGCATAACGAACCTGTTTCTGCTCGAGTGTTCCGACCATTTGCAGGCTTTCCAGCGGGAAGGCTTCCAGCGCTTCCTTGCGCCTGTTGAGATCGGGACTCGGCCCCCCGCCAGCGCCATTGCGCGTATCCGCCACTGTCTTTCTGGGTTTGAACGGATCGGGGAGATCGAATGCGTTGTACGCGAACGGTTCGAATTGCTTGACGTCGGGAATGGGTTCCACCCGTCCGCGCAGCCCTTCGCCGGAGCTTTTCACGAATTGTTTGAGGTCGGAAAACTGTTCCCCTCCGCATGCAGCGAGGAGGGACGTGGCGATCAGGGCGGCGAATAATGCGCGCATCATTGCTTTTTGGGAGCAGCAGCGTCGCGCGCGGCCTTGCGCTGGGCGGCGACTTCGCTGTCATCCAGGTATCGAAAGGTCTTCGCTACGGCATCGAGCGTGAGCCCGCTTTTGTTGGTCGTGAGCGCAATCTCGTTCAAGGTCACGATCCGCGAGAGTTGCGAAATGTCGCTGGCAAAGGCCCCGATGTCGTGATAGTTGCCCGTCAATCTTATGGCGATCGGCAGCTCCGCATAGAATTCCGACCGGATTTCGGCCTGGGCGGGACGAAACAGCTCGAACTGCAGTCCGCGCCCCAACCCCGCCTGGTTGATGTCCGTCAGCAACGCCTCCATCTCCGATTTATTCGGCAACTGTTTCAGCATCTCGCCGAAGGACTCTTCGATCTCGGCAAGCTGCTTGCGATAAGCCTCGAGGTTCACGGCCTGTTTTTTCTTGTCGAGGAAGGTCGCGCGAAGGTCCTGTTCCTTGTTGCGCTCCTTCGCCAGTTCTTCAAGCTGGTTTTGCCAGTCAAACCAGTAGCCCGCGAAAATCAGCACCAGCAGAAGAATGAACAGCGCGCCGAGCTTCGGCAGCGCTGGCCAGCTGCCTATGTCGCGCGGATTCAGTGAACGGATATCGTCGAGCGTCATGGGATCTCAGGTCTTGGGCACTGTTTGCGGCGCGTTCGGCGCGGCCGCTTTCGGTTTGGTGGCGCTCTCTTCCTTGGGCCGGGAAATGCTCACATTCAGGTTGAACTCGTTCAGCAGCGTGCCATCTACCTGTACAGCCTTGATTTCTATCAGCGCCGGGGATTCCAGCCACGGTGATGCTTCGAAATTGCGCATCAGCGTCGACACCCGGGCGTTCGAGGTCGCGTACCCGATGACGTTTACCTTCTGACCGGTTTGCTTCACGGTTTTCAGGTAGACCCCGTCCGGAAGCTGTCGCACAAGCTGATCCAGCAGGCGAACGGTCTCGGTTCTGTTGGTCTGGAGCGATTCCACGACGCGCTTCCGCGCGAGCAGCGCTTGCGTCTGTTCCTTGAGCTTGCGGATTTCGTCGATCTGCTTGTCCAGGGCGACGATTTCAGATTCCAGATATTTGTTGCGCTCGACCTGGGTTTCGATGCGGCCCGCGAAGAATATATGCACAAAGATGACGATGCCCGCGGCGATCGCCGCCGTCATGCCTACCAGGACGAAAAACTGCCGTTGCTGCGCCTTGCGGCGTGCCGCTCGATGCGGCAGTAGGTTGATCGGGATCATTCGTCGAACCTCCGCAGGGCGAGCCCGCAGGCTACCAGCAGCGCCGGCGCGTCAATGCTCAATTGCGCCTGGCGAATCTTGGAAGAAATTTCCATTCCGACGAATGGGTTCGCAACGATCGAATTGACCTGTGTGCGTTCCGCGACCACCTCGGGAAGGCCCGGAATCGTCGCCGAACCACCCGACAGGAAAATGTGGTGAACCTGGTTGTATTGCGTCGACGTGAAAAAGAACTGCAGGGCCCTCGCCACTTCAAGCGCAAGGGTATCCATGAACGGGGCCAGCACCTCCGAATCGTAAGTGTCCGGCAAACCGCCATTGCGCTTGGCCGCTTCGGCCTCATCAGCCGACAGGCTGTAATGGCGCATGATTTCCTGGGTCAGCTGGTTTCCGCCAAACGGCTGCTCGCGCATGTAGACCGATTGACCATTCCGCAGGGCGTTGATGTTCATCATCGAGGCACCGATGTCGACCACGGCTATGGTCTGATCGCGGCCTCCGTCGGGCAACTGCCCCTGCATCAGTTCGAAGGCGTTCTGGGCAGCAAATGAATCGATGTCCATGACGGTCGCCTTGAGGCCGACCGACTCAGCGACAGCGACCCGATCCTCGACTTTTTCCTTGCGCGAAGCCGCAATGAGGACTTCGACCTCGTCGGGGCTGTTGGGCGCCGGACCGAGGGTCTGGAAATCGAGATTGACTTCCTCGAGCGCGAACGGAATGTATTGGTTTGCCTCGGTCTCGACTTGCGCTTCGAGTTGTTCGTCGGTCTGGCCGGCCTGGACGACTATCTTCTTGGTAATGACGGCAGCAGAAGGTAGCGCCATCGCGAGGTTCTTGGCGCGGGTGCCCATGCGCTTCCAGCCGCGCCGCAGCGCGTCGCCAACCTCTTCGAGGTTCATGATGTTGCCGTCGACGACGGCATCCTTCGGCAACGGCTCGATGGAATAGCGCTCGAGGCGATACCGGCCCTTGCCGGGACCCGTCAACTCCACGATCTTTACCGACGACGAACTGATATCAACCCCGATCAGCGGAGGTGATCTGGGCTTCAGCAGGTCGCCGATAAAATCGGCGTTAAAGGCAAATTTTCCCTTGAGCATTGGCGGTTTAGGCGTGATACATATAATCTACATTAAATGCTAACAACAACTATTTTGCATGTAAAGCGTTTTAAGTCATGTTTCTACAGCCGGTTCATAACAACTTATATAATGCGGTTCGTTTTCGTCTGCCTGCCCTCGGCACCCGCTCCCTAAAATCATGTTTTCGCGTTGGTGGATCTACCCATTGCTGGGACTGGTTGCGCTGGTCGTTGCCGTCGGCCTGATCGTCGGATACACCGCAGTCGTCGCGTACCCAAAATTGCCGTCTCTCGATGCGCTGACCTCATACCAGCCCAAAATCCCGCTCCAGATATTCAGCATGGAGGGCTCCCTCATCGGCGAGTTCGGTGAGGAAAAACGCGCCTTCCTTAAGATCGACCAGACGCCCGATTTGCTGCGCAAGGCGATCATTGCCGCCGAGGACGAACGCTTCTACGAGCACGGAGGCGTCGACTACATCGGTGTCATTCGTGCCGCACTGTCCAATTTCGCCTCCGCCAGCGCCCGTCAGGGCGCGAGCACCATCACCATGCAGGTGGCGCGCAACTTCTTCCTCAGCACCGAAAAAACCTTCAGCCGCAAGTTCAGCGAGGCATTGCTGGCCTTCAAAATCGAGCACAGCCTCACGAAGGACGAGATCCTGCAGTTGTATATCAACCAGATTTACCTGGGCCAGCGTGCTTACGGCTTTGGCGCGGCCTCCCAGGTGTATTTCGGCAAACAACTCGATCAATTGAGCGTCGCCGAAATCGCAATGCTTGCCGGTCTCCCGAAAGCGCCGTCGCGTTACAACCCGGTAGTCAACATGAACCGGTCCAAAATCCGCCAGCGATACGTTTTGAAGCGCATGGCCGAACTGGGTTACATCAACGGCGAACAACTGAAGAAAGCTGAGGCGCAGCCCATTATTGTTTCGCGCCAGGTGCAGGAATTTGCGACTCGCGCGGACCACTTTGCGGAAATGGTGCGCCAGGCCATCTATGACGCCTACAAGGAAGAGGCCTACACGCGCGGCTTCCGGGTCTATACGACGCTCTCCAAGATCCACCAGGACGCCGCCTTCAAGGCTTTGCGCACGGGCGTCATGGAATACGACAAGAGGCAGGGCTACCGCGGCGCGGAGGGCTACTTCAACCTGCCGAATACGGAAGTGGGTGAAGAGGCGCTGGAGGATGCCCTGCAGGAGGAGCTTGAAAGCGATGAGATCTTTCCCGCCATTGCGCTCGAGGTCGACCCCAAAGTCGTAAAGGCATACCGCAAGGGCGGCGAGACCATCACGATCACCGGCGATGCGCTGAAGTTCGCGGGACGCATGATCGGCAACAAGGCGCCGGCAAAAGTACGGCTCAAGCGCGGCGCACTCATTCGCGTGCAAGCCGACGCCAAGGGAAACTGGCAGATCGTGCAGTTACCCCAGGTGGAATCTGCACTGGTGTCGTTGGATACCGACAACGGCGCAATACGCGCGCTGGTCGGCGGTTTCGATTTTTACCGCAACAAGTACAACCACGTCACGCAGGCGCGCCGCCAGCCCGGCTCGAGTTTCAAGCCATTCATTTACTCGGCGGCACTGGAAAAGGGATTCACCCCGGCAACCATCATCAACGACGCGCCCTTGACCATCGATGCCAGCGAAACGGGTTCGGTGAACTGGCAACCGCGAAATTTCGACGGCAATTTCGACGGCCCCATTCGCATGCGCACGGCGCTGACGAAATCGAAGAATCTTGTGTCGATCCGCATCCTTCAGGCGATCACGCCGCAATATGCGCAGGATTACATCTCGCGTTTCGGGTTCGATCCAAAACAACATCCGCCCTACCTGACCATGGCGCTCGGAGCTGGCGCGGCATCGCCGCTGGAAATGGTGGTCGGCTATTCCGTGTTCGCCAACGGCGGATACCGGATGACGCCGTATTTCATCGAGCGCATCGAAGATGCCCAGGGCACGGTGCTCGGCAAGGCGACGCCTACAATCGTCGGCAAGAGCGCGGAACGCGTGATCGACGCACGCAACGCATTTATCATGACCAACATGATGCAGGACGTCATTCGCGGCGGCACGGGTGCTCGCGCAATGCAACTTGGACGCATCGATCTCGCCGGAAAAACCGGCACGACCAACGAGCAACTCGATGCCTGGTTTGCGGGCTTTCAGCGCCATCTGGCTTCAGTCGTGTGGGTCGGCTACGACATTCCGCGATCGCTGGGCGATCGCGAAACTGGCGCGGTCGTGGCGCTGCCGATCTGGATGTCGTACATGGGTGCAGTGCTCAAAGGTCAGCCCGAAGAGTTGCCCATTGCGCCAGAAGGCGTGGTTGCCGTGGCCATCAATTCCGAGACCGGTCTTCGTGACAAGCACGCACCGACTCCGATGATCGAATACTTCTATCACGAGAACGTGCCGCCGGAGCAGGACACTCCCATGGAAGGGGGCGATTCGACGAAGCCGCCCGAGGAAGTAAAAGACCAGTTGTATTGACGGAAATGCCCAGAGACGGGGGAAACAACAGACAGATGCGCGAGCGCATCGCGCATCTGGCGGCGCGCCTGATGGCCGTCGACGGAATCGACGATTACGCACTGGCCAAACGCAAAGCAGCGCGCCAGTCCGGCGCACCGGACACTCGCAACCTGCCAACCAACGATGAAGTCGAGCAGGCGCTGCGCGCTTACCAGCAGCTATATCAAGCCGACGAATTGCGGGATCGATTGCAGTACCTGCGCGAACGGGCGCGCGAGATGATGAAGACCCTGTCCCGCTTCGACCCCTACCTGTCCGGCGCCGTGCTTTCAGGCAGCGCGGGAAAGTATGCGGACATCGACCTGCTGTTGTTTACGGACAGCGTCAAGGACGTGGAAATTTTCCTGATCGATCGCGGCATTGAATATCGCAGCGACGAGAGGCGCATTCACATCGGCGACGAAGTGCGCAGCGTGCCGAGTTTCAGCATCAGCACGGCGGAAGCCGACTTCGACGTCACGGTGTTCGATCCGCGGGATCTGCGCGCACAAATTCGCAGCACGCCCGAAGGCCGTCCGCTGGAAAGAGTCCGCATCGACTGGCTGGACGCCACGCTCGGAGAAACCGGCGCCTGAGCGTCCCGGATCAGCCTTCTTCCTTCAGCCAGGCTGCGGCATCGAGCGCAAAGTAAGTGAGGATCGCGTCAGCGCCCGCGCGCTTGAACGAAAGGAGCGCTTCCATGACGCATTTGCGCTCGTCGATCCATCCGTTTTGCCCCGCCGCCTTTAGCATCGCGTACTCGCCGCTTACCTGATACACCATCGTCGGTGCACCGAATTCGTCCTTGACCCTGCGCACGATATCGAGATACGGCATGCCGGGCTTGACCATGATCATGTCGGCGCCTTCCTGCAGGTCCATGCCGACTTCCCACAGGGCCTCGTTGGAATTAGCCGGATCGACCTGGTAGGTGTACTTGTTGCCCTTGCCCAGCGTTGCAGAGGATCCGACGGCGTCGCGGAACGGGCCGTAGAAACTCGATGCATACTTTGCGGCGTACGCAAGGATGCGGGTGTGGATGAACTGCGCCGCATCCAGTGCCTCCCGCAAGGCGCCGATGCGTCCATCCATCATGTCCGACGGCGCGACGATGTCGACGCCGGCTTGCGCATGCGACAAGGCCTGCTTCAACAGCACTTCAATGGTTTCGTCGTTGAGGACATATCCGCCTTCGTCGATCAACCCATCCTGGCCGTGGCTGGTATAGGGATCCAGGGCGATGTCGGTGATTACGCCGAGTTCGGGAAACCGCTCCTTGAGTGCCCGGATGGTGCGCGCAGCCAACCCCTCCGGATTGAATGCCTCGCGGGCATCTGCAGTGCGAAAACGGTTCTCCACGACGGGAAAGAGGGCGATGGCGGGAACGCCAAGTTCGACACACTTTTCGGCCTGTTTCAGCAACCGGTCGATGGTCTGCCGTTCGACCCCGGGCATGGAAGGAACCGGTTCGCTGCGATTCGCCCCGTCGATGACGAAGACGGGGTAAATCAGGTCATCGGCGGATAATCTGTGCTCGCGCACCAGCCGCCGCGAGAAATCGTCATGACGCAGCCGGCGCATCCTTCTGCGCGGAAATTTACCGAGAACTTGCATGGCTAGCGATCCCTCGCCACACGGGGTGTGGCCTTCAAATATATGATTATTATAATGATAAAAACAGAAACGGAACTTTCACCTGCGTCGGCACTCTGATCTTGCAGACAGCGATGTCTCCCGCTTCTCCTCCCTGAGCGGGTGCCTTAATCCAATTGAGGCTTTGCTTGGCCCCCGGTTTTAGTCCCCTTTAACCGGGGGTTTTTTATTCTACCTGCGCATTTCTTCAAGTCGCCTCATACCAGCGACGCAGAACGGCTTCCGCCTCAACTACGCCGACGCGGGCCGACGCAGAGAATAACTGCACCGTAACGCCGGCAAAATCCCTTTTGAGAATCTCCGCCGTGTTGCGCAGCTGGGTGGTTGCCGCCTGTTTGCCGAGCTTGTCGGACTTCGTCAGCAGCACATGCGCAGGTTTTCCGGTCGTGGCGAACCAGGCCAGCAACTGCGCGTCGAGATCTTTCATCGGGTGGCGAATGTCCATGACGACCACCAGACCGCGCAATTGTGGGCGCAATTGCAGGTATCCCGAGATCAGCCGCTCCCATTCGCGTTGGAGGTCCCGCGGAACCTTGGCATAACCATATCCAGGCAAATCCACCAGGAATCGCCCACTGCCCATGCTGAAAAAATTGATCTGCTGTGTTCGGCCCGGCGTTTTGCTGACGAACGCAAGGCGATGCCGTTGCGCGAGGGTATTGATGGCGCTCGACTTGCCTGCGTTCGACCGCCCGACGATAGCCACTTCGATCGATGACGCCGGCAGACCGCCTTCGTCGGCCGCGGAGGTAAAGAAAGCGATGTCGCGGAACAAATCTGACTGGCTCATGAGTTACGCTAAAATGCCGATGGTGTCGCTGCGGGCGCTGCGTTCGTCGATTGATAATGGACGGACCGAAGCTGCAGCGGTGAAAATATCAGTGTTGCAGTATGTCAGGGAGTACTCATGATTCGTGTCATTGCGACGGTAATTGCCTGTTTTTTCTTCTCGTCGGTCCAAGCCGCCGGCGATCCGGCCAAAGGGCAGGAAATCGTCGGCAAGGTCTGTGCGGCCTGCCACGGCTTCGACGGCACGGCCGCGATTCCCGCCTACCCCAGTCTGGCGGGCCAGCACGCCGATTATATTTTCAAGCAACTCAGTGAATTCAAATCCGGCGCGCGTGCCAATCCGATGATGGCGCCCATGACCACGAACCTCTCGACGGAAGACATGCACAACGTCGCCGCTTTTTATGCGTCGCAGACGCCGCGCCAGATGGGCGCGAAGGACAAGGATCTCGCCCTCAAGGGAGAGAAGCTTTACCGCGGCGGCAAATCCGCAAGTGGCGTTGCGGCCTGCGCCGGCTGCCATTCGCCGAATGGCGCGGGCATCCCGGCTCAGTATCCTCGCCTTGCCAGCCAGCACGCGGACTACGTCGGCGCGCAGCTGAAGGCCTTCCGCGCCGGCGACCGTGCCAATGATCCGAACCAGATGATGCGATCCACGGCGGCAAAGCTGTCCGACAAGGACATCGCGGCACTGGCCGAATACATTTCGGGATTGCACTAAGGCGCGACCGCAATCCGGCGCCGTTCCAGTCACGCGGCGCCGAGAGATTCGAATGCCGTTTTCGCGGCGGCGATCGTCGCATCGATCTGCGCATCGCCGTGCGCCGCCGAAACAAATCCGGCTTCATAGGCCGACGGCGCGAAGTAAATCCCCTGCGCGAGCGATGCGTGATAGAAGCGATTGAACATCGCCTTGTCGCATTCCATGACCTGCGCATAGGTTTCCGGCGGCCGTGCGCGAAAGTAAACGCCGAACATGCCGCCGACGGATTGCGCGGAAAAGGTAAGTCCCGCGCTGCGCGCCGCGCCCTCCAAACCTTCCACCAGCCGCTTCGTGTTGAGTGTAAGTCGCTCGAAGAAACCCGGCGCGGCGATCAGTTCAAGCGTCGCCAGCCCTGCTGCAACGGCAACCGGATTGCCCGATAGCGTCCCGGCCTGGTAGACCGGCCCCACCGGCGCAAGCACCTGCATGATGTCGCGTCGACCGCCCAGGGCACCGACCGGCATGCCACCGCCGATCACCTTGCCCAGCGTGGTCAGGTCCGGCGTGATCCCGTACAACCCCTGCGCGCCTTTCAGGCCGACGCGAAATCCGGTCATGACTTCGTCGAAGATGAGCAGCGCGCCATGGCGCGTGCAGAGTTCGCGCATGGCCGAAAGGAACTCGCGCGTGGGCTTGACCAGGTTCATGTTGCCGGCGACGGGCTCCACGATGATCGCGGCAATCTGGTCGCCCGCGGCCTTGAAGGCCGCCTCCAGCTTGGACGGATCGTTATAGTCGAGGACCACGGTGTGCGCGGTGATCTCCGCCGGCACACCTGCTGAACTCGGTTGCCCCAGTGTCAGCGCGCCAGACCCGGCCTTTACCAGCAGCGAATCGGCATGCCCGTGATAACAGCCTTCGAATTTGATGATCTTCGGACGGCCGGTAAAACCGCGCGCTACGCGTATGGCCGTCATCGTCGCCTCGGTTCCGGAACTGACCAGCCTGACTTGCTCAATCGAGGGCAGGCAGCGCGTGATCCACTCCGCCATTTCGAGTTCGGCCTGCGTCGGCGCGCCGAAACTCAATCCGTTTGCGGCGGCATTCTGCACCGCGCGCACCACCTGCGGATGCGCATGACCGAGGACGAGCGGCCCCCAGGAACCTACATAATCGATATAGCGCTTGCCGTCCGCATCCCAGATATCGGATCCCTCTCCACGCGCGATGAAGACGGGCGTGCCGCCCACGGACCGGAAGGCTCGCACCGGTGAATTCACGCCGCCGGGTATGACCCGCAGGGACCGTTCGAACAGGATTTCATTTCTGGATTTCATGATTGCGTCTCACGAATGAACCGAAGTCTGAAAAAGATCGACGAAACGAAGCGCTTGCGCCTCGACGTCGTGCGCATCGAACAACGCACTTACGACGGCGACCGCGTCGGCACCGGCAGCGATTAATTCCGCGGCGTTGTCCACATCGATACCGCCGATCGCGACGATCGGCACCTCAATTTCCGCCGCAGCTGCACGGAGCAACTGCACATCCGCGCGCACGGCGGCGGGTTTGGTAAGGGATGAAAAAAAACTGCCGAACGCGATATAGTCCGCGCCTTGCGCGACGGCGGTACGCGCCAGTCCGATCTCGTTGTAGCACGACACGCCAATTATTTTTCCTGGACCGAGCGTCGCCCTCGCGCGCGCGACGATGCCGTCTTCCCTGCCAAGATGAACGCCATCGGCGCCCGATTCCCGCGCCAGCTCGGCGCTGTCGTTGACAATAAACAACGCGCGTCGCTGCCGGCACAGCTCGGCGAGCGCAACCGCCTGTCGCCGCCGAAGGCCGGCGTCGGAACACTTGCTGCGGTATTGCACGATACGCGCACCGCCGCGCAGTGCGGCATCGACCTTTTCGAGCAGGCCCTCCGTATCGGCGATCTCGGGCGTAACCGCATAGAGTCCGCTAATCCGGTTTTCCATCCGGCGACTCTTCCTCGCGGGCCCAGAACAGGCGGTCCGGTATCAGTTGACCCATGCCGGTCCGGTAAGCATGTTTGAGCGTCTGCCAGGTGTATTCCTGCGCGTCGCGCACGGCTTCCGGAATGGCCAGCCCGTTGGCCAAAGTTGCGGCAATGGCGGACGCCAAGGTGCACCCGGATCCGTGATACGTCCCCGGCAGGCGTTGCCAGGTATCGGTCCTGACCACACCTTGCTGCTGAAAGAGGGTATTGATGACTTCCGACGTATTTTCATGCGTGCCGGTGATCAACACGTATTCGCAACCCAGCAGCAATATCCTTCGTGCGCATTCTTCGAGCGCGAGAGCCGCGTCCTCCTCATCGGCATCGCCTTGCGCCAACCGCCGCGCCTCCATGCTGTTCGGCGTGAGCAGCGTCGTTTGCGGGATCAACAGTTCGCGGATCGCGGAAATCAATTCGTCGGAGGCGAGATCGTCGCCCCCTCCCGAGGCCAGCACGGGATCGAGCACCAGCGGGATGTCGGGATAATCGGAAACAACCTCGGCTATCGCCGCGACGACCTCGACGCTGCCGAGCAACCCGATCTTGAATACCGCGACGGGCACATCCTCGAGGACGCAGCGCGCCTGGTCGGCCACCCATTCCGCATCGATCGGCAGCACGTCCTCCACACCCATCGTGTCCTGGATAGTTATCGCGGTTACGACGGACAGCGGATGGCAACCCATGCTCGAAAGCGTCAGGATATCCGCCTGCAGGCCGGCGCCTCCGCTGGGATCGGTTCCGGCGAACGTTAGTACGATAGGGGGCGATGCGGGCACGGCGATGGGGTCGCGATGGGTTTCGAACTAAAATGGAAGTTTAACTGAAAGCCCACGCTCACCATGGCAGCAAGCGACGATCAATCCTTCAAGACTTTTATGTGCCTGATCTGCGGCTACATCTACGACGAGGCCGCCGGCGCGCCGGAAGAAGGCATTCCCGCCGGCACGCGCTGGGACGATGTGCCCGTCAACTGGGTGTGCCCGGAATGCGGCGCCCGCAAGGAAGACTTCGAACTGGTCGAAATATAGAGGGAACAACAATGCGAATACTCCACACCATGCTGCGCGTCGGCGACCTCAAACGGTCGCTCGACTTCTATACGAACGTGCTGGGCATGCAGCTACTGCGCCAAAAAGACTATCCCGACGGGCGCTTCACCCTGGCTTTCGTGGGATATGGCTCCGAGGATGAGCAGGCGGTGCTCGAACTCACGCACAACTGGGATACGCCGAAATACGATCTCGGCAGCGGCTATGGCCACGTAGCGCTGGAGGTCGACAATGCCGCCAGCGCCTGTGATGAAGTGCGCAAGCGCGGGGGCAAGGTCACGCGCGAGGCCGGGCCGATGAAACACGGTACGACAGTCATTGCGTTCGTTGAAGACCCGGACGGCTACAAGATCGAGTTCATCCAGCGCAAGCACTAGTCCGGTCAGCGACGAGATTCGCCATACGCACGAAATCCGCCACGCCCAGGGTTTCACCTCGTGCGCCCGGATCGATGCCCAGGCCCTCGAAATCCGCCGGCGATAGTATTTCCCGCAACGTATTGCGCAAGGTCTTGCGACGCTGGCCGAACGCGCGCGTCACGACATCCGCGAATGTCTTTTCGTCTTTCGCCACATGCGGCAGCGCCGCGTGCGGCAGCAGCCGCACGACCGCCGACCATACCTTCGGAGCAGGGCGAAACGCCGCGGGATCGACCTCGAAAAGAGGTTCGATGTTCCAGCGATACTGCAACATCACGGACAGACGGCCATATTCCGGCGTGTCGGGCAGCGCGCCCATGCGTTCTACAACTTCGCGCTGAAGCATGAAATGGGCATCGTGCACCGCGTCCGCATAACCGGTCAGACAAAACAGCAGCGGTGTTGAAATGTTGTAAGGCAGATTGCCGACTACGCGCAGGTCGTCGCCCAGCGCCGTGAAATCGAAATCGAGCGCGTCGCCTTCGTGAATCGTCAAATGTTCCGGGGTATGTCGCGCGCGCAGGTCCGCGACGATGTCGCGGTCGATCTCGATCACATGCATGTGATCGAGATGCTTCAGCAAGGGCTCGGTCAGCGCCCCCAAGCCGGGCCCGATCTCCACGAAGCGCTCGCCCGTTTGCGGCTTGATGGCTGCAATAATGTTATCGACGACCGTGCGATCTTCGAGGAAGTTCTGACCAAAACGCTTGCGAGGAATATGCATCTCGATCAGTTCGCACGCGATTGGGCGATGGGCAACAACTGGGCTCAGCGTGGATCTTCGAGTCGCACCTCGATGTAAGCGCGATCGCGTTGCTGGCGCACCCATTCCTGGTAAGCCTCGTCTGCCTTTCGCGTGCGGATCGACTGGCGCGCCAGCACGCGCTGACGTTCCTTCGACATGTCCTCGTTACGCCGTTCCACGACCTGGATCAAGTGGTAGCCAAAAGGCGATTTCACGGGATCGCTGACTTTCCCCGGTTCCAGCGCGTCCATTGCGCGTTCGAACTCCGGCACGGTGTCGCCGGGCGAAAGCCACCCGAGGTCGCCGCCTTTCGAAGCGCTGGCATCTTCCGATTGCAAGCGCGCCAATTCGGCGAAGCTGGTGCCGTTCTCCACACGCTCCTTCAGATTGACCAGCCTTTGCTTCGCATCGGCTTCCGACACCACCTCGTTCAGGCGGATCAGGATGTGGCGGGCGTGGGTCTGCTGGATCATGACCGGGGAATCGTTACCACGCTTGTCGGCCATCTTGATGATGTGGAATCCGTTGGCGCTGCGCAGCACCGGGCTTACGTCGCCGACCTTCATGGTCTTTACGGCATCGACGAAAATCTGCGGCAACTTTGCGGCGGGGCGCCAGCCGAGGGGCCCGCCATCGAGTGCGTTCGGCGCGTCGGATACACCAGCCGATACCTGACGGAAGTCCGCGCCACCCTTGATCTGCTCCAGCGCTTTTTCGGCAATCAACTTCTTGGCCTGGATTTTTTCCGGGCTGGCCTGTTCGGGCACCAGCACCAGGATGTGCGACAGGTTGTATTCGTCGTCCTTCCCGGTCTGGTTCTGCTGGTTCTTGAGATAGTTATCGATCTCGGCGTCGGTGATCAGGATCTTGCTGTCGACCTCGCGCTCCTTCAGGCGCGCAATCAGGATTTCATTGCGCAGTTCCTCGCGAAAGCGGTTGAAATCGATGCCTTCGCCTTCCAGTGTCTTGCGGAAGGCTTCGGGCGTGGCCTTGTTCTCCTGGGCAATGCGCTCGATCGACCGCTGCAGTTGCGTATCGTCCACGCGCAAACCCGTTTCCTTCGCGTTCTGCGTAAGGACTTTGGACGTGATCAGTCGCTCGAGAAGCTGTCGTTCAAGAACGTCGCTCGCCGGCAACGGCGTGCCCTGGCGCTTGAGTTGTTGCGAAGCCACCTTGACCTGCTCGTCGAGGTCGAGCCGCGTGACAACTTCGTTATTGACGACGGCTACGATGCGATCGAGGGAAAGACTGTCGTCTTTCTTTCGGTCGCCTGGCGCCGCGAGCGCCGGAACGGCCGCAACAAGTGCCAGCAGGGCAAAAAATTTTATCGGGTTCATTTTCACTTCCGTTTGGCCGGTTCGTGTCATTGCGGTCAGCGGCTGCAGGCGCGACCGGCGCCCTCAACGTCAGAAAGACGGGAAGGGATTGTAATCTGGAGGAGTCTTGGGGTTGGTCTTCTCATAACCGCCGATACTCTGGCGCAGCAACTCCAGCGGACTCGACCCGATTCGCGACACACCGGTGAATTCAAGCTGGAAGAACATTGCGTTGACGTAATCCTGGGTTCCGCTGACGAACCGATGCAGGACAAATCGCGCGGCCCAGCAGCCGGCATTGTACTCAAGACCCAAAAGACCCTCCAGAAGGTTCTTGTCTCGCAGCGAATAGTTGTAACGCGCCAGGCCGGTCCAGCGGCCGGTGATGGGCCATTCGGTGGAAAGATCGAGTTGCTCCAGGGAATCGCGCGTAAAACGATAGCCGAAGTTCACGACCTTGGTCGGTTCCGGCTGATAACGCAGGGTATAGTTGCTGCGCGCCATTTTATTGTCACTGGTGCTGTATTGCACGCCCGCGTCCGCATACCATCTCTTGGTGAACTGGCCGCTGACCGCCGCCAGCACGTCCGAGCGCGACGATTGCCGCAGGTCGCTCGGGTCCAGCGAAACTTCCTGATCCTTGAAGTAATAACGCTGTCCCAGGATGAATCGGATCTGCTCGTCGCCCGTCGCGGGATCGATCAACCGGCTGGTGACCGCCCCGGTCAGCTGGTTCGCGTCATTGATGCGATCGCCACCGGTGAACTGGTTCTCGGTGAAAATCTGCGCCAGGTTGAAATCCGAAAGCGCAGTATCGAAATTCGGCAGCTGGTTCTGCGGGCGAAACGGGATGTTCACGTAGTAAAGCCGCGGCTCCAGGGTCTGGCGAAAGGCCCGCCCCAGGATGTCGGTGTCCCGCTCGAACGTCAGCCCGCTATCGAGGCTGTAGATCGGCAGGTTGCGTGTCTGGTCCGGCAGCGTCCGGTCGTCGAACGAATAACTCGTGGTGTGGTAACCGACCTTCGGCGTGAAATAAAAATAGGAATTCTGGAACGGCGCGCTGATTGACGGATAGAGGATCTGGCGCCGACCATTGAGCAAGGTCGGATGGGAGAAATCCACGTATTCCCCCTGCAGGCCAAAATCGAGATAGTAGTCGGATTGCCGGTTCATATTCAGCGTGATCTGCGGCAATCGCGCATACGGCGGCACTACGGGCGCAAGCGGATCCTGCAGGGTCTGGTAGCGCTGCACGCGCGTATTCACGGACCACCATCCCCCGTCGTAGAACAGGTCGCCTTCGCGATTCAGGTTGGTTTGCGACGTCGCTGCAATCTTGTCGCTCAGGTCCGTGAAGTAAGTGTCATCCGACACTCCCTGCAAGTCCAGCAATCCGGAGAAGCCGTTTCCGAAGTTCTGCGCGTGCTGCCAGAGATAACCGTAGCGCGATTCCTGCTTCTGCCTGTCTTGAGGAAGGTACTCGCCGCGCATCTCGCCCTTCACATCCGGCTCGAGATAGCGAAAATCGGTGTTCATCAGCACCCCGCGCTTGGCGAGCACGCGCGGCGCCACCGTGGCGTCATAATTCGGCGCAATGTTCCAATAGAATGGTTGCGTGAATTCGAGACCGCTTTTACCGGTGCTGCCCACGGTCGGCGGCAACAAGCCGGTCTTGCGCCGGCCGGTCAGGGAAAAATCCAGATAGGGCGAATACAGGATCGGCACCCCTTTGAATACTACAGTGGCGTTGCGCGCCACGCCGACATCGCGAATGCGATCGATATCGAGGTGGTCGATGCGCATGTACCAGTCATCGTCGCCGACTTCGCAATTCGTGAAGGTGGTTTTGTCGATGTGGTAGACATCCCGATTCTCGGCGACCATGCGGCGTGCGGTGCCGCGCGCGCCAAGGCGGGCGATCCGATAGTCGGCATCATCCATGGAGCCGCTGTCCTCGCCGAAGTCATAAAAAAGCTTGGCGCCGGTCATGAGATCGCCGTCCCTTTCCAGACGCACATGGCCGGTCGCCGTGGTCTGCTGGTCCGGCATCGAGAGATGCACCTGATCGGCGAACAGGGCGGCGCCGCGCTTGCGCAGGCGCACGCTGCCCGTGGCGTCGAGTTCCTGGTCCTGGCGACCCTGGATGTCATCGGCTTCGAGAAACAGGTCGGTGGGATCGTCCTTGCCCAACGAATAGGGAATGAGCTCAGGCTGCAGGCGCAGCTTCAAACCGGGTTCTTCGGCGTGCACGCCGCGGGCGACATACAGGATCAACGACAGGATGGTCAGTGCGACACGTATACGGTGCATGCGGGTTGTTGATCGAGGCGAGGTGCTAAAATCTCACAAATCATTCTTCAAGGCAACGAAGCAGCTTGGATCGCGACGCGCTTCTCCAGGATTGGCTGATCCGCGAGCTTCCCGGCCGGACCTTCACCCTCGCTCCGGCTTCCGCCGATGCCAGCTTCCGGCGCTACTTCCGTATCACACTGGGCGACAAGACCCTCATCGTGATGGACGCACCGCCGCCGCAGGAAGACTGCCGGCCCTTCGTACACGTCGCCGGACTCATGGCCGCCGCCGGCCTGCACGTACCCGCGATACTCGGCCAGGATCTCGAACAAGGCTTCCTCCTGCTGTCCGACCTCGGTTCGACCACTTACCTCGCCGCGATCAACGAGGACAATGCGGACGCCTTGTTCAGCGATGCGATCGACACGCTGATCCGATGGCAGCTGGCGAGCCGCGAAAACGCTTTACCGCCTTACGACGAGGCCTTGCTGCGACGCGAGCTCGACCTGTTTCCCGTCTGGTACGTGAAGCGCCATCTCGGCGTCGACCTGGACGCCGGCCAGCGCGAATCGATGGAAGCGATCTTCAGGCTCATTATCGCAAGCAACCTCGGGCAACCGCGAACCTTTGTTCATCGCGACTACATGCCGCGAAATCTCATGGTGTCGCAACCCAATCCCGGCGTGCTGGATTTTCAGGATGCCGTTCACGGCCCGATCACGTACGACGTGGCGTCGCTGTTCAAGGACGCGTTCCTGAGCTGGGAGGAAGCACGCGTGCTGGACTGGACGATTCGCTACTGGGAGCGGGCGCGTCGCGCGAAGCTTCCGGTCAATGCCGATTTCGGCGAGTTTTATCGCGACTTCGAATGGATGGGGCTGCAGCGACACCTCAAAGTGCTCGGCATCTTTGCGCGCATCTGCCATCGCGACGGCAAACCACACTACGTCAAGGACACGCCGCGCTTCCTCAACTACGTACGGGCCGTTGCCGGACGCTACGCGTCGCTGACGCCCTTGCTGCGGTTGCTCGACCAGTTGCCCGAGCCCGCGCCGGCGCCAGGCGCGGTGAGCTGAGAGTTTGCCGGTGACGCATGCGCCGGTCGCCATGATCCTCGCCGCAGGTCGCGGCGAGCGGATGCGCCCGCTGACCGATCACACGCCGAAGTCGCTGCTGCAGGTCGGCGGCCAACCGCTGATCTTTCGCCACCTCGAAAAACTCGCGCACGCCGGATTCGGCACGGTCGTCGTCAATCACGCCCATCTTGGCGCGCAGATCGAAGCCGCGGTGGGCGACGGCAGCCGGTGGAATCTCGCGGTCCGGTTTTCGCCCGAGCGTGAAGCGCTGGAAACGGCCGGCGGAATTCGCAATGCGCTGGCACTGATCGGAGCGCCGGTGTTTGCCGTCATCAACGCCGACGTGTACAGCGACTACGACTATGGCCGTTTCGCGCAGGTGATCGCCACACTGGATTTGACGAAGCTCGCGCACCTGGTGCTGGTCGACAATCCGCCGCAGCATCCCGAAGGTGATTTCGGCCTGGAGGGCGGTTTGGTCCGGGACACCGCGCGCAACCGGCTGACATTCAGCGGCCTGGGCGTATACCGATCGACCCTCTTCGATCCGGTCGTCCCGGGCAGCCGGCACGCGCTCGCGCCGCTGCTGCGCGCGCAAATGGAGCAGGGCCGGATAGCGGGCGAACATTTTTCCGGTGAGTGGGACGACATCGGCACACCGCAACGGCTGGCGATGCTCGAAGCCCGACTGGCGCAGCGTCCCGCAAACTGACGTGCGCCGGGCGCGCCGGACAGTCGCCGTATAATCGGACCATCCCCCTTTTGGATGGTCCGGCTCCCATGATCGATTCCGCCCTGTATGCGCGTCGCCGCGCCCGCCTCGCTGCCGCCATGGGAAACGGCGTCGCCGTGCTGCGCACCGCGCACGAACGACTGCGCAACCGCGATTCATCCTACCCGTTTCGCTTCGACAGTTATTTCCACTATCTCACCGGGTTTCCCGAGCCCGAGGCCGTGCTGGTTTTGCTCAGTGGCGAAAAGCCGAAGAGCATCCTGTTCTGCCGCGAGAAGGATATCGAGCGCGAAATCTGGGATGGTTTCCGCTATGGGCCGGAACAGGCGCAAGTCGAGTTCGGTATCGACGAAACGCATTCTGTCGGAGCGCTCGACGAGATCCTGCCGAAGCTGCTCGCCGACCAATCGGCCGTTTTCTGCGATGTCGGTTCCGACGCCGCGTGGGATGCGCAGGTCATCGGCTGGATCAACAAGGTCCGCGCGCAGGCCCGGTCCGGCGTCACGGCACCGGGCGAGATTCGCGATGTGCGCAGGCTGCTCGACGACATGCGGCTGGTCAAGGACGAGTACGAGATCGACGTCATGAAGCGTGCCGCGGCCATTTCCGCGGAGGCGCACCGCCGAGCCATGCGCGCCGCGCGCCCGGGCATGCGCGAATACGAACTGGAGGCCGAGTTGCTCCACGAGTTTCGCCGTCGCGGCGCGCAGTCGCCGGCCTACACGTCGATCGTCGCCGGCGGCGCGAATGCCTGCGTGCTGCATTACGTGCAGAACGACGCCGTGCTGAATGACGGGGACGTCGTGCTGATCGACGCGGGCTGTGAACTGGATGGTTACGCATCGGACATCACGCGCACGTTTCCGGTCGCAGGCAAGTTCTCAGGACCGCAGCGCGACATTTACGAACTGGTGCTCGGCGCACAGCAGGCAGCGATCGAGCAGGTGAAACCCGGCAATCCATGGGAAGCGCCACACGACGCGGCGGTCAAAGTGCTGGCGCAAGGCATGGTCGACCTTGGGCTTTGCAAGGGCAGCGCGGCGGGGGTCATCGAGTCGGGTGACTATCGGCGCTTTTACATGCATCGCACCGGACACTGGCTGGGCATGGATGTGCACGACGCGGGAGACTACAAACGCGACGGGACCTGGCTGGCGCTCAAGGCCGGCATGGTCCTGACCGTCGAGCCGGGTTGCTACGTGCGTCCAGCCGACGACGTTCCGAAGGAATTCTGGAACATCGGCGTGCGCATCGAAGACGATGCGCTGGTTACCGGTACTGGCTGCGAGATCATCACCGCCGCCGCGCCGAAATCGGTAGCCGACATCGAAGCGCTGATGCGCGGATAACCTTCAATCAATGTCTCACGACTTCGACATCGCCATTGTCGGCGCGGGGCCCGTGGGCGCCGCAGTCGCGATCGCGCTGCGCGATGCCGGCCTGTCGGTCGCGTTGCTTGAAGCGCGCACCGACGCGGCAGTCAGCGATGACGCGCGTACGCTGGCCATGTCCTACGGCAGCCGGCTCATTCTAGAACGCCTCGGCATCTGGGCGCGCATCGCGTCTGCGACGCCGATAACCTCCATTCACGTTTCGCAACGCGGCGGCTTCGGCCGCACGGTGCTCGACGCGTCGGAAGCGGACGTTCCGGCGCTGGGCTATGTCGTACGCTACGCCGCGCTGCAGCGGGCCTTCGGTGCCGCGCTGGGCGAAACGCAGGCGGCCCTGCTGGCCGGCGCGACTGTCGCCGGCGTCACGCCGACCGACGACGGCATCTCGATCGAATATGCAAAAGGGGCCGAGGCTGGTTCGGTGACGGCTCGACTGCTGGTGATTGCCGATGGCGGTGGGGTTGCCGGCGTTCAAGCCGGCGCCGAAATCAAAACGCAGGACTACGATCAACACGCACTCGTGGGCCTCGTCGGTACTTCGCGGCCGCACACGCGTCGCGCCTTCGAGCGCTTCACGCCGGACGGCCCGGTCGCGCTGCTGCCATTCGAGGACCGCTACGCGCTGATCTGGACGGCGACGCCCGAGGAGGCCCAGCGCCTGATCGCGCTCCCGTCCGATGAGTTCCTTCTGCAACTCCAGCGGCATTTCGGCGATCGAGCGGGACGCTTCGAATCGATCGACGCACGCGCGCGTTTTCCGCTGGCGTTGCGTTATGCCACCGACCCGGTGCTTGAGCGCACGGTCATGCTCGGCAATGCGGCGCAGTCCTTGCACCCGATCGCCGGACAGGGATTCAACCTGGGTTTGCGCGACGCATGGGAACTGGCGGACATTTTGTTCCACTCCACCGCGCGGGATCCGGGCAGCGACGAATGCCTGGCGCGGTATCGCAAGGCGCGCCGCCCCGATCGCATGCGCGGCATCGCGCTAACCCATTCGCTGGTCAAGATTTTCTCCAACGATGTCGGCCCGCTGCGCGCGACACGCGGCGCCGCGCTGTCCATGCTTGGATTGTTTCCGCTGGCAAAACGCGCCTTCATGCAGCGCATGATCTTCGGCGCGTCGCGCTGAGGGATTTCTTTTTGCGGCTTCCATCGCGCGATCATTGCGCTAGAATGGCGGTCCGTTTTTTTGTCCGGCGCCGAAATGCAGATCGGTCCATATTTCCTCAGGAACAATCTGATCGTCGCGCCGATGGCCGGGGTGACGGATCGGCCTTTCCGGCAATTGTGCAAGTCCATGGGCGCAGGCATGGCGGTGTCGGAAATGTTGTCTTCCAACGCGCAACTCTGGAACACGAAAAAATCCCGCCTGCGCGCGGACCACGAAGGTGAAGTCGATCCCATATCGGTGCAGATCGCCGGTTCCGATCCCGCCGCGATGGCACACGCGGCGCGCTACAACGCGGATCGCGGCGCGCAAATCATCGACATCAACATGGGCTGCCCCGCCAAGAAGGTTTGCAACGTCGCAGCCGGTTCGGCATTGCTTCAGGATGAACCGCTGGTCGGCAGGATCCTCGATGCCGTGGTGGCGGCGGTCGACATTCCGGTGACTTTGAAAATTCGCACCGGCTGGAATCTGCAGAACCGCAACGCGGTGCGCGTTGCAACGATCGCGCAATCCGCCGGCGTCAAAGCCTTGTCCATCCACGGCCGCACGCGCGCCTGCGCTTTTGTCGGCGCGGTGGAGTACGAAACCATCGCCGAAGTGAAAGCTTGTGTCTCCATTCCGGTAATCGCCAACGGCGACATCGATTCTCCGGAAAAAGCCCGTGAAGTGCTGCGGCGCACCGGCGCCGATGCGCTCATGATTGGTCGCGCCGCACAGGGCCGGCCGTGGATTTTTCGCGAGATCGCGCATTATCTCGAGAACGGCACCCACCTGCCTGCGCCGCGCATTGCCGAGATTCGCGACGTGCTGGTACAGCACTTGCATAACCTGTACGCGCTTTACGGCGACGAGGCTGGCGTGCGCATCGCGCGCAAGCATATCGGCTGGTATGTCAAGGGACTGGCGGGGGGAAATGAATTCCGCCAGGCGATGAACAGGCTGGACACCGTGACGGCGCAACTGGCCGCGGTGGAACACTTCCTGGACGGACTTTCGTCCCACGGCGGGTGCCTGAACTACATCGGGGAACTGGCGGCATGATCAATGAAAACGAAATCGCCCGCTGCGTGCGCAGGGCAATGGACGGCTACTTCCGCGACCTCGATGGCGAGCGCCCGTGTGCGATATACGACATGGTCATGCATTCTGTCGAGAAGCCTTTATTGGAGATCGTGCTGCACCGTGTTTCCGGCAACCAGACGCAGGCTGCGCAGTTGCTGGGTCTGAACCGCAACACCCTGCGCAAGAAGATGAAGGACTACGGCATCAAGTAAGCTGGCGATGC
The DNA here is from genome assembly GCA_039930785.1 of Betaproteobacteria bacterium. Classification (GTDB taxonomy): domain Bacteria; phylum Pseudomonadota; class Gammaproteobacteria; order Burkholderiales; family JACQAP01; genus JACQAP01. Next base: position 1,224 of record JBDTTE010000003.1, on the reverse strand, counting down.
CGCCGCCCGACTACGCCGCCCGTCGATGATCGACGGGCGGTTTACTTTTGAACCGCTATCGATGAACAAGCGCAAAGCCCTGATCAGCCTGTCCGACAAAACCGGTGCCGCGGATTTTGCGCGCGCCCTGCACGCCTTCGGCTTCGACATCCTTTCAACGGGCGGCACGGCAAGGCTTTTGCGCGAGGCGGGCGTCCCTGTCATTGAGATCGGCGATTACACCGGCTTCCCGGAAATGCTCGACGGGCGCGTAAAGACGCTGCATCCGAAGGTGCATGCGGGCATCCTTGCCCGACGCGATGTTCCCGAACACATGCAGGCGCTCGGTGGCGCCGGTTTTCAAACCATCGATCTTGTGGCCGTGAACCTGTATCCCTTCGTGCAGACCGTCGCAAATCCGGATTGCACGCTCGATGATGCCATCGAGAACATCGATATCGGCGGGCCCACGATGGTGCGCGCCGCGGCGAAAAACTGGCGACATGTAGCGGTGGTCACGGATCCGGCCGACTATTCCGTACTTGCGGCCGAGATGAAGGCCGCCGGCGGTGCGATCAGCGAGGAAACCCGCTATCGCCTGGCGCGGAAGGCGTTTTCGCACACGGCCGCATACGACGGCGCGATCAGCAATTACCTGACGGCGACGGATAGCCTCGGCAAGCGCACGGCCTTTCCCGAGCAGATCAACATGAGCTTCGCGAAGGTGCAGGATTTGCGCTACGGCGAAAATCCGCACCAGCAAGCAGCGTTCTATCGCGATCCAGGTCCGGCCGCCGGCACGCTCGGCAACTATCGCCAGTTGCAAGGCAAGGAGTTGTCCTACAACAACATCGCCGACGCCGACGCCGCCTGGGAATGCGTGAAGACTTTCGCGGAGCCGGCGTGCGTCATCGTCAAACACGCGAATCCGTGCGGAGTGGCCATCGGCGCGGACACGGCCGAAGCCTACCGGCGTGCATTCAAGACCGATCCGACCTCGGCTTTCGGCGGCATCATCGCCTTCAACCGCGAGATCGACGCACAGACCGCAGAGGCCGTCTCCCAGCAGTTCATGGAAGTATTGATCGCGCCGCGCATAGGCGCGGACGTGACCGCCGTGCTGGCAAAGAAAACCAACGTGCGCGTGCTGGAAGTTGCGCTTGGCGGCGGACACAATCCGCTCGACACCAAGCGCGTCGGCGGCGGCCTGCTGGTGCAAACACCGGATGCCAAGAACGTGGAGAC
>JBDTTE010000002.1:0-48313 GCA_039930785.1 Betaproteobacteria bacterium | reverse complement strand
GCACGGCAAACCCCATCCGGAGCAAGACCAAATAGGGGGGCAATAGCGCTGCTCGCGCTGCTCCCGGGTAGGTTGCTCGAGCCGCCAGGCAACTGTCGGCCCAGATGAATGACTGCCAGGCGTCGAAAGACGCCGACAGAACCCGGCTTACAGGCCAGCTTCGCTTTCCCTTCCCTCGATCCCCGCTTTTCGGCTGTTTTTCCGATTTTTCTCGAATAAAGATTCAATATCCATTTTAGACCCCTGAAAAACAATGGTTATTTTTTTGGGTTATCCGGCTTCAAGACTTTCCGGTAAGTCTTTGGCGCAGTTGCAAAAAATGCCGTATTTGCTTGACCTCGATTTTTTTTTCCCATAAAGTGGGGAAAAGTAGGTTTAAGTGGGAAACGCAAGTCTTTCCTGACTTTCCGGGGCGCGAAAAACGATGTTTCAGGGAGCGACAGCACTCAATCTGGATGCCAAGGGTCGGCTTGCGGTCCCTACCCGGCATCGGGACGAGCTGCAATCGGGGAGTCAAGGTAAGCAAGTGCTTACCGCACACCCCCATCGTTGTCTTCTCCTCTATCCCGCACCGGCTTGGGAGCCCATTCGCGCTCGCATCATGAGTTTCGCCAGTTTCGATCCGCAGGCCAGTTTGTGGAAGCGCCTTCTGGTTGGCTTCGCCGAGGACATCGAGCTTGATGGGGCGGGGCGCCTGTTGATCTCGCCCGAATTGCGCAAATTCGCTGGTCTCGAAAAGTCCGTGATGATGGTTGGCCAGGGCAGTCATTTCGAAATCTGGAGCCAGGAAGCCTGGGAAAAGCAGCTCGATCAACTGTCGACGAATCCCGACAAGCTGCCCGCGGGCATGGAGAACTTTGCGCTTTGAGTTGCATCGGGGCGCGAGATGACTCCGCATCAGACGGTTTTGCTGGAAGAGGCGGTCGAGGCGTTGCGCATCAGGCCCGACGGAATTTATGTGGATGCCACATTCGGGCGCGGCGGCCACAGTCGCGCGATCCTGCAGCGGCTGGGGAAGGACGGAAAGTTGGTTGCATTCGATCGCGATCCGGAAGCGGTTACGCACGCGCAAGCGATAGAGGACCCGCGTTTCGCGGTGGTTCATGCGGGATTTGGCGGACTGAAGGATGTGTTGCTGGAGCGGGGCGTAGAGCATGTGGACGGCGTGCTGTTCGATCTTGGGGTGTCATCTCCGCAGATCGACGAGGCACAACGCGGATTCAGTTTTCGTTTCGACGGACCGCTCGACATGCGAATGGACACGAGCCGCGGACAGACCGCAGCGCAGTGGCTCGATTCGGCATCTGAACTGGAAATCGGGGGAGTCATCAGACGCTATGGCGAAGATCGGTTTGCTAAACAGATTGCAAGAGCGATTGTTGCGGCTAGATCGGGAGGCCCTGTCGACCGCACACGGCAACTTGCCCAGATCGTGGCAAAAGCCGTTCCCGCGCGCGAACCACGGCAGGATCCGGCGACGCGTACCTTCCAAGCTCTTCGGATTCACATCAATAAGGAGCTTGAAGAGTTGGAAGTAGCGCTGCCCCGGAGCGTGGAGATGCTCGCTGACGGCGCGCGCCTGGTCGTCATAAGTTTCCATTCGCTGGAAGATCGCATCGTCAAGCAGTTCATGCGCGCCGAGTCGCAACCGGCTGCGGTACCGAGGCGATTGCCCTTGCGGGCAGCAGAAATGCCCAGGTCGCGCATGAAGCTCGTTGGAAAAGCGATACGCGCGACCGATGCGGAAGTGCAGGCGAATCCGCGCTCGCGCAGCGCAATCATGCGGGTCGCCGAAAGGCTCGCGGCATGATCAAGATCAATCTGGCGTTGGCTGTGATCCTGGTGATCTGTTCCCTCGCGCTGGTCACCTCGCAGCACAAGTCGCGGAAGTTGTTTGTGGAGTTGCAGAAGCAGCAGGACCAGGCCAGGCAACTCGAAGTCGAATACGGACAATTGCAGCTTGAACAAAGCACCTGGGCGATGCATTCCCGGGTGGAGAAGATTGCAGTGAACAACCTGCAAATGCGGACCCCGCCCGTTGCGCGCGTGCACCTCGTTCCTCCCCCTTCCGCGCCGTCCAGGCCATGAACCATTCCATGAACCCGGCACTTTCGGTGCGCCTGCCTGTCTGGCGGGCGCGGCTGCTCATGCTGCTGGTGTTTTTCGGATTCATGATCCTGGCGGCGCGGGCTCTTTACCTGCAGGGGCTGCGCAGCGATTTCTTGCAGCAAAAGGGCGAAAATCGCTACGCCCATGTGATGGAAATTTCCGCGCATCGCGGAATGATCACCGATCGCAACGGCGAACCGCTGGCGTTGAGTACGCCGGTCGAATCGGTGTGGGCCGTCCCGGCAGACGCCAACCTGAGTCCCGAACAGCGTTCGAAGCTGGCCCGGCTGCTCGGAATGGATGCAGCGGAGCTCAAGAAAAAACTCGCGGAACCCGATCGCGACTTCGTCTACCTGAAGCGCCAGTTACCCCCGGACCTGGTCGCAAAGGTTGTGCAAATGAATCTGCCCGGCGTATTTCTCAAGCGCGAGTACCGTCGCTATTACCCCTCGGCTGAAATCACCGCGCACGTTGTCGGCATGAACAGCGTCGACGACATCGGCAAGGAGGGCATTGAACTCGCGTACCAGGATTGGTTGAGCGGCAAGCCCGGTAGCCGTCGCGTGATCAAGGACCGCCTTGGCCACGTTGTCGAAGACATCGAAAGCATTCGCGCGCCCCAGCCGGGGCGCGAATTGGCGCTGTCGATCGATCAACGCATCCAGTACCTGGCTTTTCGCGAACTGAAGAGCGCAATCGCGCTGAACGAAGCGAAAGCCGGCAGCATCGTCGTGCTTGACGTCAATTCAGGCGAAGTGCTGGCGCTGGCGAACTGGCCTACCTACAACCCGAACAATCGCGACACGATGAAGATTGACCGTTCGCGCAATCGCGCGGTGGTCAATCTGTTCGAACCGGGATCCACGTTGAAGCCATTCACGGTTGCAGCGGCGCTGGAATCCGGTCTGGTCAGTCCCGGCAGCCTGATCGACACCGAGGGCGGTCGCTATACCATCGGCAATCGCACGATCCACGACGCGCATGCGGAAGGAATACTGACGGTCGCGCAGGTCATCCAGAAATCATCGAATGTGGGGTCGGCCAAGATGGCGCTGTCGATGGCGCCGCAGAAATTGTGGACGATGCTGTCCGACGTGGGATTCGGCGTGCCGACGAAGGTGGGTTTTCCCGGCGAGGCCACCGGCAAGCTGCGCGCGTATCAGACCTGGAAACCGATCGAACAGGCCACCATGTCCTACGGCCATGGCATCTCGGTCAGCCTGCTGCAACTGGCGCGGGCTTATTCGGTATTTGCGACGGACGGCGAACTCAAACCGATCACCCTGATCCGGCGCGACCAACCCGTGGACGGCAAGCGTGTCATGTCCGCGCGCACTGCGGCTTCGGTTCGCAAGATGCTCGAAATGGTCACGCAACCGGGCGGTACCGCGACGCGCGCGCAAGTGGCGGGCTATCGAGTCGCCGGCAAAACCGGTACCGCGCACAAGCTGATCGGCGCCTCGTACGCCAACGATCGCTATGTGGCCTCGTTCGTAGGCTTCGCGCCCACCTCGCAACCGCGCCTGGTCATCGCCGTCATGCTTGACGAGCCCGGCGGCAAGTCCTACTACGGCGGCGAAGTCGCCGCCCCTGTGTTCAGCAACGTCATGGCCGGCGCGCTTCGCCTGCTCGGCATTGAACCCGATGCCACACCCGACAATGTGATCTCCCCCGACGCGACACCGGTCGTGAGGGAAGAGGTATGACGGACGCGGCGCTGTCCGGTGCACGATTCGACGCGGGCGCACTCGATGCGCTCAGCATTCGCGCGAGTGGCGTCGCCCTCGACAGTCGCAAGATCAAGCGCGGAGACCTTTTTCTGGCCTATCCCGGGCAGCGTGCGGATGGGCGTGCGCATATTGCCCAGGCAATCTCCGCGGGCGCCAGCGCTGTGATCTGGGAACGCAGCGGCTTTCAATGGGATGCAGGGTGGCGGGTACCGAATCTCGGTGTCACGGATCTGCGCATGCACGTCGGTGAAATTGCCAGCCGCTTTTTCGAATATCCCTCACGCGATCTATGGCTCGCCGGCGTGACCGGGACCAACGGCAAGACGTCGTGCTCGCACTGGATCGCGCAATCGCTGGGTGGCCTCGGTCGGAAGACCGCGGTGATCGGCACGTTGGGAAGCGGCTTTCCCGGTGCGCTCGATTTCGCGATGAACACGACACCGGACGCCGTCTCGCTGCAGGCGCGATTGGCGGCCTTGCGCACCGAGGGCGCCTTCGGCTGCGCCATGGAAGTGTCCTCGCACGGGCTCGACCAGGGGCGCGTCGAAGGAGTCGAATTCGATGTGGCGTTGTTCACCAATTTGTCGCGCGACCACCTTGATTACCACGGCAGCATGGAGGACTACGGCGCGGCGAAGGCGAAGTTGTTTCGCTGGCCCGGCCTGAAACACGCCGTCGTGAACGTCGATGACGAGTTCGGTCGCTCTCTGGCGCAGTCGATCGACCGCTCGCGCGTGAACGTGCTGGGTTACGGCCTGGGCCGCGGCGAAATCGCCGGACACAAACTGGACCTCTCCACGCGCGGATTGAAACTCGAGATCAGTACGCCTTGGGGGGCTGCGCAATTGCGCAGCCGCCTGATCGGCGAATTCAATGCCACGAACCTGCTCGGCGTGCTGGGCGTGCTGATGACCACCGAGATGGCATTGCACGACGCCGTCGAGGCGATCGCGCAGGTCGAGCCGGTGCCAGGAAGATTGCAGATGATCCGCCTGCCCGACGCACCGCTCGTGGTCGTCGACTACGCGCATACGCCTGACGCGCTGGAGAAAGTCCTGCAGACTTTGCGCGCATTGCTCGCTCCCGGTGCCAGTCTTATTTGCGTATTCGGCTGCGGCGGTGATCGCGACGCCGGCAAGCGCCCCGTCATGGGCGAAGTCGCCACGCGCCTCGCGCACCGGGCCATCGTTACCAGCGACAACCCGCGTTCCGAGGATCCGCGCGCGATCGTGGAAGAGATCGCTGCCGGATCCCATCCGAACTACGAAATCGAAATCGATCGTTCCGCGGCAATCTTCAAGGCACTTCAATCGGCTTCCACGGAAGACGTCGTCCTGATCGCCGGCAAAGGCCACGAAACCTATCAGGAGATCGGAGGGCAACGATTGCCCTTCGACGACACACTGGTTGCGCGCGAAGGTCTGCGGCGGCGGATGGGGGGCGCGAGCCATGCTTGACCTCGCAGCCGCTGCAATTGCGATCGGCGCACGCCACGTGGGCGCCAACGCGGAGTTCAATCGAGTGACGACCGACAGTCGCAACTTGCGCGCGGGCGATTTGTTCGTCGGCCTTCGTGGCGATAATTTCGACGGACAGGCGTTTGCCGACCAGGCACTGGCCGCGGGCGCCGTTGCGGTAATGGTCTCACGGGGAGCGAAACTTTCGACACCGAATGCGCGAGTGCTCGAAGTAGAGGACACGCGCCTCGCGCTGGGAAGGCTCGCAGCCTACTGGCGCGGTCGCTTCACCATTGCGCTAACCGCAATCACGGGCAGCAACGGCAAGACGACGGTCAAGGAAATGCTCGCTTCCATCCTGCGCCAGGTCGCTGGTGACTCCGGCGTTCTTGCGACCGCGGGTAATTTCAACAACGACATCGGCATGCCCCTGACGCTGCTGCGCCTGAACGCTGCGCATCGCTACGCGGTCATCGAAATGGGTATGAACCATCTCGGCGAAATCGCGTATTTGTCGGCACTCGCCAGGCCCGACGTGGCGCTGATCAACAACGCCGGCAGCGCGCACGTGGGCGAACTCGGTTCGCTGGAAGCCATCGCGCAGGCGAAGTCCGAAATATTTGGCGGCGTGCCGGATTCCGGTATTGCGGTCATCAACGTTGACGATCGCTTCGCAAAGAAATGGCGCGCTGTCGCGGGAGGTCGCCGCATCGTCGAGTTCGGCCTCGATCGCAATGCGGAAATTTCCGCGCGCTATGAACTCGCGGCTTTCGCTAGTCTGGTTACGTTCCGTACTCCGGCCGAGGAGTTTGTCGCAACGCTGGCCATCCCGGGTTTGCATAACATCAAGAATGCGCTGGCCGCGGTCGCTTGCGCCCACGCGCTGAATGTCCCGGCCGCGGCGATGGCCGCGGGACTTGCCGCCTACACCGGCGTCAAGGGCCGGCTCCAACGCAAGCGCCATCCTTCCGGCGCGCTGGTGATTGACGATACCTACAACGCCAATCCGGAATCGATGCAGGCGGCGATCTCGGTTCTCGTCGCCTACCCGGGTCGGAAAATTTTCGTGATGGGTGACATGGGCGAACTCGGTGCAGACGTAATGGCACTGCACGAGAAGCTGGGCGAGTTCGCCCGGCGCGCTGGCGTCAATGTCCTGCTGGCCCTTGGCGAGGCGAGTGCCGCCGCCGTGCGCAGTTTCGGATCGGGTGCCAAGCATTTCTCCGATGTGCCCGAGCTCGTGACGGAACTGTCGGGACAGCTCGAGAACGGCGTGACGGTCCTGGTAAAGGGCTCGCGCTTCATGCGCATGGAACGCGTCGTGGAAGCGCTGGGTGCCGTGAATGGCGAACCGACCATGAAAGGAGCCGCCTGATGTTGCTGGCGTTGACTCAGTGGTTGGCCGACGACCTCCACATCCGCGCGTTCAACGTGTTCAACTACATCACGTTGCGAGCGGTGCTCGCGACGCTGACGGCACTGGTGATTTCCTTTGTTGTCGGCCCGATCATGATTCGCAAGCTGACTGCGTACAAGATCGGGCAGTCGGTGCGCGACGACGGACCGAAGTCCCACCTCTCCAAGGCCGGCACACCGACGATGGGCGGTGCGCTGATCCTGATTTCGATCGTCGTGACGACGTTGCTGTGGGCTGACTGGCACAACCGTTTTGTGTGGGTGGTGCTAATCGTCACACTGGGCTTCGGATTGATCGGCTGGATCGACGACTATCGCAAGGTCGTGCACCGCAATCCCAAGGGCTTGTCCGCACGCGCCAAGTTTTTCTGGCAGTCGGTGATCGGCCTCGCCGCCGCAACGTATCTCGCGACTTCGGCGACGATTCCGGCGCAAACGGAACTGATCGTGCCGCTGTTCAAGCAGGTCAACTATCCGCTGGGAATCATCGGCTTCATCGTGATGAGTTACTTCGTGATCGTCGGTACCAGCAATGCGGTCAACCTGACCGACGGGCTCGACGGCCTCGCGATCCTGCCGACTGTCATGGTCGGCAGCGCGCTCGGCGTTTTCGCGTATGTCGCGGGCAATGCCATCTATGCGCGCTATCTCGGATTTCCGCTGATTCCCGGCGCCGGGGAGTTGACGGTGGTCTGCGCGGCGCTTGCAGGATCCGGCCTCGCATTCCTGTGGTTCAACGCCTATCCCGCCGAGGTATTCATGGGCGATGTTGGCGCGCTGGCGCTTGGCGGTGCGCTCGGCACCATCGCGGTCGTGGTCCGCCAGGAAATCGTGCTGTTCATCATGGGCGGCGTCTTCGTCGTGGAAACGCTCTCCGTCGTCCTGCAGGTGGCTTCCTTCAAGCTAACGGGCAAGCGAATTTTCCGGATGGCGCCGCTTCACCACCACTATGAATTGAAGGGCTGGAAGGAAACGCAGGTGGTGGTTCGCTTCTGGATCATCACGATGATGCTGGTCCTCATCGGACTGTCGACGCTGAAGCTCAGATGAGAAGCGCAAACCGTGAGCCGGTGATGGCAACGAGGGGGCTCCCGCAACCGGGGATTGCCATTGGGTGTGTGCGTGCCAATCGAGCTGAAAAATAGGCGGGCTCTCGTGCTAGGACTCGGCGCAAGCGGAATGTCGATGGCGCGCTGGCTCGATGCCCGCGGTGCCCTCGTGCGGGTCGCGGATAGCCGCGAGTCGCCGCCATTTGCCGCACGCCTGCGCGAGGAGCTTCCGAAAGTGGAGTTGCATGTCGGCGAGTTCCAGCCGAAAAGTTTCATGGATATCGATCTCGTCGCGATCAGTCCCGGGGTGCCAATGGCGCAGACGCTGGTGCGCGCGGCGGCGCAGCGCGGCCTGGACATCGTCGGCGACGTCGAGTTGTTCGCGCGAACCCGGCAGGAGTTCCCCGGGACCAGGGTCATCGCCATTACCGGATCGAATGGCAAGAGCACGGTCACCGAGATGGTCGGGGCAATGGTGCGCAAGTCGAAAATCAGGACGCTGGTCGCGGGAAACATCGGCTTGCCGATACTGGAGGCCCTGACGGAGATCAATGCGGGCAAACGTCGTCGTCCGGACGTCTTCGTACTCGAGCTTTCCAGCTTCCAGCTCGAATCGACAAGCAGCCTGGATCCCGACGCAGCCGCGGTCCTGAACCTGAGCGAGGACCACCTGGATCGCTATGCCGGCATGAAGGAGTACGCCGAAGCCAAATCGAGAATATTTTTCGGCGACGGGGTCCAGGTCGTGAACCGGCAGGACGAACGCGCGCACGCCATGGCCCGGCTGGGACGCAAGGTTTTTACCTTTGGCCTGGACGAACCGTGGGCCGAAGGCAACTGGGGCCTGCGCACGATTGACGGCGAACGCTGGCTCGCCGAAGGACGCGCCAACCTGATGATGGCTTCCGAATTGAAAGTGGCCGGCCTGCACAACGCCGCCAACGCTCTGGCCGCGCTGGCGCTGTGCCGCGCAATCGGCCTGGCCTACGAGCCGCTGCTCGACGCGCTGTACGGTTTTGAGGGACTGGAGCACCGCCTGCAAAAAATCGCCGAAGTGGGCGGCGTGAGTTTCTACGATGACTCGAAGGGAACGAACGTCGGCGCCACTGTTGCGGCGCTGATGGGCATGACGGCCAAAGTCGTGCTGATTGCCGGTGGCGAGGGCAAAAGCCAGGACTTTTCGCCATTGCACGATGCGGTGGCCAAAAAAGCGAAAGGCGTGATCCTGATCGGTCGCGATGCAAACAAGATCGAGGATGCAATCAAGACCTCCGGTACCACGATCATTCACGCCGCCAGCATGCGAGACGCGGTGCGGAGCGCCTTCCAGATTTCCCAGCCGGGCGATGCCGTCATGTTGTCGCCTGCATGCGCGAGCTTTGACATGTTCCGGGATTACCGGCACCGCGCCGAAGTCTTCGTGGACGAAGTCAGCGCGCTGGAGGCGCAGCCATGAACATGTCCCTCGACATCGGTTTGGCGGGCCGCCCTTCCACCATCACCGAATTCGACTACGCCGTGGTCAGCGTCGCGGGCCTGTTACTAACGCTCGGTTTGATCATGGTGTATTCGTCGTCGATCGCCATTGCCGAAGGTGGCCGTTTCACGGGCTACCAGCCTGCGTATTACCTGATACGTCACAGCGTATTTCTGTTCGTCGGCCTGATGGCGGGATTCGTCTGCTTCCAGTTTCCGATGCGCTTCTGGGAACAGGCCGCGCCTTACCTGTTTTGCGCCGGGGTCGTCCTGCTGATCGCGGTGCTGATACCCGGCATCGGACGCGAGGTCAACGGCAGCAGGCGCTGGATATCGCTTGGCGTGGCCAACCTGCAGCCTTCCGAACTGATGAAGCTGTTCGCCGTCCTTTATGCCGCGGACTACACGGTGCGCAAGGCGGCGCACATGAACAGCTTTCGCAAGGGCTTTCTGCCGATGCTGATGGTCATGCTGCTCACCGGCGGATTGCTCCTGCGCGAGCCGGACTTCGGCGCATTCGCCGTGATCACGGCGGTCGCCATGGGGGTGCTCTTCCTCGGTGGCATGAACTGGAGGCTGTTCGCCACGCTAATCGTCGCGCTCCTCGCCGGATTCGTGTTGCTGATCTGGACATCGCCCTATCGCCTGCAGCGCGTGATCGGATTCATGGATCCCTGGGCGGATCCGTATGGCAAGGGCTACCAGCTTTCGCACGCACTGATCGCTTTCGGTCGTGGCGAATGGTTCGGCGTGGGCCTGGGCGCGAGTGTCGAGAAGCTGTTTTACCTGCCCGAGGCGCACACCGATTTTCTGCTCGCGGTCATTGCCGAAGAACTCGGCTTCGTCGGTGTGATCTCGGTGATCGCGTTATTCAGCTGGCTAATCTGGCGGGCCTTCGTCATCGGGAATCAGGCCGCGCGCATGGAGCGCGTTTTCTCCGCGCTGGTGGCCCAGGGCATTGCGCTGTGGCTCGGCGCGCAGGCGTTCATCAACATGGGCGTGAATATGGGGGTGCTGCCAACGAAAGGCCTGACGCTTCCGCTGCTGTCGTTCGGCGGCAGCGGCATTCTCGCCAATTGCTGCGCTCTGGCGATCCTGCTGCGCATCGACTACGAGAATCGCCAGATGATGAAGGGCTACTCCCTGTGAGGACGATTCTGATCATGGCGGGCGGAACCGGCGGCCACATCATGCCGGCGCTGGCCGTTGCCGAACAGCTGCGTGACGACGGCTGGTCGATCGTCTGGCTGGGCTCCCCGCAAGGCATGGAAGGAAGGCTGGTGCCGCAGCACGGCTACCGCATGGAAGGTATTCGATTCTCCGGATTGCGCGGCAAAGGCGTCGTGCGTGCGCTCATGCTGCCGCTGAACCTGCTCGTCGCGCTGTGGCAAAGCGCGTGTGCGATTTTCCGGGTGCGTCCCGATGTCGTGCTGGGGATGGGTGGCTACATTTCTTTTCCGGGCGGCATGATGGCCGCGGCGCTGGCGCGACCCTTCGTGCTGCACGAACAGAATTCCGTCGCTGGCCTGGCCAACAAAGTCCTCGCACGCATCGCAGATCGTATTCTGATTGCGTTTCCCGGCGCGTTGAAGAATGGCGAGTGGACAGGCAATCCGGTGCGACGCGACATTGCGCAGTTACCGGCACCCGACCAGCGATTCCGCGATCGCAGCGGTTCCCTGAGGATCCTCGTCGTCGGCGGCAGCCTCGGTGCGCAGGCGCTCAACGACATCGTCCCGCGCGCGCTGGCCCTTATTCCCGAATCGACACGACCGCAGGTTACGCACCAGGCCGGAGAGAAGCACCTCGCACAACTGGAGGAAGCCTACCGCGCCGCCGGCGTACGCGCCGCGACGGTCGCATTCATCGGCGACATGTCGCAAGCGTATGCCAGCGCCGATCTCGTCATCTGCCGCGCGGGGGCGTTGACGGTTTCGGAACTCGCTGCGGCGGGCGTCGCCAGCGTGCTCGTGCCATTCCCTTCGGCTGTGGACGATCACCAGACATCGAATGCACGTTATCTCTCGGATCAGTCCGCAGCAGTGCTGTTGCAGCAGCGTGAACTCACGCCGCGCGGGCTGGCGGACCTGATCCTCGGATTTTCCCGCGAACGCCTTCTGGAAATGGCGAATCGCGCACGGGCGCTGGGCAAACCTGACGCCGCGCGTGTCGTGGCGGATCATTGCGTGGCGGCGGCGGCATGAAGCACAAGGTCAAACACGTTCATTTCATTGGCATCGGCGGATCCGGTATGAGCGGCATCGCCGAGGTCATGCTGAACCTCGGATTCGAGGTTAGCGGATCCGATATATCAGAAACGGCGGTGACGACGCGCCTGCGGGAACTCGGTGGGCGCATCCAGATTGGCCATGACGAAGCGAATGTCAGCGGCGCCAACGCCGTGGTCACGTCGACGGCGGTCAAGGCTGACAATCCGGAAGTGGCGGCGGCCCGCGCGAAGCGCATACCGGTCGTGCCACGCGCGATGATGCTGGCAGAACTGATGCGCCTTAAGCAGGGCATCGCCATCGCCGGCACCCACGGCAAGACCACCACGACGAGCCTGGTCGCAAGTGTGCTGGCCGAAGCGGGCATGGATCCGACGTTCGTGATCGGCGGTCGCCTCGAGGCGGCGGGTTCGAGCGCCAAACTCGGCACCGGTGAATTCATCGTCGTCGAAGCGGACGAATCGGACGCATCGTTCCTGTATCTGCAGCCCGTGCTTGCGGTCGTCACCAATATCGATGCCGACCACATGGAGACCTACGGCCACGACTTCGGCCGGCTGCGCCAGGCGTTTCTCGAGTTCATCGAGCATTTACCCTTCTACGGCATGGCGGTGCTGTGCGCCGACGACGCCAATGTGAAGAGCCTTTTGCCCATCATTACCAAGCAGGTGACCACGTACGGATTGTCGGAAGCGTCGCAGATCCGCGCGATCGACGTGCAGGCGGATGGGACCCGCATGCGTTTCCGCGTAGTGCGCCGGAACGGCGGGCCCAAGGTGACTCATCTCGACGTCGTTTTGAATCTGCCCGGCGTGCACAACGTGCAAAACGCACTGGCCGCCATCGCCGTCGGCATGGAGGTGGGCGTCCCCGATGCCGCGATCGTCAAGGCACTGGCGGAGTTTCGCGGCGTCGGTCGGCGCTTCCAGAGCTATGGATATTGCAAGTTACCCGACGGGAAGTTTTCGGTGATTGACGATTATGGCCATCACCCCGCGGAAATGGCGGCGACGCTCGCAGCTGCGCGCGGGGCGTTCCCGGGTCGTCGACTGGTCCTGGCGTTTCAGCCCCACCGATACACGCGCACGCGTGACTGCTTCGAGGACTTTGTGAAAGTTCTTTCATCGGTCGACGCATTGTTGCTCACGGATGTTTATCCCGCTGGCGAAGCACCGATCGTGGCGGCCGACGGACGGGCGCTCGCACGCGCCGTGCGCGTTGCAGGGAAGGTCGAACCGGTATTTGTGGAAAAAGTCGGCGATCTGCCGGTCGCGATTCTGGCGATGGCGCAAGACGGCGACGTGGTGATCACGATGGGCGCGGGTTCCATCGGGACGGTCGCCGGGAAAATCGCGACGGTCAGCGTGGCTGGTCGGACCGCAACGGGAAACTGAGTCAAGAAACATGGATATGGCCGAGATGGCAGCGATCGAAACCAGTGGATTGCGAGGCGAGTTCCAGCACAACGTGCCGATGGATAGGCACGTGAGCTGGCGCGCCGGCGGCGCCGCTCACTGCGCTTACACGCCTGCCGATCTCGACGACCTGTGCGATTTCGTGACGAGGTTGCCTGAGCATGAGCCGCTCCTCGTCGTTGGTCTGGGCAGCAACCTCCTGGTACGCGATGGCGGTTTCCCCGGGACGGTCCTCTTCATGCACGGCGTGCTCGGAAAAATCTTGCTTGAGCAAAATTCCGAATATTCGGAGATCTACGCGGAAGCTGGCGTGCCGAACCCCAAAGTCGCGCGGCTTGCGGCCAACAACGATCTCGAAGGTGCGGAATTTCTCGCCGGCATTCCTGGCACGGTCGGCGGCGCGCTTGCGATGAACGCAGGATGCTTCGGTACCGAGACCTGGAGCGCAATCGCCAGAGTGCGCACCGTGGATCGCAGCGGAAGGTTGCAGATCCGCGAACCGCACGACTACGCGATTGGCTATCGCAGCGTGCTTCCCCTCCAGGCGGGCGATGAAATTTTTGTGGCTGCATGGTTCCAGTTCAAGCATGGAGATGGCAACCGCGCCCGCAAACGCATCAAGGAACTGCTTGCCAAGCGTCTCGCCACACAGCCGCTGGCCGAAGCCAACGCCGGCTCGGTGTTTCGCAATCCCCCGGGCAATTTCGCCGCACGACTGATCGAACAGTGCGGATTGAAGGGCAAGCGCATCGGAGGGGCAGAGGTTTCCGTCGTCCACGCCAACTTCATCGTCAACTCGGGCGACGCGACGGCGCGCGATATCGAAGACCTGATCACGCTCGTGCAGGAAACGGTCGAACGCGAAACCGGCGTAGTGCTGGAGCGCGAAGTGCGCATCGTGGGTGAGGCATGAGCGTAGCGATGAATCCCTCGCGTTTCGGCAAGGTGGCCGTTCTCATGGGCGGACGTTCGGGCGAACGGGAAATTTCCCTTTTATCCGGCAATGCCGTGCTCGGCGCGCTGCGCGAATCCGGTGTCGATGCCCATTCGTTCGATCCGAAGGAGCGCGATGTCGCGGAGCTGAAGCGAGATCGCTTCGATCGCGTTTTCATCGCGATGCACGGGCGTTTCGGCGAAGACGGAACCGTACAGGGCGCGCTTGAGGTCATGGGCATTCCCTACACCGGAAGCGGCGTCATGGCGAGCGCGCTGGCGATGGACAAATGGCGCACCAAGGTTATCTGGCGCGCGCTCGGTGTTCCGGTGCCCGACGACAGGCTGGTGGATGAAGCCACGGACTGGAATGCCCTCGTAGGCGCGCTTGGACTGCCACTGATCATCAAACCCGTGCATGAAGGCTCGACCATCGGGCTCACCAAGGTTCTCGCTGCCAAAGATTTGCCAGCCGCGTACGCGCTTGCTGCACGCCATGACCGCATGGTGCTCGCTGAAGAATTTGTCGAGGGCCGCGAATTGACCGCGTCGGTTCTCGGAGACGTGGCATTGCCCCTCATCCGGATTGAGGCGCCCCAAGGCAACTACGATTATCAGAACAAGTACTTCAGCGACGAGACCAAATATCACTGCCCCGCGGGCATAGCGCCGGCCATCGAGCAGTCCGTTCGCGAAATGACACTGAAGGCATTTCAAATTCTCGGTTGCGAAGGCTGGGGTCGGGCGGATCTGATCCTGCGTGCCGACAACACTTACTCGTTCCTGGAAATGAATACGTCGCCGGGCATGACGGGACACAGCCTGGTGCCGATGGCGGCCCGACAGGCAGGATTATCGTTTCCCGATCTCGTGCTGCGCATATTGGAGAGCGCACATGTGGGATGACGTGGCGGCTCTGAGGTTGAGCGCAAATATGCTCTTCGGCGTTGCCGTCGTGCTGGTGCTCTACGGCGCGACGCACTATGTGATTCACCTGCCGATATTCCCGTTGCGCGAAGTCCAACTGGTGGGTGACGTGACGCATGTGACCCACGAGCAGGTCGAAGCCGTGGCGACAAGGGAATTACGCGGAAATTTTTTCACTGTCGACCTTGCGCAGTTGCGCGCTGCTTTCGAAAAGCTGCCGTGGGCGCGGCGGGTCAACGTACGTCGGCAATGGCCGGACCGGCTCGAAATAACCGTCGAGGAGTACGAGCCATTCGCACGCTGGGGTTCGACCGCATTGGTGACCGCACAGGGCGAAGTCTTCGAAGCAGCCGTGAACACCACGCTACCGGTGCTGATGGGACCCGAGGGAAGTGGACCGGAAGTCGTGAACCGATTCCAGGAATTCGAAAATGCGCTCGAGCCGGTTGGCCGGCACATCGTACGCGCCACGCTTTCCGCGCGGCGAGCCTGGGTGCTGAAGCTCGATGACGGAGTCGTGCTCGAGCTGGGGCGCGACAACCTCGAATCCCGGTTGGCCGGGTTCGTCGCGGCCTACGAGAGCACGGTGGCGAAGCTGCCGCAGCCGGCGAGCTATGTCGACCTTCGTTACTCCAACGGATTTGCCGTTCGTAGCCCGGGATTGAAGTGGACCCGGAAAAAGACCTGAACAAAAGGTATCCAGACGACATGGCATTGAGCGGAAGAAAAGAAAGCAAGAATCTGATCGTGGGTCTCGACATCGGTACGTCGAAGATCGCCGCCATCGTCGCTGAAATGAAGGCGGACGGCGGA
Source organism: Betaproteobacteria bacterium (assembly GCA_039930785.1). Lineage (GTDB taxonomy): Bacteria > Pseudomonadota > Gammaproteobacteria > Burkholderiales > JACQAP01 > JACQAP01. The sequence goes on along the minus strand of JBDTTE010000002.1, from coordinate 32,760 downwards.
TTTGAAGTCATAGGCATGGGCAGCTCGCCGTCGCGCGGGCTAAAAAAGGGCGTCGTGGTGAACATCGAGTCCACGGTCAACGCCATCCAGCGCGCGCTGGAGGAGGCAGAGCTCATGGCCGATTGCAAGATTCGCGACGTCTGGACGGGAATCGCTGGCAGCCACATTCGCAGCTTCAATTCCCACGGCATGGTCGCGATCAAGGACCGCGAAGTCGCGCAGAACGACGTGGATCGTGTGGTCGAAACTGCAAAGGCAATTCCGATTCCCACCGACCAGCAGATCCTTCATGTACTGAACCAGGAATTCGTGATCGACGGGCAGGAAGACGTGCGCGAACCGCTCGGCATGAGCGGCGTGCGGCTTGAAGTGAAGGTGCATATCGTCACCGGCGCCGTCTCCGCCGCCCAGAACATTATGAAATGCGTGCGTCGCTGCGGCCTTGAGGTCAATGACCTCATCCTGCAGCCGCTTGCTTCGGCGATGGCCGTGCTGTCCGAGGACGAGAAGGATCTCGGCGTTTGCCTGATCGACATCGGCGGAGGGACTTCGGACATCGCCGTATTTACCCAGGGTGCCATTCGGCATACCTCGGTAATTCCGATCGCGGGGGACCAGATAACCAACGACATCGCGATGGCGTTGCGCACGCCCACCAAGGAAGCCGAGGAGATCAAGCGTCGATATGGATGTGCTCTGCGCGAGCTGGCGGATTCGCAGGAAACGGTCGAGGTACCGGGCGTCGGCGAGCGCGGCCCTAAAAAGATGTCGCGCCAAACGCTGGCGGAAGTGATCGAGCCGCGCGTGGAGGAATTGTACTCACTCGTCCAGGCCGAACTGCGCCGCAGCGGATTCGAGGAATTGCTTTCGTCCGGCATCGTTATTACCGGCGGCAGCGCGGCGATGCAGGGAATGGTGGAACTAGGCGAAGAGGTATTCCACATGCCTGTGCGTCTGGGGCTTCCGAACTACACCGATGGACTATCGGAAGTCATTCGCAACCCGCGCTATTCGACGGGCGTCGGGTTGATCCTGGCGGGATTGAGCCAACACCAAAGACAGCAGATCGAAAAAATGCAGAGCGGATCGGTTAAACAGATGGTCGTGCGCATGAAGCGATGGTTCGAAACGAATTTTTAGGCGGCGGTATTCAAGGGTGCATTTTGTTTTTTATTGATTCACAACTTCTCGTTTAAGGAGGCAGCTGATGTTTGAAATCGTGGATACACAACCCCAGGAAGCGGTCATCAAGGTGGTCGGCGTGGGCGGCTGCGGCGGTAATGCCGTGGATCACATGATTAGCGAGGGAGTGGACGGCGTCGAGTTCATCTGCGCCAATACCGATTCGCAGGCGCTGAAGCGCAATAAGGCCAAGACGGTACTGCAGCTTGGGCCCAACGTGACCAAAGGCCTGGGCGCCGGCGCCAATCCCGAGATCGGTCGGGAAGCGGCGATGGAAGACCGCGAACGCATCATCGAGTTGATCGAAGGCGCGGATATGCTGTTCCTGACGGCGGGCATGGGCGGTGGTACCGGTACGGGCGCCGCGCCCATCGTGGCGGAGGCCGCGCGCGAACTCGGCATCCTGACGGTTGCAGTGGTGACCAAACCATTCGCTTTCGAAGGCAAGCGCCAGAAGATCGCGCAGCAGGGTCTGGAAGAACTCTGCCGGCACGTCGATTCCCTCATCGTGATCCCGAACGACAAGCTCATGACGGTACTGGGCGAGGACGTCAGCATGCTGGACGCGTTCAAGGCAGCTAATACCGTGCTGCACGGCGCGGTCGCCGGCATCGCCGAAGTGATCAAGTGCCCGGGACTGGTGAATGTCGATTTTGCCGACGTCCGCACGGTCATGTCGGAAATGGGCATGGCAATGATGGGCTCCGCAACTGCAGCCGGGCTCGATCGTGCACATTCGGCGGCGGAACAGGCGGTTGCGAGTCCTTTGCTGGAAGACGTGAATCTTGCCGGCGCGCGCGGTGTCCTGGTGAACATTACCGCCAGCATGAGTCTCAAAATGAAAGAGGTCCACGAAGTCATGAACACCATCAAGGGGTTCACGGCGGACGACGCAACCGTCATCGTCGGTACGGTCATCGACGAGGATATGGAAGATCGGTTGCGGGTCACCATGGTGGCGACAGGTTTGGGCGGAGCGGTCAACCACCGCCAACAAAAGCCGTTGACCATGCTGAAGACCGGAACCGATTCATCGCTGATTGAGGTTAATTACGGCGAACTCGAAACCCCGGCAGTCATGCGTCGTCGTTCGCGGGACGCCGCGGTGGAAGCAATGAAGCAATCCGGCCTTGATGTGCTCGATATCCCTGCATTTCTTAGAAAGCAGGCGGATTGACCACATATAGGGAGGGCACGCGGCGGACATGTGATTTGCTGCATTACGGCGAATTTCGGGCACTGGCAAATCGCATGTCTGTATGTTATATTAATCATATATTTACGCGGCCACGCGGGAGAGCGCTTCAAGCTCGCACCGCTTGAGTGCAAACCATGATCAAACAACGCACGCTGAAAAACATCGTTCGTGCCACTGGCGTTGGCCTGCACACCGGCGAGAAGGTCTATCTGACCTTGCGCACAGCTGCGCCCAATACGGGGATAGTTTTTCGGCGAGTGGATCTGAATCCTGTCGTCGAAATCAAGGCCGATCCTTATGCCGTGGGCGATACGCGCTTGTCCTCGTGTCTGGATCGCGATGGCACGCGAGTGCAAACCGTAGAGCACCTGATGTCCGCCCTCGCGGGATTGGGAATCGATAACGTCTATGTCGATCTGACCTCAGGCGAAGTGCCGATCATGGACGGATCTGCGTCTCCTTTCATTTTCCTGCTCCAGTCGGCGGGAATCGAGGAGCAGCCGGTCGCGAAAAAATTCATTCGAATCAAAAAGCCGGTCGAAGTCAGGCAGGGCGACAAGTGGGTCAAGTTCGAGCCCTACAACGGCTTTCGTGTGGATTTCAGCATCGATTTCAGGCATCCCGTTTTTGCCCACTCGAACAAGCGCGTGGTAGTTGATTTCGAGCACACCTCTTATATCAAGGAAGTGAGCCGGGCCCGAACATTCGGGTTCATGCAGGACGTGGAAAACATGCGTTCGCAGGGCCTCGCGCTTGGCGGCAGTCTTGATAACGCAATTGTGATGGACGACTATCGAGTGCTGAACGCGGACGGATTGAGGTACGAAGACGAGTTCGTCAAGCACAAGGCATTGGACGCAATCGGCGACCTTTATCTCCTGGGCCACCCGGTAATTGGAGCGTATTCGGCATTCAAATCCGGACACGCCATGAACAACAGCTTGCTGCGGCGACTGATGGAGGACGCCACGTCCTGGGAATTTGTAACCTTCCTTAAACCGGAAGAAGCGCCTGCGTTTCTCCGGTTGCAGTTGCAAACCGCCTGACGGTTGCTCCGTGCCGGCTTCGCGCCGATCAGTCAAGTGATAATCGTCCGTCTCTTGGGATCTCTGCTGCTTATCGCCGTAGGTGATTCGGCAGCGGTTTATCTCATTACCCGTGACAAACGCTGGCTCCGGTTTGGCTGGCAACTGTTGAAGTTCGGCGTCCTCATCCTGTTGATCATTGTTGCGCTGTTCGCCCTGGAAAGAATTGCCGTCGCAATCTGACCTAGATTCGGCGCGCAAGGCGGGAGAGCGCGACTTTCAAATCGCCGCGAGGAAGCTTCTCCGCCAACGCCTGGATTGCTGAGCGCCCTTGCGAGCCAACACAAATCTGTTTTGTTGGCAATGGGTTATCGCGAATTCTTGTTTGCACTTGGAGGTGGATTCCAGTAACCTCATATCCCCGTTGGCGCAATTTGGCCAGAATTCTTGGGGCTAGATGCTTTAGCTTGGCAGCAACCGCACCGTTATCGGCGTAGAGAGTCAATTCGCCGGCTTTCAGCAAGACGGCCCGCACGGTAAGGCCAGCGGGCAGGATTTCGGTTATTACGGTTTGCAGGATCGCGAGTTGCTCGACCTGTCGTCGCAAAGGGCGGAAGTCGGGGTGGTCGTTAAGCAATACGCCGACGCGTGTGCCTGTCATGAGATGCGAATCTGAATCGAAGTTTCGGGGGAACGGATGAATATTATTCTTGTTTCCAACAAATTGACGCAGGCCCGCAGTTTTTCTCTGAATGCGGCGCAGATTATTTTTCTTGCGTTGCTGACAGGTCTTGTCATCGTTTCGCTGGCAGTCCTGCTTAATTACTTTTCTTTGCGGTACGCGGTGACCAATCAGAGCCCGTACCTGCAATCACTGCTTGAAGCCGTACAGGCCGAGCAGACCCGGAAGACGCAGTCCTATTTGCGCGAAAGCCTCAACACGATGGCGGCGCGGCTGGGCGAGATGCAGGCCAAATTGCTACGCCTGGATACTCTCGGCGAGCGTCTCACCAAGCTGGCAGGCATCAAGCCCACCGAATTCATGTTCGACCAGGTGCCCGCCCGCGGGGGCGCCCAATCGTCGATTCCCGCGCAAGAACTGTCAATGAGTGCGTTGACCGACAAGGTCGATAGCTTGGCGGTACAAGTTGACGACCGCACAGACAAGCTTGGCGTACTGGAATCAATGTTCACGCTTTCGCACGCGAAGAAACAACTACTCCCGACCGAATTGCCCGTGGCCACCGGCTGGTATTCGTCGAATTTCGGCTGGCGAATCGATCCGTTCACCGGATGGAACGCGTTCCATGAGGGAATGGACTTCATGGCCGCCGAAGGGACCGCAATTACGGCGGCGGCAGGAGGCGTGGTCGTGTATGCAGACCTGCATCCGCAGTATGGTAATATGATCGAAATCGATCATGGCAACGGCCTTGTTACTCGTTACGCGCATTCGTCCAAGCTTATTGCGAAGGTTGGAGACGTAGTTCTGCGTGGACAGAAAATCGCCGAGGTCGGAAACACCGGGCGCTCGACAGGAACCCACCTTCATTTCGAAGTGCGTCAATGGGGCGCTCCGCAGAATCCGGCCCGCTTCCTTCAGGTGCCGGGCTGAACTGACAGACATCAAGCATTCCTGAAGAGGGGTGGGAGCGACGTTCCCACCCCTCTTGCTTTAAGGACATCGTGAGCAATGATTAACAGCATTCTCAAAAAAGTATTTGGCAGCCGGAATGACCGGCTCCTCCGGAAATACTCCCACTCAGTCCAGGCGATCAACGCGCTGGAACCAGCGATTCAGAAACTGAGCGACGCGGAGCTGCGCGCCCGAACGGATACCTTAAGGCAACGGGGTGCCGGCGGCGAACCGCTGGATAACTTGCTCGTGGAGGCGTTCGCGACCGTTCGGGAAGCGAGCAGGCGGGTGCTGGGGATGCGCCATTTCGACGTACAGCTGCTCGGTGGCATCGCACTTCACAACGGAAAGATCGCCGAAATGCGCACCGGCGAAGGCAAAACGCTGGTTGCCACGTTACCCGCGTATCTGAACACCCTCGGGGGCAAAGGCGTTCACGTCGTAACCGTAAACGACTATCTGGCAAGTCGCGACGCGGAATGGATGGGTCGTCTGTACAGATTCCTTGGCTTGTCTGTCGGCGTCAACCTTTCGCAGATGGAGCATGAACTCAAGCAGCAAGCCTATGCAGCCGACATAACGTATGGCACGAACAGCGAATTCGGCTTCGACTATCTGCGCGACAACATGGTGTTTCTCACCACCGAGAGGGTGCAGCGCGGCTTGCATTACGCGATCGTCGACGAAGTGGATTCGATCCTGATTGACGAAGCGCGCACGCCCCTGATCATTTCCGGCCAGGCGGAAGACAGCACCGAGTTGTATTACCGCATGAACGAAATCGTCCCGAACCTGACTCGGGTGAAGGAAGAGAATGGCCCCGGTGATTTCACGGTCGACGAGAAAGCGCACCAGGTATTGTTGACCGAAGCCGGCCACGAGCATGCCGAGGCCTTGTTGACGCGCGCCGGTATGTTGCCCGAGAACGGCAGCCTCTACGATGCCGCGAATATCAACCTCATGCATCACCTCTACGCGGCGCTCCGTGCGCACTCCCTGTTCCATCGGGACCAGCATTACGTTGCGCAAAACGACGAGATCGTCATCGTCGACGAATTTACCGGTCGACTGACCCCGGGGCGGCGGTGGTCGGATGGGCTGCACCAGGCGATTGAAGCCAAGGAAGGCGTGCGCATACAGCGGGAAAACCAGACGCTGGCGGCAATCACCTACCAAAATTATTTCCGCATGTACGGCAAGCTGGCCGGCATGACGGGTACCGCTGATACAGAGGCCTACGAATTCCAGCAGATCTACGGCCTCGAAACGGTCATCATGCCGACCCACATGGCGATGGTTCGTGAAGATCGCCTCGATCAGGTTTTTCGCACTGCCCAGGAAAAGCACCGGGCCGTGATCAACGACATCAGGGAATGCTATCAGAAGGGCCAGCCCGTCCTGGTGGGCACGACGTCCATCGAGAACTCGGAGATCCTCGCTGCGCTGCTTGAGAATGAAAAGCTAGCGCATCAGGTACTGAACGCCAAGCAGCATGCTCGCGAGGCGGAAATCATCGCCCAGGCCGGACGACCCAAGATGATAACCATCGCGACAAACATGGCAGGTCGTGGAACTGACATCGTCCTGGGCGGCAATGCCGAGCCGGATATCAACCGCATTCGCAACGATTCGAATTTGTCCGACGCAGACAAGGAAAAGCGCGTGGCTGACATTCGCGCGCAATGGCAGAACCTGCACAAACAGGTCATCGACGCCGGTGGACTCCATATTGTGGGTACCGAGCGGCACGAATCCAGGCGTGTAGACAATCAACTGCGCGGGCGCTCCGGACGCCAGGGCGATCCCGGTTCGAGCCGCTTCTATCTGTCGCTCGAAGATCCACTGTTGCGGATCTTCGCTTCCGACAGAGTGGCGGCGATCATGGATCGACTCAAGATGCCGGAAGGCGAAGCCATCGAGCATCCGTGGGTTACGCGCGCAATCGAGAACGCGCAACGCAAGGTCGAGGCGCGCAATTTCGATATCCGGAAACAGTTGCTCGAATACGACGACGTCTCGAACGACCAGCGTAAGGTCATATACCAGCAGCGCAACGAGTTGCTTGAAGCAACAGACATTTCCGGCACTATTCGATCGATGCGCGAAGGTGCGGTCGAGACCGTCATTGCGCAGCACATACCGCCGGGTAGCGTCGAGGAACAATGGGATGTTCCCGGCCTCGAACGAAGCTTTGCAGGCGAATTCGGATTGAGCATTCCGGTCCATGAATGGCTGGAAAAGGAAGATAACCTCGACGAAGAGCATCTTCGAGCGCGCATCGTCGATGCAGCCCATGCGAATTACGACGAGAAATTCTCGGTTGTCGAGCCGCAGAAGGTCCGCGACTACGAACGCGCCATCATGCTGAATTTCCTCGACAGCCATTGGCGCGAGCATCTTTCCGCGCTGGATCATCTGCGCCAGGGCATTCACCTGCGCGGTTACGCGCAGAAAAACCCCAAGCAGGAGTACAAGCGGGAGGCATTCGAGCTGTTTTCGCTGCTGCTCGATACGATTCGCCTGGAAGTGACCCGTCAGTTGATGATGGTCAGGATCCAGACAGCCCAGGAAGTCGACGCCGCGGTTGAGAAACAAGAGCAGTCGGAACTCAAGAATGTCCAGTATCACCAGAACGAAGATCCCGACGAGGCTCTTGAGAAGGCGAATGCCGACGTAAAGGTGCAGCCGGTGGTTCGCAACAGCGAGAAAGTCGGCAGAAACGATCCTTGCCCTTGCGGCTCCGGGAAAAAATACAAGCAGTGCCACGGCAAGCTGGGTTGACGCCACGCAAGAGCAGGCGTTCCGGTTGGTTGTGACGACAAGCGTGGGGACAGTTCAACGATGGCGGTGAATCTCTCTTTACCGGACCCGGCCAGCCTGCTGGCCATAAAGGGGGTCCAGCTTGGCATCACCGAAGCCGGCATACGCAAGGCAAACCGCAAGGATTTGCTGATCATGGTACTGGCGCCCGGTGCGCGAGTCGCCGGTGTGTTTACGCGCAATCGGTTTTGCGCCGCGCCCGTCACCTTGGCAAAAGCAAATTTGCAGAAGGGCAGCGTGCGGGCGCTGCTCGTCAATACGGGCTGCGCCAACGCGGGGACAGGTGACGACGGTATGTTGCGTGCCCAGCAGACTTGCGCGGAAGTCGCCAGATTGCTGGGCTGCGAAGCCGACGAAGTTCTGCCGTTCTCCACTGGCGTGATCATGGAGCCGTTGCCGGTCGATCGCATCGCCGCCGGCCTGCCCCGTTGTATCGACAACCTTGCTGAAGGTAACTGGGCGCAGGCGGCGACTGCGATCATGACGACCGACACCGTGGCGAAGGCCTGCTCCAGAAAAGTGGAGATAGGCGGGCACATCGTTTCCATCACCGGCATCGCGAAGGGGTCGGGAATGATCCGTCCCAATATGGCGACCATGCTGGGTTTCATCGCGACCGACGCAACCGTTGATCCGAAACTTCTCCAGCAGGCGACCGCATACGCGACAGAGCGGACCTTCAACTGCGTGACGGTGGACGGGGATACTTCGACGAACGATTCGCTGATCGTCGTTGCTACCGGGCAGGGAGGAGGGGTGGAGATCGGGAAATCCGATTCACCCGAATTCAAGCTTTTTCTGGACGCCATCACGGAAGTAGCGGAATTCCTTGCCCAGGCGCTCGTTCGCGACGGAGAGGGCGCAACCAAATTCATCACCATACAGATCGACGGTGGAATGAACGAGACCGAGTGCCGGAAAGTCGGCTACGCCATAGCGCATTCGCCCCTGGTCAAGACGGCATTCTTCGCCTCGGATCCGAATCTCGGCCGTATCTTGGCAGCGATCGGCTACGCCGGCATCGACGATCTGGACGTTGGCAAAGTCGATCTTTATCTCGATGACGTGATGGTCGCGCAATCGGGTGGCCGGTCACCGTCTTATCGGGAGGAGGACGGCCAACGCATCATGAAGCAGCAGGAAATCACGGTGAAGGTGAAACTGAATCGCGGAAGTTCCAATGCGACTTTGTGGACCTGCGATCTTTCGCACGAATACGTCAGCATCAATGCTGACTATCGCAGCTGACGTTGACATGAGCCGCGAACTCGAAAAACTCATCGATCGCGCCGATCAGTTGCTCGCGCGCTTCGAAGCAACCCTGCCACGTCCCCAACCGGCGCCCGACTGGAAGAAGACGATCGCTTTCCGCTGGCGCAAGCGTGGAACTACCGGTTTCCTGCAGCCCGTGGCGCATCCCCATCGGATCAAGTTGACGGATCTGCAGGGCATTGACGATCAGATCAAACTGGTCGAGCAGAACACCCGTCAGTTCATGGAAGGATTGACTGCCAATCACGTGCTCCTGACTGGCGCGCGTGGCACCGGAAAATCCTCGATGGTGAAAGCGCTGCTCAGCAAGTTCTCCTCGAAGGGCCTGCGCTTGATAGAAGTCGACAAGCAGGATTTGACCGATCTGCCCGACATCGTCGATATGGTCGCCGATGCACCTTGCAAGTTCCTGCTGTTTTGCGACGACTTGTCTTTCGACGCAGATGAACCTGGCTACAAGGCGCTCAAGGTCATCCTGGACGGATCGATATCCGCGACTTCCGAAAATCTCCTGATTTACGCGACGTCAAACCGTCGTCACCTGATGCCGGAATTCATGCAGGAGAATCTCGAGACCAAATACCTCGGTGAAGAAATTCATCCGGGTGAAACGGTAGAGGAGAAGATCTCCCTGTCGGAGCGCTTTGGATTGTGGGTTTCATTCTATCCGTTCGACCAGAATGAGTACCTGACAATCGTTGAATATTGGCTGGGTGAATTGGGCGTTGCCGGGCGCGATCGCGGCACACAAGCACGCAACGAGGCGTTGCAGTGGGCGCTGACGCGCGGGTCGCGTAGCGGTCGGGTTGCGTGGCACTTCGCGCGGGACTGGGCCGGGCGCCACAAGCTCACCACGAGCAAGAAGTCCTAAGGCTGGCCCAGTGCCATGACGGTCAGCATGGTGGACGTCGTGGCCGCTGTTATCGAGCGGCCCGACGGCAGCTTCCTGCTCGCCCAACGTCCCACCGGCAAGGTCTACGCGGGATACTGGGAATTTCCCGGCGGAAAGGTCGAGGCCGGCGAAGCGTTTGATGATGCGCTTGCACGCGAACTGAACGAGGAACTGGGCATTCGTGTGCAGCGCGCATTCCCGTGGGTCACCCGGGTCCACACTTACCCGCATGCGACCGTAAACCTGCACTTCCTGCGCGTTACCCGCTGGCAGGGTGAGCCGCATCCGCGAGAAGGGCAATCGCTGTCCTGGCAATACCACGCCTCCCTGGGCGTGTCGCCGATGCTCCCGGCCAATGCGCCGGTACTCAAGGCCTTGCGCCTGCCCACACGTATGGGTATTACCCACGCTTGGGAAACTGGAGTTGAGAGGGCATTGATCGAACTTCGCGCGGCGTTGGGGAAAGGTTTGCGACTAGTTCAGGTCAGGGAGAGAAACTTGCAGGCGTCCGTCAGGAAGGAATTCGCGGCGCAAGTCGTCGGCGCGCTGCAGCAGGTTGGTGGTATCGCCGTGATCAACGGCGATCCGTCGCTCGCAATTGCGCTCGGCGCCGGGCTGCACCTGACGTCGGCCGAACTTGTAACGCTGTCCTCGCGTCCCGATGTCGAATGGTGCGGGGCTTCCTGTCACAACGCGACGGAGTTGGCCAGGGTGCGAGACCTTGGACTGGATTACGCGCTACTCGGGCCGGTGCATGCGACCCCAAGTCATCCGGGAACACCCGCCTTGGGATGGCGCGCATTCGCATATCTGGCGCGCGGATTTTCCGTACCCGTGATTGCCCTCGGGGGATTGGGAGACACGGAATTCGAGGACGCGCGCTCGAATGGAGCGCACGGAATCGCCATGGTGCGCGGCGCCTGGACGCCGCCGGATCAGCTTTCGTCTTCCTCGGTCTGACCGTCGTTACGCTCTTCCTGTGGAATGCGATACGCGCCGGTCGCCCATTGGCCGAGGTCGATCAATTTGCAGCGCTCCGAGCAAAACGGCCGGAACGCATTGTCCTTGCTCCAAATCACACTCGCACGGCATTGCGGACACTGCGCACGGCGAATCGGCGTGGAGTCGGGCTCCGTCACAGATTGCAGAACGTCAGTTCGAAGTTGACGTCATCCACGATGGTCTTGCGTTGCGTTCCAAGCGCATTCGTGAAGCGGATGTTGAGCGCGTATTTGTTGGCGCTGACCTCGGGCACGCAGTCGGGATTGCCTTCGAGCCGCACACGCAGCATCTGCGCGACCCGTCCGGCCATGGTCTGTTGATAGACACCCTGGCTAGCGACCTGGGCCGAAGTCTTCCCGCTGGCACGCAGCAGCTTCAGGATGATCTGCACGCCGTTGCGAATCGGCAGGAAGGGGGCTAGCCATGTATCGAGATCGACCCGCCGCACATCCGCGCTCTGATTGAGCCAGTAGTGATACGAGGGCAAATCGAACTCGCAGACGCCGCCTGGGATGGCCGCGCGCTGCTTGATGCCCATCAGCCATTCGTTGTCGCGCAGTTCCTGCCCCGTCTTGCCGGAGGTCTGGAACAGATCTGAAACGGTCTTCTCGATATCCGCCATGACGGAAGCCAGCGCTTCCTGCGAGATTGCCGGGCTGTGGCGCAATTGTTCGAGATGCTGCTTTTGTCGCTCGAGTTCCTGCATCACCTCGGACTTCAGGTCGGCGCGTCCCCCGACTTCGAGTATCTCGAAAAGCGAGGTCAGGGCGACGTGATGTTGCTCGGGATCGTCCCTTAGCGCGAAATATTGCGCGCGCTGGTATAGATCCTCCAGTCGCAGCAGGGTGCGTATCCTCTCGTTGAGCGGGAACTCGTAACTGATCACGATGTGGGAAAGGCGCCAGGTTCGCCCAAGTATTCCCGAAATACCCCAAAAAATAAAGCTGCAATGAATGCGTCGTGGTGCATTCAGCTTTTGTGTGCAGCGGCCAGCTCGATGTAGCGCGCATGCAGGGACACGATCTGAAGTTCCAGGTCGGGCAGGTCGCCGTCATTGCGAATCACGTCATCTGCCGCGGCCAGTCGATCTTGCCTGGGAATCTGCGAGGCGATGATCGCCAGGACTTCGCCGCGGCTCAGGCCACCTCGTTCCATGACCCGTCGCACCTGGATTTCCGCATCGCAATCAACGACGGCGACGCGGTTTGTGCGGGTTCGATAGTTGCCGGACTCAATCAGCAGCGGCACTACCAGTATGGCGTAGGGCCCCTTGCAGGCGCGAAGTTGCAGCGCGGATTCCTGGCGTATCAACGGGTGCAGGATAGATTCAAGGTTTTTGCGCGCGGACGCATCCGAGAACACGAGATCGCGCATGCGTTGCCTGTCGAGGCTGCCATCCTGAGCCGCGAATTGCGCTCCAAAACTACCGACAATCTGTGCAACGGCTGGTTGTCCGGCTCCGGTCAGTTTGCGGGAAATTTCGTCAGCATCGACGACGCACGCGCCCCGTGAGGCGAATAATTCCGCCACTGTCGTTTTGCCCGAACCGATCCCTCCCGTCAGCCCAACCGTGAACGGCATGTTCAGAACATTTGCAGATAGCTTCGGTTGAGCGTCTCACCCCAGAACAAGGCGATCAGACCCGCCGCCGCCAGATACGGTCCGAAGGGTATGGGTGTATTGCGACCATGTTTCGTGAAAACGATCAGGGAAATTCCCACAACCGCGCCAACCAGGGAGGAGAGCAGTATCACCGCTGGGAGCATCTTCCAGCCGAGCCACGCGCCGATTGCTGCAAGCAGTTTGAAATCGCCAAACCCCATGCCCTCCTTGCCGGTGGTGAGCTTGAACAACCAGTAGACCGACCAGAGAGAAAGATAACCGGCGACTGCCCCGATTACCGCGGAGGGGAGCGGCGTCAACCCGTCGATCAAATTGACCAGAAGGCCGAGCCATAGCAATGGCAGGGTGATGTCATCGGGAAGGAGCTGCGTGTCGATGTCGATCGCGGTCAGCGCCACCAGGGCCCAGACGAATACCAGCACTCCCACCATCGTGATCGTGAACCCGAAACGCCATCCCGCGTATGCCGCAAGAATGCCGCTGATCGCTTCGACAATCGGATAGCGCGGGCTGATCGATGCGGCGCAAGACGAACATCGTCCTCGCAGGAACAAGTAACTGACGATAGGAATGTTTTCATAGGCCCTGATCCTGTGGGCGCAATGCGGGCATGTCGATGCCGGGGTCACGAGGTTGTAGCGATGCGATTGCGCTCCGCGCAATTTCTTCGCTATCTCCGGCTGATCCTTCTGCTCCAGGAGGTCGGCGGCCTGTTCGTCCCACGACCGTTCAAGCATTTTCGGCAATCGATGGATGACGACATTGAGGAAGCTGCCGACGATCAGCCCGGCCAAGCCACAGATCGCGGTGAGTATCGGCGGGTTGTCACGCAACGCCTGGAGGATTGACATGGGCAAATTGGATTGTGGTTTCGTGCGCCGGCGGGAGAATTAAACAAAAGCGCCCGAGTTCGTCGGGCGCGCGTTTGTTCGAACGGCCTGGCTTATACCGCCTGCCCCATCTTGAAGATCGGAAGATACATCGCAATGACCATTCCGCCGATCAACACGCCCAGCACGACCATTATCATCGGCTCCATCAGGCTTGACAGCGCTTCCACGGCGTCGTCGACTTCGGCTTCAAAAAAGTCCGCCACCTTGCCGAGCATGCCATCGAGGGCGCCGGATTCCTCGCCGATGGACACCATTTGAATGACCATGCTTGGAAAGACGTTGGTTCCACTCATGGCGGTCGTCAAGCTGATACCCGCGCTCACATCCTGCTGGATCTTCTTGGTGGCTACGTAGTAAACATGGTTGCCCGCGGCGCCGGCGACCGAGTCCAGCGCTTCCACGAGCGGCACGCCCGCAGCAAACATCGTGGACAGCGTTCGCGTCCAGCGCGCGATTGTCGCCTTGCGGATCAAAGGTCCGAATACGGGAATTTTCAGGAACCACCGGTCGAGGACCATCTGCATCTTGACCGATCTCTTCCAGGTGTAGAAGAAGAACCACACTCCGAAGCCTACGCCGCCAAATATCGCCCACCACCATTCGACGAAAAAATCCGATATCGCCATCACGAACAACGTAGGTGCGGGCAAGTTCGCGCCGAAGCTGGAAAACAGCTCCTTGAAGGCGGGAATGACAAAAATCATGATGATCGCTGTAATGATGAAGGCAACCACGATGATGGAAATCGGATAAAACAGCGCCGCCTTGATCTTGCTCTTGATCGCGAGGATTTTCTCTTTGTAAGTCGCCAACCGGTCGAGCAGGCTGTCGAGAATACCGGCCTGCTCCCCGGCACCTACGAGGTTGCAATAAAGTGCATCGAAGTGCAGGGGATATTTGCGAAATGCGTTGGTCAGGCTGTTGCCGGTCTCGACTTCGTTTTTTATATCCATCAGGAGCTTGCCCACTGCCGGATTGGAGTGCCCCTTGCCGACAATGTCGAAAGCCTGAAGCAATGGCACGCCGGCTTTCATCATCGTGGCGAGTTGACGCGTGAAAAGCGTAATGTCTTTCGCTGTGACCTTGCCTCCCACGCCGCCGCGTTGGCGCTTCACCTTCAGGACGGCGATACCCTGCCGGCGTAGCTGGGATCGGACAACGTGATCGCCGCCGGCACGCATATCGCCTTTGACGATTTTGCCGGCTTTGTCCTTGCCTTCCCAAAGGAAGGTGTATTGCTTGACGCCTTCCCGTGCTGCCGTTGCCGCTGCTGCCGTGGCCATAGCGATTACCCCGTCATTCAGATCGCGGTCGCACAAGGGCGATCCGCGGGTTTACCCGATTTTTCATCAAGAATAATGCACCGCTCCATCATTAAAGTAAAGATGGAAGTATCTGATAAATGGCACTGATTTTTAGTCGTTATCTGCCGGAAGCAACCGTACGGACTTGATCACCCGATCCTGCGTTTGCAGAACCTCAAGCGGGTAGCCTGCCAGTTTGAGGCTGGTTCCAGGTTCGGGAATATCCTGAAAGTGCTCCAGAATCAATCCATTCAGAGTCTTGGGGCCGTCCAGGGGAAACTTATAGCCGAGCTTCCGATTCAGGTCCCGCAGCAATGTTCCGCCCTCGACGATGATGCTGCCATCCTCCATGCGCCTGAACCGGGCAGTCTGCAGCGGGGACTGGGTCGTAAATTCGCCGATGATTTCCTCGAGGATGTCCTCCAGCGTCAATAAGCCCTTGAGCTCGCCATATTCGTCTACGACCAGCCCCATGCGATCCTGCTTTTCCTGAAAATTTTGTAACTGCGTCAGCAGGGGTGTTCCCATCGGAATGAAATAGGGCTCGCGCAATACGTCCGATAGCGTCTTGGCATCGATGTTGTCGCCCTCGGACAGATTAAGGACTTTGCGGACGTGGACGATGCCGATGATCTCGTCAAGCCGCCCCTGGTACACGGGCAGGCGGGTATGGTTGCTGATCGCGATTTGCCGGCGGATCTCGTCTTTGGGCGATTCGATGTCGACTGCCTCGATCTGATTGCGCGGTGTCATCGCGTCTTCCACGGTGATCGATTCCAGATCAAAAAGATTCAGCAGGATGTTCTGGTGCTTTTGCGGAAGGAAGTTGCCTCCCTCGAGTACCAGCGTGCGCAATTCCTCCATCGTGAGCGTATGGGTCTGGTTGGACTGTGGCTTCAGACGCAGAATCCACAACAGGCCGCGCACGAACAGATTGATGAACCAGACCAGCGGATAGACAAGTTTGAGAAGCGGCGAAAGCACGTAGGCCGCCGGAAAGGCAATACGCTCCGGAAAGCTGGCCCCCATGACCTTCGGGCTGATTTCACTGAAAACCAGGATGAAAAAAGTCACCGCTACGGTGCCGAGGGTGAGCGCAAGTTCGCTTTCCCCGAACAGTCGGAATGTGATGACGGTGACCAGCGCGGCCGCGGCGGCGTTTACGAGATTGTTTCCGAGCAGCACAACGCCGAGCAGACGGTCGGTGCGCGCGAGCAATTGTGAGGCGAGTCTCGCTCCGCGATGCCCGGTCTTGGTCAAGTATCTCAACCGGTAGCGGTTGAGCGCCATCATGCTGGTTTCGGAAATAGAAAAGAACGCGGAAACAACGAGCAGGACGACCAGAAGGATCAGCAGCGTCGAAAGCGGTATCTCATCCAAGCGTGGTCACCACTTTGTAAGGTCAAGCAGAAATTCAGTATCGGGAGCGCCAATGAGGGTGTCAAGCAACCGCCGGTTACAATCCCTTCAGTGCCGGAGTAATACTTCCAGGATGAATTTGCTGCCGATGTAGGCGAGGACGAGAGACAGAAATCCCGCAAGCGTCCAGCGCATGGCGACGCGCCCGCGCCACCCATACAGCGCGCGTCCGGCGAGCATGGAAGCGAAGATGATCCACGAGAGGATGCCGAATACCGTCTTGTGGGTGAACTGCATGGGTTTGCCGAACAACTCTTCCGAAAACAGGATGCCGCTGCCGAGCGTCAGGGTCAGCAGAACGAAGCCGGCGAAAATTATCCGGAACAGGAGGCGTTCCATGGTCAGCAACGGCGGAAGATTCTGCATGAATTGCGGAACGTTGCCGCGATGCAGCCGGCGTTCCATTACCGCCATCATGAGGACGTGCATAGAGGCAATGGTGAAAAGGCTATAGGCAAGGAGCGAGATCACCAGATGAGCCTTGAACGCCGCGAAGTGGGTATTCGTCAGTGGATGGCCGGCCGGCAGGGCCAGCGGAAGAAGCGAGAGTAGCGCCGCTGCCGGTACCACCAAAACCTGCAAGCCTTCCAGTCTGTAAAAAAAACCGCCCACCCAGTAAATGAGCGCTGTCAGCCAGATAATGACTGAAATCGCAATGCCTACGCCGAGATACAGGGCATCGCCGGCGAACACCGCGCGCACGAGCAACGCCGCATGCAGCGTCAAAGGTACGATCAAGGCGATGTGCGGCCACGTCGACCTGGCCGAAGCGACGGAGGCCCCGGTCGTGGCGAGGGCGTCGCGCCACAGGAAAATTGCCAGTGCCGCGTACCCGAAACTGACGAGGAGATGAAGTAAAATGTCGTCCATACTGACGGCGAGTAGTGCGCGCCAAGTCTACAGCATCTGCCCCCCGCCCACACTTCGGATCACAGTTCATGTTGGATAGCCTGACCGCGCGGCTGGCCGGCGTCGTCAAGACGTTGCGCGGCCAGGCGCGCCTGACCGACGCAAATATCCAGGATGCGTTGCGTGAAGTTCGCATCGCCCTGCTGGAAGCCGATGTGGCGCTGCCTGTCGTCAAGGAATTCGTCGCGCGGGTCAAGGAAAAAGCCGTCGGCGAAGAGGTGATCGGGAGCCTCACGCCCGGACAGGCCCTGGTGGGTGTTGTCCATCGCGAATTGACGGAACTCATGGGCAGCCAGAACGATGCGCTGAATCTGGCCGTGGTGCCTCCCGCCGTCATCCTGATGGCGGGTCTGCAGGGCGCTGGCAAGACGACCACCGCGGGTAAGCTCGGTCGCCTGCTCAAGGAACAAAAGAAAAAAGTTCTGCTGGTCAGCTGCGACGTCTATCGACCGGCTGCCATCGAGCAATTGCAAACTCTCGGCAGGCAGGTGGAGATCGAGGTCTTCCCGTCCAATCCATCGCAAAAACCCGAAGACATCGCGCGCGATGCGCTCGACTACGCGCGCAAGCACTACCACGAAGTGCTGATCGTCGATACCGCCGGCCGCCTTGCGATTGACGACGCGATGATGCAGGAGATCACGCGATTGCACGCGGCGCTGAATCCGGCGGAAACGCTGTTCGTGGTGGATTCCATGCAGGGGCAGGACGCGGTCAACGTCGCCAAGGCGTTCTCGGAAGCGCTGCCGCTGACCGGCGTCATCCTGACCAAGCTCGACGGCGACGCGCGCGGTGGCGCTGCGCTGTCCGTGCGCCACGTTACCGGCAAGCCGATCAAGTTCGTCGGCGTATCCGAAAAACTCTCCGGGCTGGAAGCCTTTTATCCGGACCGGTTGGCTGCTCGCATACTCGGCATGGGAGACGTGCTGGCGCTGGTCGAGGAAGCGCGCCGCAATATCGATGTCGAGGAGGCCGAAAAACTCGCTAAGAAAGTGAAATCCGGCAAGGGTTTCGACCTCGAGGATTTTCGCAACCAGATGCAGCAGATGAAGAAGATGGGTGGCTTGAGCGCTCTTGTGGACAAGTTGCCCGCCCAGTTCGCGCAGGCTGCGCAGGGCAGTTCCATCGACAACCGTGTGATCGGCAGGACGGTCGGAATCATAGATTCCATGACCCCGCAGGAACGCGCGAAGCCGGAACTCATCAAAGCTTCACGCAAGCGCCGGATTGCGACCGGGGCGGGCGTAACGGTGCAGGAGGTCAATCGCCTGCTCAATCAATTCGAACAGATGCAGAAAATGATGAAGATGATGGGAAAAGGCGGCCTGCAGAAAATGATGCGCTCGATGAAATCAGGCTTTCCGGGCATGCGTTAAAGATGACGAATGCCTTCATGAAGCAACTCAGATCGCGTTGTTTGTTCGCCGTTCTTCTCGTACTAGTCGCACTGCCGGTCGCTCGCGCCCAACAGCCGGACTACGAGCGCGAGAAGCGTTGGTCCGATCAGATCGTGCCGGCAATCCTCGTCGGCGACGTGAACTGGATAAAGCAAAAAAACGGTCACGAATTTCTGGCGATCTACACCAAAGCGGAAAAGCCGCGCGGCGCACTGATCATTGGCCACGGACGTGGATGGAATCCCGATTTCGAGCTCTATGGCGTGCTGCGCGTCAAACTGGCCGAGCAGGGCTACGACACGCTAGCCATCCAGTTACCCGTGCTCGGCCCGGGCGCAAAGGTCGGTGACTACCTGCCGATCTACGCGGATGCCGAGGAGCGTTACGCGCTGGCTGCAAAATTCCTGCAGGGCAAGGGCTACGACAAGATCGCCATCGTCTCGCACAGCCTTGGCGCGACGATGGCAAACCAGTATCTGATCCACGCCAATTCCACGCCCGTCAAGGCCTGGGTATTCGTCGGCATCATCAACGGCCTGGAGGAAATGTTCCGTATCAAGATTCCGGTCCTGGACGTCTTTGGCAGCAAGGACTGGGAGATCACCCAGGTCGGGGCTTACGAGCGCAAAAAACAGATCCTGAAAGTGCCGGGCTCCGAGCAGGTGATCGTTCCCGATGCCCAGCATTTCTTCGAGGGTCGCGAAGACGAGCTCGTCAAAGTGATCGTGGAATTTCTCGACAGCCGTTTTGGCGGCAAGCCGGTGGCAGCGGCGGCAAGCAATTGAACTGAATATTGAATTCAGACATTCGATGGTCTTCTGGGTCGGTCGTTTTGTTGGCATCGTCGGGCGCGCCCGGTGCGCCGGACGAACGCCTGAAACCCATAGTAATTGTTGCGGTTACGTCGGCTTCGGGCGTAGAATCGCGCGCTTCGCTTTTGAGGGGTTTGGCCATGGTCGTTATTCGCCTGTCGCGTGGGGGTGCCAAGAAGCGCCCGTTCTTCAATATGGTCGTTGCGGATTCGCGCGACCCGCGCGACGGTCGCTTTATCGAGCGTGTCGGGTTTTATAATCCGAAGGCGCCCGCGGGCCAGGAATCCCTGCGTATTCAAATGGACCGATTGACCTACTGGCAGGGAAAGGGCGCCAAGCTGTCCGATACGGCGGCCCGCCTGGTCCGACAGTTCGGTGACTCCACCCCGTCCTGAAGAAATGGTAGTGATGGGGCGCGTGCGCGCCCCTCACGGTCTCAAGGGCTGGGTCACCATCCAGCCGTTTACGCAGGAACTGGATGGGTTGCTCGATTACCCGGAATGGTGGCTGCGCGGATCGGATGGCTGGAAGCTGCATCGTGTCGAGGAGGCTATCGTCCGCGGGGCGACGATGGTAGCCCGGTTCGAAGGAATCACCGACAGGGATGTCGCGGCCGCGCTGAAGGGTCGCGAAGTAGCAGTTCCGCGCAGTGCGATGCCGGAAGCCGGCGAAGGCGAGTTTTACTGGACTGATTTGATCGGCCTCGAAGTGCGCAATCGCGAAGCGGTCAGCCTCGGACGTGTGGAAAAGATTCTGGAAACGGGTGCCAACGCGGTGCTCGTGGTGAAGGGTGAAAAGGAAGTTCTGGTTCCGCTCATACAGGACGTTCTCGTGAATGTCGATTTGGGCGCGGGGCAGTTGACGGTAGATTGGGAATAGGGTTCCGGCGACGATGATGCACCTGGACGTCGTCACCTTGTTTCCCGAAATGTTCGAAGCCCTGACGGGCAGCGGCATCACGCAGCGGGCACGAAGCCAACGGCACTACGAGCTGGTGTTATGGAATCCACGGGATTTCAGCGGTAATGCCTACCGCAGCGTGGATGACCGGCCGTATGGTGGCGGTCCGGGAATGGTGATGATGGCCGAACCCCTTGCCAAGGCACTTCGCGCGGCGCGGCAAAGGCAGGAAAGTTGTGGGATCCGGCGTAGAAGGACGGTTTTCCTGTCTCCACAGGGCAGGCCGCTGACACAGCGGATCGTCGAGGAATTGGGTGAGTACGAAGGGCTGGTGTTGCTCGCCGGCCGGTATGAAGGTGTCGATGAGCGCTTGCTGGATGCCGAGGTCGACGATCAGATTTCAATCGGCGACTACGTATTGTCCGGCGGCGAGTTGCCGGCGATGGTGTTGATGGATGCGCTGATACGGCGCATTCCAGGGGTGGTGAACGACGCGGATTCGGTGCAACAGGAT
Organism: Betaproteobacteria bacterium; assembly: GCA_039930785.1. GTDB lineage: Bacteria > Pseudomonadota > Gammaproteobacteria > Burkholderiales > JACQAP01 > JACQAP01. Next base: position 11,962 of record JBDTTE010000002.1, on the reverse strand, counting down.
TCATTCGTGAACGGTTTGCTCGATTGCCCGCACTATACGCGGCCCGAAATCTACGAAAGCAGTGCAGTGCCCGGTGTTCTGTTATCCGGGCACCACGCGCAGATCATGCGGTGGCGATTGAAGCAGTCCCTCGGACGTACCTGGCGTCGTCGTCCGGAACTGCTGGCGAACATGCAATTGGACGCGGATCAGGCCGCGTTGCTTGAAGAATATAAATTGGAATCGGAAGAATCCGAGGAGCGGACCAAATGAATCTGATACAGAAACTCGAACAGGAAGAAGTGGCGCGTCTAGGCAAGAACGTTCCGGCGTTCGCGCCCGGCGACACGGTGATTGTCAACGTGAACGTGGTGGAAGGTGACCGCAAGCGCGTACAGGCCTACGAAGGCGTGGTGATCGCCATCCGCAATCGCGGTCTGAACTCCTCGTTCATCGTTCGCAAGGTGTCCTCCGGTGAAGGTGTCGAGCGAACGTTCCAGACCTATTCGCCGCTGATCGCCAGCATCGAACTCAAGCGTCGCGGTGCCGTGCGCCGTGCCAAGCTGTATTACCTGCGGGATCGTTCCGGCAAATCGGCGCGGATTCGCGAAAAGCTCGAGACGGAACGTCCGGAAGCCGCGGAATAAGGGCGCTCCGCAAACGGCGGAAGTAGGACGAAACAGAAAAAGGCGGCCACAGGCCGCCTTTTTTGTTTTGTAACGCCGTAACTCAAACCACCCGCGAGCGGTCCGAAAGCAATACCTGCTGGATATAGCTCTGCAGCAGCAGGGCTTCGGTTGCGTGCAGCCTGCTGAACCGGACGCCGTGGGAGTAAATCTCCGACGGGCTTTTGCCCTTCTTGACCTTGCGCATGCTCTGTACCTGCACGGAGGTCGCGAGCTTTACCTCGTAATTGTTCGGCTGCACCACAAACCTGAACGCCAGTGCAAATTTCTCCTCCGCCTCGCCCAGGTTGCGTTCGGATTCGAGTTGCGCGCCGGATACGCTCAGATCGGATATGACGACTGGACGGATGTGGTCGGTTGGGGATTCGTCGGCGCCGGAGGCGGTGCCCGGGATCGCAACGCGTACGCGCAAATCGCCGCGTACCAGCGTCTGCTGGACGTCGATCGGGTATGCGAGATGCATGTATGGATAGGGTGTCCGGCAGACACGATCGACCTTCGATTCCATGGTGTACGCGTGGCGTCCGGAAAACGCGCGTACTACGACGCCCGCGCCCTCCGGCACCGGCACCGGCAGGTTCTGGGACAGCGGCGCGCGGACCAGCACGCTGTGCCCGGGAACGAAACCGATGAGAGTGGTGTAGTAGTGCGTGTGCGACGGGTCCGCCGTCATTTCCAGTTGTACGCGTTCGCCGACATGCAACTGCGCGGCTTCAAAGCTGCAAGTCGAATTTCTTGTCTGATCGAAATCAGCCATGTTGAGAACTCCCTGGTCGTCCCCTGAATGGATTCTGCGCAAGTATAGCCAAGTACAGTCCGCGGCTGGCATACAATTCCAGGGAGTGTATGCAGAGCCAATCTTGCGGGCGGGCCGATGTGGAGAGGAAGCCTCCCGGACCTCTTATACCCGCGAAAAACGGACGCCGCCTGGCGCGTGCACGCGTCGATGACAGCGCCTGACGAGCAGTTGGATCAATTCTGCGACTCGCTCTGGCTTGAAGACGGGCTCTCACGCAATACCATTGAAAGCTACCGGCGGGATCTGAGATTGTTCTCGGCCTGGCTGTCAGTCGAACGGGGCCGAACGCTGATCAACGCGCAACGCGCCGATCTGCTCGCGTACTTTTCCTACAAATTTCCAAAAGCCAAGGCACGCTCGGCGGCGCGGCTGCTGTCCAGCCTCAAGCGCCTGTATCGCTATCTGCTCAGGGAAAACCGCATCGGGTTGGACCCGACCCTGGAAATCGACTCCCCGAAGCTGCCACGCAGCCTGCCCAAGTCATTGACTGAAGAAGATGTCGATGCGCTACTGACCGCCGCAAACGTCGCCACGGCGCTTGGCTTGCGCGACAAGGCCATGCTCGAAACGCTTTACGCGAGTGGCCTGCGCGTTTCAGAACTGGTGACGATGAAGGTCGCGCAACTGAGCCAGGACATGGGGGTCGTGCGCGTCATGGGCAAAGGCAGCAAGGAAAGGCTGGTGCCGATCGGCGAGGAAGCGCTCAATTCGTTGCGGCGCTACCTCGGCGAAGCCCGGCCGGAAATCCTCGGCGGCAGACAGACGGATGCGTTGTTCGTCACGGCCCGCGGCCAATCGATGACGCGACAGGCGTTCTGGCACCTTATCCGGCGACATGCCGCGAAGGCTGGCATTCGCAAGTCCATTTCCCCGCACACACTGCGCCACGCCTTCGCCACTCATTTGCTCAATCACGGCGCCGACCTGCGAGTTGTGCAAATGCTGTTGGGGCACGCGGACATTTCCACCACGCAGATTTACACTCACGTTGCACGCGAGCGGCTCAAACAACTACACGCGAAGCATCATCCGCGCGGATAAACGGGGGAGGCGGGCTTTCCGATGGCATCGATAATTTTTATCGTCGTCGCATACCTGATCGGTTCGATTTCTTTCGCTGTGGTCGTCAGCCGGCTCTTCGGCCTGCCGGATCCGCACACCTACGGGTCCGGCAATCCCGGCGCAACGAATGTGTTGCGCACCGGAAAAAAAGCGGCCGCAGCCCTGACCTTGATCGGCGATGCCGCGAAGGGTGCATTCGCGCTGTGGCTTGCGCGCAGCTTGTCTGCGGAATTCGGCGTTGGGGAGGCGACCCTCGCCGCCGTCGGCCTCGCAGTCTTCCTCGGCCATTTGTTTCCAATCTATTTTCGATTCAAGGGCGGCAAAGGCGTTTCCACGGCGGTCGGCATCTTGCTGGCGCTCGACCTGCGTGTCGCCGGCGTGACCTTGCTTGCCTGGTTGCTCACCGTCGTCGCGATGCGCTATTCGTCCCTCGCGTCGATCGTCGGCGCGCTGGTCGCGCCGATCGCCACGTTTTATTTTATGGGGTGGGGCGCGTTCACCGGGATGGTGACGATCATGACCGTGATGCTGCTGTGGCGTCACCGCGCCAACATCGCACGGCTGATGAACGGCAGCGAAAGCCGGATCAGGCTGTCGCGGGGCGGCTGAGTTCGTCCAGATCCCAGCGCGGACGCACCGAGAACTCGTAGCCTCGCGCACCGGCCAGCATGCGCTGGGCGCCCGCGTACGCGATCATCGCGCCGTTGTCCGTGCAAAATTCCAGCGGTGGATAAAAGACTTCGAAGTTTTCCGCCGCGGTCTTAAGCGATAGCGCCTCGCGCAATCGACGATTGGCCCCCACGCCGCCTGCGACTACCAGCCGCTCCAGCCCTGTTTGATGCAGGGCTTGCAGCGATTTGGCGACGAGGACGTCGACAGCGGCGCTCTGGAATGCCGCGGCAATGTCGGCTTTGTTGCGCTCGGTCGGGTCTTCGCGATTCGCAATGGTGAGCGCGGCTGTTTTCAGGCCCGCGAAACTGAAATTCAGGTCGCCGCTCGCGATCATCGGCCGCGGCAGCTTGAACCGCCGGGCATCGCCGGTTTCGGCGAGCTTCGCCAGCGCCGGTCCACCGGGATAGGCAAGGCCTAGCAACTTGGCTGTCTTGTCGAACGCTTCACCGGCTGCATCGTCCACTGTGTCGCCCAGCAATTCGTAGTCGCCCACGCCGCCGACTTTCATGAGTTGCGTGTGGCCGCCCGACACGAGCAATGCGATAAAGGGGAACTGCGGCGCTGGCGTCGCGAGCAGCGGCGAGAGCAAATGACCCTCGAGGTGGTGCAATCCGATAACCGGAATATCGAGCGCGAAGGCCAGCCCGGCTGCCACGCTGGCGCCGACCAGCAGGGCGCCGGCCAGACCGGGTCCCTGGGTGTAGGCAATGCCATCAATATCGTCCAGGGTGCGCCCGGTTTGCGCAAGCAGTTCGCGTGTGAGCGGCAGCAGCCGGCGCACATGGTCACGGGAGGCCAGTTCCGGCACGACGCCACCGTACTCGGCGTGCAGGGCTACCTGCGAAAACAACGTGTGCCCGAGCAAGCCGGCCATCGTGTCGTACAGGGCGACACCGGTTTCGTCGCAGGATGTTTCGATACCGAGAACGAGCATAAGGTCTTGAGTTCAGGCGCTTGCCGGGGAGATTGGGGGCCGCCGGGGGGCGGCCGCATCCGCATCCGCCGGCACTATACGTTTGCAAATCAGGCGATTGTTGTTAAAATCCGCCCCTTCGTTTTTAGCCGAGCCGATTTGAGTCGAGCCGGTTTTTTAGCAGACCCATCCAGGACCGTTATTTTATGCCGACGATTCGTGTCAAGGAAAATGAGCCCTTCGAAGTGGCGATGCGCCGCTTCAAGCGCACGGTGGAAAAAACCGGTCTGCTGACCGAGTTGCGGGCGCGCGAGTTTTACGAAAAGCCCACGTCCGAGCGCAAGCGCAAGCTGGCCGCCGCAGTGAAGCGCCATCACAAGCGCCTGCGCAACCAGCTGCTGCCGCCGAAGCTGTACTAAAAGCGCGTAGCAGGTTTGCTCCGACGGTGAATGGAAATTCCATTCACCGTTTTGCTTTTCTGGCCTTCACCCTCATCTGACTAAACATGCTACTCAAAGCCCGCATCACTGAGGACATGAAAACCGCGATGCGCGCGAAGGAGGCGGCGCGCCTGTCGGCGATCCGCCTGCTGCTCGCGGCCATGAAGCAACGCGAGGTCGACGAGCGCATCGAATTGAGCGATGCCGACGTCCTTGCGATCATCGAGAAGATGCTCAAGCAGCGGCGCGATTCCATCGAGCAATTCCAGAAGGGCAACCGTCCCGATCTCGTTGAAAAAGAGCAGTTCGAAGTTGGTGTGTTGCAGGGCTACATGCCGGCCGCGATGTCGTCCGCGGAAATCGACGCAGCGATTGCCGACGCCATTGCCAGCAGCGGCGCGAAAGGCATGGCCGACATGGGCAAGGTCATGGCCGTGCTGAAACCCGTGCTGGCCGGTCGCGCTGACATGGGCAAGCTTTCGGCCAGCGTCAAAGCCAGGCTGACTGGCTGACGTGTTACGTGTGGCGGCGCGACATCGCGCCGCGCCGGACTTTCCGGGAACCCGGAAATTCTGACCTATAATTCTTCCAGCCACCGCGCGTGCCCGGCGCAGCGGAAAACCAGCAGGAAACCACCGCGAGACCTCGCCGCGAATGATTCCACAGTCTTTTATCCAGGACTTGCTCAATCGGGTGGACATCGTCGATGTCGTCGAGTCCTACGTTCCGCTCAGGCGTGCCGGCGCCAACTACTCCGCGCGCTGCCCGTTCCATAGCGAAAAGTCACCGTCGTTCACCGTCAGCCAGACCAAGCAGTTCTATCACTGCTTCGGTTGCGGCGCGCACGGCACGGCCATCAGTTTCATGATGGAACACCAGGGCATGGGCTTCATCGACGCAGTGAAGGACCTGGCCGGTCGCGTGGGCATGGTCGTTCCGGAGCAGGTGCCAGATCCGAAAGTTCGCGAAAAGGCCGAAGTGGCCGGCGATCTGACGGAAATAACGCTCAAAGCCGCGCAGTTCTACAAGGCGCAGCTCAAAACCTCCGAGAAGGCCATCGCCTATTTGCGCAAGCGTGGGCTGACCGGCGAGGTCGCCGCGCGCTATGGGATGGGCTATGCGCCGGACGGGTGGCAGAACCTCGAAGCCGTCTTTCCCGACTATGCGCACAAATCGTTGGTTGAAGCGGGCCTGGTCATCGTCAGCGAGGAAGGCCGGCGTTACGATCGCTTCCGCGACCGCATCATGTTTCCGATCCACAACCAGCGCGGGGCCGTCATCGGTTTCGGCGGGCGCGTCATCGACCAGGGCGAGCCGAAGTACCTGAATTCGCCGGAGACGCCGCTATTCGAGAAAGGTCGCGAACTATATGGCCTGTTCCAGGCGAGGGGCGCCATCCGCGACGCCGGACTTGCGGTCGTCGTCGAGGGCTACATGGATGTCGTGGCCCTGGCCCAGTACGAAATCGGGTTTGCCGTCGCCACCTTGGGGACTGCGACCACGCCCTGGCATGTGCAGAAGCTGATGCGGCAGACCGACAGGATCGTCTACTGCTTCGATGGCGACGCCGCAGGCCGGCGCGCCGCCTGGCGGGCGCTGGAAAACAGCCTGGCGCACCTGCAGGATGGCAAGCAGGTGGGCTTCCTGTTCCTGCCCGCCGAGCACGATCCCGACAGTTTCGTGCGTGAGCTGGGCAAGGAAGCCTTTGCCAAGCTGCTGGAGGCCGCTCCGCCGCTTTCGGAGATCCTGGTGCAGGAGCTGGCTTCCCGGGTCGACATGCGCACGGCGGAGGGGCGGGCCAGGTTCCTGCAGGAAGCCAAGCCGCTTGTGAAACAGGTCGCGGCGCCCATGCTCTCCCTGATGCTGCGCAGGCAGGTCGGGGAACTGGCCGGAATCACCCCGGCCGAACTCGACCGCGGGTTCGACATCAAATCGGCATCGCGTCCTCAGACGCTGCAACGGCGCGAGTCCGTCAAGCCCTCGCTGTTACGCGCGATAGCCGAGATGCTGGCCTACCAGCCGGCACTCGCGGCGCTAGCGGACGCCGATCGCCTGCGCGAAAACGCCGATCTTGCGTCCACCACGCTGCCGCAGCCGGAACTGGATTTGCTTGAGCAGGTGCTTGATGTTTGCGCCTCCCGCAACGATATACGCAGTCTGTCGGAGCACTTCCGCGATGGGCCGCAGGAGCTGCCTTTCCGCGAAATCGAAACGGCGAGCCTGAAGTGGGAAAACCTGGACCAGGACGCCCTGCAGGCGGAATTCACCGGTGCCTGGAACAAGCTATTGGGGCTTTTCCGGCATGTGCGCATTACCACTCTGCTTGAAAAAAGCAAACGGCAGGACTGGACGCAAGAAGAAAAGGATGAATATCGCCGGCTCCAGCAGGGCGAGACCAATGAAACGCCGGGGTGACTTCTGTATAATGCGCGGTTCTTTTTTGCCGGCATTTTGTAGGCATTTGTTTTGGCGAACAGGGATTTGAGCGGGCGCGAATTCTGACGGGCGAGACTCGAGGGACCAAAGAATATGGCTAGGGAAAGACGCAGGGAGAGCAAGGAACAAGTGCAGGCTCAGCAGCCTATCGACGCCGAGGCGCGTCGCCTGCGCCTGAAGAACCTGATCGTCCTGGGCAAGGAACGCGGCTACCTGACCTACGCGGAAATCAACGATCACCTGCCTGATGACATGCTCGACGCCGAGCAGATCGAAAATATCATCAGCATGATCAACGATATGGGCATCCAGGTCTATGACGAGGCCCCGGATGCCGAGACGTTGTTGATGAACGAGTCGACGCCTGCCGTGGCGCCCGACGAGGACGTCGTGGAAGAGGCCGAGCAGGCGCTGTCCACCGTTGATTCCGAGTTCGGTCGCACCACCGACCCGGTGCGCATGTACATGCGCGAAATGGGATCCGTCGAATTGCTGACGCGCGAAGGCGAAATCGAAATCGCCAAGCGCATCGAAGACGGCCTCAAGCACATGATCATGGCCATCGCGGCCTGCCCCACGACCATCGCCGAGATTCTGCGGCTCGCCGAGAAGGTCGAGCGCGAGGAGATGCGCATCGACGAAGTCGTCGACGGCCTCATCGATCCGAATGCACCGGAAGAAGCCGCTGCCGAGGAAATGGCCGAGGAGGAGATGGAGGAAGACCTCGGCACCGAGGAAAGCGAAGACGACGACGGCGCGATCCAGAGCGCGGCGTTGCTGCAGCTCAAGTCCGACGCGCTCGAGCGCTTCGCGAAAATCCGCGTGCTCTACAACAAGATGATCAAGACGCTGGCGAAGAACGGTTCGCGCAGCCGGCCCTACCTGAAGACGCAGGAGGAGATTTCCGAGGAGTTGCTGTTCATCCGCTTCGCCGCGAAACAGGTCGAGGCGCTGTGCGACGGGCTGCGCGGCCTGGTCGAGGAAGTGCGTTCCTACGAGCGCGCGATCATGGAATTGTGCGTCGAAAAAGCGGCGATGCCGCGCCCGTACTTCATCAAGACTTTCCCCGGCAACGAAGAAGACCTGACCTGGGTCGGGCGCGAAATCGGCAGCCGCCGGCCGTACAGCGAAGTGCTGTCCCGATTTGCACCGGCGATCCTCGAGCAGCAGCAATCGTTGATCGACCTGCAGAAGCGAGTCGGCATCCCGGTCAAGGACCTCAAGGAAATCAATCGCCAGATGTCCACCGGCGAGGCGAAAGCGCGCCGCGCGAAACGCGAAATGACCGAGGCCAACCTGCGCCTGGTGATCTCGATCGCGAAGAAATACACCAATCGCGGCCTGCAGTTCCTCGACCTGATCCAGGAAGGCAACATCGGCCTGATGAAAGCCGTGGACAAGTTCGAATACCGCCGCGGTTACAAGTTCTCGACCTATGCGACCTGGTGGATCCGCCAGGCGATCACGCGCTCGATCGCCGACCAGGCGCGCACCATCCGCATTCCGGTGCACATGATCGAAACCATCAACAAGATGAACCGCATCTCGCGCCAGATCCTGCAGGAAACAGGTTCGGAGCCGGATCCCGCGACCTTGGCGGTGAAGATGGAAATGCCCGAGGAGAAGATCCGCAAGATCCTGAAGATCTCCAAGGAACCGATCTCGATGGAAACGCCGATCGGCGACGACGACGATTCGCACCTCGGGGATTTCATAGAAGACCAGGCGACCATGGCGCCGTCGGACGCGGCCATCTATACCAGCCTGCGCGACGCCACAAAGGAAGTGCTGGACACGCTCACGCCGCGCGAAGCAAAGGTGCTGCGCATGCGCTTCGGGATAGAGATGAACACGGACCACACGCTCGAAGAAGTCGGCAAGCAGTTCGACGTGACGCGCGAACGCATTCGCCAGATCGAAGCCAAGGCCCTGCGCAAGCTGCGCCATCCGTCGCGTTCTGAGCGGCTGCGCAGCTTCCTGGATAACAACTGAGCATTCTCCCGCGAGGGAAAATACAATGGCCGGGTTATCCACCCGGCCATTTTTTGTGCCGCAACTTTTCGCCGGGCCTGTAGCTCAGCTGGTTAGAGCAGAGGACTCATAATCCTTTGGTCGTCGGTTCAAGTCCGACCGGGCCCACCAAATAATCAGTAAGTTATAACGTGTTTTACTGAGCCTTCCACCAAGCTCTGGCACATTCTTGGCACACTACGCAAAAAGCGGGGCTTCCGCCACATCCTGCCGCACCCCATCCTTATCGCTCTAACCGTTGCCGCTTGGCGAGTAAGACCGACCAAGCCGAGGGCATTCCCCTTGTAGATAACCGCTCGTTTTCGAGGAGTGTTGTGCCACTGGTGTGCACGAACTATTGTATTTTGTGTTATATCAATAGTTTATATTTCATATTCTTGTGATTATGTATCCCTTGTTGTAGTTTTCTCTGGTTTGTTCTATGCTTCGCTCGACACCTTTGAAGGGGCGAAAATGGCAACGATTCAGAAGCGAGCCGGGCGCGACGGCAAGACCTCTTACCGGGTGCAAGTTCGTATCAAGGGCTTTACGCCAGAGACCGCGAGCTTTGAGCGGCTGACCGATGCGAAAGCGTGGGCCAGCAAGACGGAGTCCGACATTAAGGCCGGTCGGCATTTCGGACAGAGTAAGCGGCACACGTTCAACGAATTGGCCGACGAATACTTGGCCCATGCCACCGACCTACAGAGCTTCGACCAAAGAGAGCGCCACATAGAACACTGGCGAAAGGTGTTTGGCCCGGATCTGCTCGACAGCATCACGCCGGCACGCATCGGCAAGGAACGCGAGAGGCTGCTAGCACAGGATACAAACCGCTTCGCCTCGCCTGCCAGTGGCGACCCGGAACAAGACGCCCTGCGCCCCAGGAGAAAGCGCACCGGCCCTGCTGTGAATCGTTACCATGCCGCGCTGTCCGCCTGCCTGGCCTTCGCAGTGAAGCGCCTGCAATGGCTTGAGCGCAACCCGTGCGAGCGCGTCGCCAAGTCCAAGGAGAACACCGGCCGCGTGCGGTTCCTCTCCGACGATGAGCGCGTGCGTCTGCTGAATGCTTGCCGCCCACATGGCGACTTGTATCTCGCGGTATTGCTCGCGCTGACCACAGGCGCACGGCAGGCAGAAGTTATGAGCCTGCGCTGGGGGCAAATCGACTTCAAGCGGCAGGTAATCACACTGCACGAAACCAAGAACGGCGACCGTCGCGCCCTGCCGTTAGTGGGTGAAGCCTTCACGCTGTTGAAGGAGCGAAGCAAAGTGCGCGACCTCAAAGACGACTGCATCTTCCAGCCGACTGCGAGAGCCAAGAAGGCGGAATATCTCAACCTTCGCCAGCCTTGGGAGGCTGCGCTAAAGACTGCCGGAATCACGGATTTTCATTGGCATGACCTGCGCCACACGGCCGCGTCTTACCTCGCCATGAGTGGTGTTTCGCTGGTGGAAATCTCCAAGATACTAGGCCACCGCACCATGCAGATGGTGTCGCGCTATTCACACCTGAGCGATGGGCATATCGTGGCGACGGGCGAGAAGCTGGCGGCACGGCTGGGGATATGAGCGTGAGGAAAAAACTGGAAGAATGGTTCCACACGATTCATCACGCTGATGGCAGTGTTAGCCAGACGAATCGCCTTGGCTACGAGCAAGAGCAGAAGGCGCTGAATACCCGTCGCGCTCTCGGGCGCTACACTTTGGACGAAGCTGCGTTGACCTTGGCAGACGCAACGGGCGAGCGTGCGAACGAAATCCTGAAAAAACTGATGAATGCGGCTACCGACGGAAATCTGAAAACGTATGAGCCGGGCAAAGAACTTCGTTATTCGTACGGCCCCACCTTTGCAGAGCGTGCGAGAGATTTTCACGAAGAGGCATATTGGAATGACTTGAATGTTTGGCTAGAAGAGAATGAGTCGCGAATCATTTGGCGGTTTCCTGCACCAGCGTCCGCGCTTGCTTCGGCCGCCGAGGAAGCATCCATTGCAATTTGGACGCCGGAAAAGCGCGAGCAGTTGCGTCAAGAGCACGCCGCCCTGGTGTCAAAAAAACATAAGTCTCCAACCAAAGAATTGGCGACGCGCTACAAGATTTCTACGTCGCGCATTCGAGAATTGAAAGCGAAAGAAAAAGGTAAAGCAAACCGAAAGCCTAACCAATGGAATGACTTGAAAAGCAAGTAGAGATACCGCAACCCCTTGCGGGTGCCATTGCGCCTTTACTCTGACACCCGCGACAGGAAAGGAATGCAGGCCGCAACCCCCCTCTAATTTGACCGCAACCCCTATTGCGGCACGATTCTCGTTTCCACCTCAACACGGCAACAGCCGAAAGAAAGTGGAAATGAACTCGCAAATCGAGCAACACCCCAGCAATATCCCCGCGCCAATCCGTGCGCCATTTCCTGAAACCTCGCCGCGCCAGACGTTTTACACAGTCGAGCAATTCGCTACGGCAGAGCCCGCATTCACAGCCGCAGCTCTACGCAATCTGATCTTCAAGGCAGAGGCCCGCCATTCCAGCAAAGGCGAAATTCCGGGCAATGGCTTGATTGAGTCTGGCTCTGTCGTTCGTCGTGGCCGGAAGGTGATGATTCACCGCGAACGCTTCCTCGAATGGGTGCAGAAATGACTGGCCCAAGAATTGAAAGCGCCCTGCGGGAACAGGGCGCGGATACTTTAAACAACTACTCGAATGATACCGCTGAGAGAAGTGTCAAGCAACGCGCCAAGCGGTTGATATTTGTCGCTGGGGTATGGGGCATTTTATCGCCCGGCGTCACCTCCTGGCTGATTCAACGCTGGGGGCTGACAGATGCATAGCGATATTGAACGCATCCGCGAAGCCCTGCAATTCATTCCAGTCGGCGGACATGATGAGCGCGTGCGCTTGGCTTTCATGTTGAAATCCGAATTCGGGGATTCTGGCCGCGAGCTGTGGGACGAGTGGCGGGATG
>JBDTTE010000001.1:0-66088 GCA_039930785.1 Betaproteobacteria bacterium | reverse complement strand
ACATCGAGATGCCGGTCATGGACGTGCTGTTCACGATGGAACGCAATGGCGTGCTGCTCGACGTGGGCCTGCTCGACAATCAAAGCCGCGAGCTCGGCGCCAAGATGATGGCGCTCGAACAGGCCGTGCACCAGCAGGCGGGGCAACCGTTCAATCTGAATTCGCCGAAGCAGCTGCAGGAAATTCTGTTCGAGAAGCACAAGCTCCCGGTCAAGAAAAAAACACCGGGCGGATTGCCCTCGACGGACGAAGACGTACTTCAGGAACTCGCGCTAGATCATCCGCTGCCGAAGCTGATCCTGGAGTATCGCGGGCTCACCAAGTTGAAATCGACGTACACCGACAAGCTGCCGCGCATGGTCAACGCGACCACCGGCCGCGTGCATACGAACTACGCACAGGCGGTCGCCGTGACCGGTCGCCTGTCGAGCAACGATCCGAACCTGCAGAACATTCCCGTGCGTACTGCGGAAGGCCGCCGCATCCGCGAGGCCTTCATTGCACCGCCGGGGTCGGTAATCGTCTCGGCCGACTATTCGCAAATCGAACTGCGCATCATGGCGCACCTGTCGCAGGACGCAGGGTTGTTGCATGCGTTCGCCACCGGCCAGGACGTGCATCGGCACACGGCTGCAGAGGTCTTCGGCGCGGAAGCCGCGGCCGTAACGAGCGAACAACGCCGCTACGCGAAAGTCATCAATTTCGGTTTGATCTACGGCATGTCGGCGTTCGGCCTGGCAGGACAGCTCGGCATCGAGCGCTCCGCCGCCCAGCAATACATGGAACGCTATTTCCTGCGCTATCCCGGGGTGAAGGACTACATGGAACGCACACGGGAATCGGCGAGGAACCTCGGCTACGTGGAAACCGTGTTCGGGCGCAGGCTCTACCTGAACGATATCAAGGCCGCGAACCCGGCACGACGCCAGGGTGCCGAACGCGCGGCGATCAACGCGCCGATGCAAGGCACCGCCGCGGACCTGATCAAACTCGCGATGATCGCCGTGCAGACCTGGATTTCATCTTCGGGCCTGAAGAGCCGGCTGATCATGCAGGTCCACGATGAACTGGTTCTGGAAGTACCGAATGCGGAAATCGACGCTGTAAAGGGCAGGCTCCCCGACTTGATGAATAGCGTGGCGAAACTCGATGTGCCGCTGGAGATCCAGGTCGGCGTCGGGCCGAACTGGGAAAAAGCGCACTGACCGATCAGGCAGGTGAAATCAGGGACGCGTTGCGCTCGCGTAAGTAACCCGGTCCGGATTGCGCACGATCAAACCGCACGCCACACGCGCGCCGGAATTTCCGGCCGGCTGCGACTTCATGTCATCCCGTTCGGCATGGATCACCAGTCCGCGGCCGACGATACTGTCTGTTCCCGTGCCGAACGCGATGTCGCTCACATTGAAGGCCTGCAACACCTCGCCGTTCGCATCTGCGGTGATGTTGCCGAGATCGCCCATGTGCCGCGCCGACCCGCTCGTGCCGCCATGCTGCGAGGAAGCCGGATTGAAATGGCCGCCGGCACTGCTGCCGTCTCGCGCCGTGCAATCTCCACTATCGTGAATGTGCAACCCATGCACGGTATTTGGCTTGAAGCCGGCCATGTTCAGGTTGACAACGGCTACGCCGCCGGATCGCACAAAGGTCGCGACGCCGTGCACGGAGCTGTTTTGTGTTGACGACAATACGGCTATCGCCGAGGGATCCTGATAAACAGTCGGGCCGTTGGAACATGCGCCCAACACGATCACGCTTAGGGCGCCCAGCATCCGTCCCTGATTCATGCGCACGCGGTCCCCTTCCTTCAATTGAATCTTCGCTCGTTGCGCGAGCGACTCTTGATCACTGCAGGCTGGCGGCACCAGGATTCATCGCCGCCATCGCACTGCGCGGTGTCACGGGAATTCTGTCAAACACGACCACGAGCGAGCCTTTGCGGGCTGCAGCGAGATCGCAAGCGTAGGATAGCGCCGCTTGCGGGGCCTTGAACAGGGCCACCGCGTCATTCAAGCCTTCTTCCATCACTTCCCAGAGCCCTTTGGCGCTGCGAACGATGCGAAACGCCGGCGGGGTGTTGTTCTTTTCTGCTTGTTGCATTGCCGTCCTCCTGAACTTGATCGATCTGGACTATCGATGTTGTGAGCGCCTTGTCGGCCATGATTGCTTGCGAGCTTTTATTTGCAATCGCTGTGCCAGAAACTGAATCTCATGCGCGGCCGTCGCTATCGCTTTGATCCACAAGCGGGTCACCGAGTGGGCGCCGTCACGCGAACGATCGATTTGCCTGCGCTGCCCGGCATTGTTTACAGCCAGACTGGAAAATTTACTGCAGGTATTCGAATCGTTCGCCCGACCTGCGCGAGTCTGCAATCAGGCACCGCGCAAATGGCATCAGTGAAACAGGATGTAGATGATTACGAGCACAAAAAACGGAACGCCGAGCAGCCATCCAAGGACGTATTTACCCATGATTATTTCTCCTGAATCGTTTGGGCCGCCGGCGAAGCGGGCATGCGCGCCGTACGGTTACGATCCAGATTTGCAAATGACGTGCCACCGCGATCTGCCGCTGGCGGACAAACAACGACGCAGTACTTGAGAATGGATCGGCGACTCAGAAATCCATGTCGAGTTCGTCGATCTCGTCGACCTCCTGCCGGGCGGCATTCGTCCACTCGATCATCTCGGGCAGCGCGAGGATGCGTTGCGCGTACGCCGCGCAAGTCGCGTCGAGCTTGACGTCGTAGGTCGTGAATCGCGTAGCCACGGGTGCATACATGGCGTCCGCCATGCTGCGCTCCCCGAACAGGAACGGGCCGCCGTACTTCGACAGGCAGTCCTTCCATATCGACGTAATGCGTTCGATGTCACCGACCGCCCGGGCCCATACCTTGTGTTCCGGAAAATGCGCCTTGAGGTTCATCGGCAGCGCGGCGCGCAGGCTGCTGAAACCGGAATGCATCTCGCCGCAGATGGCACGACAGTGCGCGCGTGCCGCCAGGTCGCGCGGCAACAGACCGGCATCGGGGAGGACCTCGTTCAGGAATTCGGCGATCGCAAGCGTATCCCATACCTTGATGCCTTCGTACGTCAGGCAGGGAACCAGGATGGACGGCGATAGCAGCAACAGTTCCTTGCGCGCATCGGCGTCGTCCGGCGCGACCGCCAGTTCCTCGAAATCGAGGCCGGAGAACCTGGCAAGCAACCAGCCGCGCAGCGACCACGACGAATAGTTCTTGCTGCTGATGCTCAGCGTGGCTTTGGACATGGCGGGCTTCTCCCGTATGGATCGGCAGCGTTCCCGTCGAACGCCGGTCCGATGCCGTTGACTTGATGTCCCGGGTTGTTCGCAAAGGCCGTGCCAAGAGCCATGCTCTGGCGCGGAAGTTGCGTCGAGATGCAACCGGCCCGTCATTCTCGAACCGTAACGATGCTCTATCAAACCTATCAATCCCAGCAGGATTTGTTGTGGCTCTCCCGGGTTGCGGCCACTGCGGTGGTGCCTGTGCTCAGCGACATGCGATGGGGCCTGAGCGACTATCCCTACGTGCAAAAGCTGGCCGCCGCCTATGAGGTCTTTGCCTTGGCCGACGTCACCCACCGCCGCCCGGCGTTCGGAATCGAAAGCGTTACAGTCGACGGCAAGGAAGTGCCGGTATGGGAAGAAGAAGCCCATCGCACGCCGTTTGGCACGCTGCTGCATTTCCGGAAAGACGTGGCCGTCAGCCAACCCCGGGTGCTCCTGGCTGCACCGATGTCGGGCCATTTCGCCACGCTATTGCGCGAAACCGTGCGGACCATGCTGGCCGATCACGATGTCTACATCACGGATTGGCACAACGCCCGGGACGTGCCGTTGACGGACGGGCGGTTTGGCCTCGACGAGTACGTCGACCACCTGATCGAATTCCTTGGGGTCATGGGCCCGGGCGCGCACATGGTGGCCATTTGCCAGCCTTGCGTGGCCGCGCTCGCGGCGGTGGCGGTGATGGCGGAGGACGGTCATGCCGCCGCCCCGCTCAGCCTGACTTTGATGGCCGGCCCGATCGACTGCCGGATCAGCCCGACCGAGGTGAACAAGCTGGCAATGTCCAAGCCCATCGCCTGGTTCGAGGACAACCTGATCGGCATCGTGCCGGCGCGCTATCCGGGCGGATTGCGGCAGGTGTATCCGGGTTTCCTGCAACTGATGGCGTTCATGAACATGAACATGGAACGCCACGTGAATTCGTTTCGCGAGTTCTATGACGACCTGCTGCGCGGCGACAGCGAGAAGGCGAACGCGAAGCGCCGTTTCTACCAGGAATATTTCGCCGTGGCGGACCTGCCGGCAGAGTTTTATCTGGAAACCGTCAGCCAGGTATTCCAGGAACACGCTTTGCCGCAAGGCAAGCTCAAGTGGCGCGACCGCACCATCGATCCCCGCACGATCCGGCGCACCGCGCTGCTGACTGTCGAAGGGGAAAAAGACGATATTTGCGCGTTGGGCCAAACGCTGGCCGCACAGGATTTATGCGCGAGCCTGCGTGCGTACATGCGTACCCACTACATCCAGGCCGGCGTCGGGCATTACGGCGTATTCAGCGGCAAGCGCTGGAACAACAATATCTACCCGGTCGTGCGCGACGTAATCCACGTCAGCGAGTAAGCCCCGCCTTCAGCTGCGGGTGAGGGTGATCGCTTTCTCAGGACAGGCTGCAACACAAAGGCCACAGGCATGACAGGCATCGGCATTCGTCGCGAACGCCTGTTGCCAGCGGTGCGCGAAACCTCTGAGTTTTCCTCTGAAGCTGAGGCCCTGACGCAGTTCCGGCGGGACGGTGTCCATGGTAAAGACGTCGTATGGACAAATTACCACGCAGTCTTTCTTGCCCTCGCAACGATTGCGATCGATGACCGGCCGGAAGGCGCCCGCGTCATGCTTGCAGTCAGGATCGCTCATACCACCGCCTGCATTGCGGCAGCAGCCGTGCTACCGGAATACTGTATGCCGTGCAATTTCGCATAGATTCCACCTTTTGCCAGCAACTCTTTGTGGGTTCCCATCTCGGCAATCTCGCCCTGGTCGAGCACCACGATGCGATCGGCGTTCTCGATCGTGGACAGCCGGTGGGCGATGACCAGCGTCGTGCGCCCTTGCATCAATTCCTCGAGCGCCGCCTGTACATGCTTTTCGGATTCGGAGTCGAGTGCGGAAGTGGCTTCGTCCAGGATCAGGATCGGCGCGTCCTTCAGGATCGTGCGCGCGATCGCGAGTCGCTGGCGCTGGCCGCCGGACAGTCGCACGCCGTTTTCGCCGATCAACGTATCGAATCCTTTCGGCATCGCGCGAATGAATTCGAGCGCGTGCGCACCCGTGGCGGCGCGTTCGATGGCCTCCCTGCTTGCGCCCGCGGATTCGCCGTAAGCAATGTTGGCTGCGACGGTGTCGTTGAACAAGGCGACCTCCTGGCTCACCAGCGCGATGTTCCGACGCAAGCTGGCAAGGGACAGGGTTTCGATGTCGTGCCCGTCGATTGAGATGGTCCCGGTCTCGGGATGATAGAAACGCGGCACCAGGTTTGCGAGCGTCGTTTTGCCCCCACCGGACGACCCCACCAGGGCAATCGTCTCGCCGGCACGCACTTCCAGAGTCAACTCCTTCAAGGTCGGCCTGTCCACGCGAGGATAGCTAAACCCGACGTTGCGAAACGATATGTCGCCCCTGGCGCGCTTGAGTTCGATCTTGCCTTCGTCCTTTTCCGTTTGCTCGTCGAGCAGCGCGAATACACTTTCGGCTGCGGCCAGTCCACGCTGCAGGTACTCGGAAACGCCGGTCAGGCGCTTGAGCGGCGGCGTCAGCAGCAACATTGCGGCGAGGAAGGACACGAAGCTGCCGACCGTGGTCGCATCCGATTGCGCCTGCAGCGTCGCGTAATAGACGACGATCGCTACAGCGATCGCGGCAAGCAATTGCACCACCGGCACGTTCGCGGAAGCCGCGGCAATCTGCTTCATGCTGAAGCGGCGCAGCCGATTGCTGGTTTCGGAGAAGCGCTTTGCCTCGTACTCCTGGCCGCCGAATATTTTCACGACCTTGTTGCATTCGATGGATTCCTGCAGCACCTGGGTGATGTCGCCCATCGAGTCCTGTGTCTTGCGACTCATGTTGCGCAGGCGCACGTTGAAATAGCGCACGACTACTGCGATCGGCGGAATCATGATCAGCGAGATCGACGTCAGCTTCCAATCTGTGTAAAGCAGGTAACCAAGCAGGCCGACGATGATCACGGAATCCTTGACCAGCACGGTTACGACGTTCGTGGCCGCGGCTGTAACCTGCGCGGCATCGAACGTGAACCGCGAGATCATGTTGCCCGTCGTGTTGTCATGAAAGAAACCCAGCGGCAATGACAGCATGCGGCGGAACATGTGGTCGCGCAGGTCCATCACCACTTTGTTGCCTACCCACGCGCTCGCATAGCTGCCGATGAAGGAGCCGGCGCCGCGGACGATGTACAGCAAGATCATCAGGATCGGCACCCACTTGATGAGGAACGGATCCTTCTGCACGAAGGTTCCGTCGAGGAAAGGCTTGACCGCCATGGGCAGCGCGACTTCCGTTGCGGCCGTAATCAGCATGCCGAGAATGGAGAACGCAAAAATGCCCCAGTACGGTTTCACGTAACGGAGCAGGCGGACATAGAGCTGGGTGCTGGTCATGTGCTGCATGGCCCGCACGATAACAAATCCCGGCGACGACGGACAGGAGACCGCCCCGGGGCATGGGACGATGCGGCCGGGGACACCCGCGCAGGCGAGTCTCCCCGGGATCACGGCCTGTTACTTGCCGAACTTGTATTCCACGAATGCCATGAACGTACGTTCGGGGAGTGGATACACGTTATAACGGTCGGGAGTGAACTGCGAACGAACCGCGTAGTTATAGTACTTTTCGCCGAGTGCATTGTTGATCGCGACGCCGAAGCGCGCGGCGCCTATCTGCTGCGCTAGCTTGAGGTCGACGACGGTGTATGCGGGAATCTTCACGCCAAGATCGTTCGCCTCGTCGTTATCCATGAATTGTTCGCTTACATAGACCACCGCTCCCGATAGATTCAGCGACGGTGTGATGCCCCAATTTGCGTTGAACGTCGCCTTGTGCCGCGGCACCAGCGGTACCGTCTTACCGGAAATGTTCACGTTGGTGGTGGAAAAAGGGCCGCCTGGAAATTCACCGTCCCTGAACTTGGGATCCGTATAAGTGTAAGTAAATCTCAGGTCCACCCGTTCCGCAGGTTGCACACCCAATTCGAGTTCGATGCCGCGGCGCCGGGAGGGCGGAAGATTCGTGTTACCCACGCCTGAAGTGAAGGCGTCCAAATGGATTTCGTCCTTCACATCGGTCTGAAAGATGCCGACACGCGCGTCCGCAGCTGCTACCCGCCAGTCGACGCCAACCTCGTACGTGATGGACGTTTGCGGCCGCAGAAACTGGAACGACTGCTCGAACAGTGCGGTGCTCTCGTAGGTCTCATCCACAGTCGCAAACCGGTAGGCCCGCGTCGCGCGGCTAAAGGCCGACCATTGCTCGGTCAATGCCTGTCTCAGGCCGAGTTCCCAGGCAAATTGCCGGTCATTCTGGTCTCCGCTCGGCGATCCGCCATTTATGAAAGTCGGGTTGGGCGCGGTTGCGTCGAAGGTGTCGTTGGCATTGATAGTGAACCACTCGACACGAGCCCCGGCGGTAAGCGTCGTGCCGGTTGCCGGCTTTAGCGATTCGAGGATATAGATCGCCCGGTTTTCCTGGCGGGCGTCGACCTTGTGCACGGGCTGGGCGATCGTAGTCGGCGACGCGGACAGCGCGAGGTCATAATTCCACGTGTACCAGTCGAATCCCAACACGAGGTTTCCGTTCACCCCGAGTTCCGAATGATCAATGCGCATTCGCGGCGTCAGGGCGAGGACATCGAGGTCGATCTCACGGTAGTCGGGGAATCCGTTGAAGTCGAAATAGGACTTTTGTTCTTTTTTGCGGTAAGAGACCCCCACTACCTCGGAAATTGCACCATCCGAGCGTGACCAATCGAGCTGCAATACATTGTCGTCTCTGAGCGCGTAGTCCTTTGGCGTCGACGTCCCCTTACGATCGGTCTCAAGTTCGTCAAGACCAATGCTTGGTTGAATTGTCCGTGCTCCCGGTAGCCGGAGGTTCTCACTAGCACCTGCAAAGCGTAGTGAGATGTCTCCGATCGGAGCATTCCAGCGTCCTTCCGCTGAGGCGGTCGATTGAATGTCGCGATTGTTGTCACGATAGCCCTGGGAATCGTAGTACGCCCCCGCGATACGTAATCCCACGGTGTCGTTTCCCAATTCGCCACTCGCGCGTGTCTGGAAGGTGTCGAAACTTCCGATACCTGCGGCGATCGTCGCCTGCGGGCCGTCCTTGCCCGGCCTGCGTGTAATGATATTGATGACGCCGCCAACGGCTCCGTCGCCATATTGGACGGCGCCGCTACCACGAATGATTTCTATGCGCTCGATCGAATCCAGAGGTAAGGCAGACCATTGAACCCCCGACAGGTCAATATCGTTCATTTTTCTGCCGTCGAGCAGCACGAGGGTATTTTGCGCAGCGGTCGCGCCGAACCCTCTTATATCGACCGTCGCCTGCGATGCGTTGTTGCCGAAGAGGTCGCGGCCACCGACGCCGGCCTGATAGGACAGGAGTTCCGGCACGGTTCGCGCAGGGGATCGACGGATGTCGTCTGAAGTAATGACGGTGATGTTGAGGGGTTTGTCGGCGGAGGTATCTTCGAATCTTGTTGCTGTCACGACGACTTCATTCGCAACAAGATCAGGGTTGGACTGTGCGTAAGCGCTGGCTCCGGCCACGAGCCCGACCAGTAGTACATATGATCCCAATTTCATGACTACTACTCCCTGTTTGCGCAAGCCCGCCGCAGGCGCGAGTTCTAAAAAGGGAGTTCAACGAAGGAAAAGGCTGGTGAAGGACACGCCGACACCGGATGCCCCGCCCCGCGCGGAATCTCCGTTCGCGTCCAATGGGCCGGTATCCGGGCTTGCGTTTTGAGGTACGCCGCCTTCCCATGCGTTTGCCGATGACCTGGCCAAACCGCACAGTGGCTTAGTGGCGCACCCCGTAGTCGCTTACCGTTGCGGGGGCAGCACAGGAATTGTGCCGTGGCGATGACTGGAACCGCCCGGCACGCACCTGTTTCCCGTTTGACCCCGCCAAAGAAATTGGTCGGGGCACCCGAGAACGTTGGCCGATTCTACCGGATCGGCCGGGCCGGCCGGATTTCTTGGGCGATGGCAAGGATTGCCAGGGCCGAGCAGAAACTTCTCAGCATCTCGCCGTATATGTGCCAAAATACATTCAAAAATATGCGTTAGCAGTTGACTTTCCACACTTTTCGTAATTATAGTGTACCCATGAAAGCCGAGTTCACCGCTCTCGACGACAAGATCAATCAACTTATCCAGCTGACGCAGAAGCTCCGCAAGGACAACTCCCAGCTGCGGCAGAATCTGGCTTTAATCCAGAACGAGAACAAGCACCTCTCCGAAAAGGTAGACGGCGCGAAGGTTCGGCTGGAAGCCCTGCTCGCCCAGATCCCGGAAGCAGCGAATGAGTAATCAGACAGCCAAGGCTGGCGGCCTCGATGTAAACATCATGGGGCGCGAATTCCGCATCGCCTGCGTCGAGGACGACAAGCAGGAATTGCAGAAAGCCGTCGACTACCTCAACGAAAAAATGCGCGAGATCCGCGATGCCGGAAAAGTCGTCGGCGTCGAGCGCATCGCCATCATGGCGGCGCTCAACATCGCGCACGAATTCCTCTCCACGCGCGTGGACGGCGGATTTGATGTGGGTGAGTTTAAGCGTAGAATCTTTGACATGCAGGCAGTCATCGACCAGGCCATCAACGGTCAGGATGAATTGTTCTGACGCGAGTCAATGTCCCCTGCGTGATTCGTCAGGCTGTAATTCTTTGAGCCAATGTTGTATACCCTGGTTGCTGCCTAATGTAGCGCTGTTGTGCGCGTCCCTCTGCGGAAGCGCCTGATGTGCTCGGAAAGCGACCGCCTTGAACTCAGGTTCAAGATTCGGTCTGACGGAGAAGCGCGGGGGGCACCCCAACTGAAATAAAACGGATCGATCGACGGGCCTTCGCGCGCGAGTCGATAATCCGATAGAGTTCCGGCGGTCCGGAACTCTTTTTTTTGCACAGCGGATCATGAACTACTGGTTGATGAAATCCGAACCCGATGTTTTCGGCATCGACGATCTCGCCAAGGCACCGCGCAAGACAGCGCCATGGTGGGGCGTGCGCAACTACCAGGCGCGCAATTTCATGCGCGACCAGATGGCGGTTGGGGACGGCGTATTTTTTTATCACTCCAGCTGCCCGGAACCGGGCATCGCCGGTATCGCGAAGGTTTCGAAACTGGCCCATCCCGATGAAACCCAGTTCGAACGCAAAAGCGAATACTTCGACCCCAAGGCTTCTCGCGACAATCCCCGCTGGTTCAACGTCGACGTTACGTTCGTCAAAAAAACCAGGGTGCTCGGACTGCCGGAGTTGAAGTCCCACGCCCAACTCGCTTCCATGCGCGTGCTCCAGCGCGGCAACCGCCTGTCGATCACACCGGTGGATGCGCATGAAGCGGAATTCATCCTGAAGTTGCTCTAGGCGGGCGCCTCCATGGAATGGTGGTGGCTCGTTTATCTGCTGATGGGGTTGTTCGTAGGCTATTTTGCCGGCCTGCTCGGCATCGGTGGCGGCCTGATCCTCGTCACCCTGATGGTGTATCTGTTCAACCTGCAGGGCTTCCCCGCCGATCGCTTGCTCCATCTGGCACTCGGCACGTCCATTACCAGCATCGTCTTCACTTCGATATCGAGCCTGCGTGCACATCATAAACATGGCGCAGTGCGCTGGGACATCGTGCGCGCGTCTTCGGTGGGGCTGGTCGCCGGCACATTGCTCGGCGCCGTTGTTGCGGATTCCCTGAAGTCGAGCTACCTCGCTGTGTTTTTCGTGATTTTCGTCTATTACTCCGCGGCGAAAATGCTGATGAACACCAAGCCGAAACCATCGCGCCAGCTTCCGGGCAAATGGGGCATGAATGTGGCGGGTGTGATTATTGGCATCCTCTCCGCGCTGGTCGGCGTCGGTGGCGGCGTCATGACCATTCCGCTGATGACGATGTGCAACGTGCCGATGCGCAATGCCATCGGCACATCCGCAGCCCTCGGTCTGCCGATCGCGATTGCAGGTTCCATCGGCTTCATCGCCACCGGGCTGGGCAAAGATCACCTGCCACCGCTGAGCCTGGGTTATGTTTACCTGCCCGCGCTCGTGGGCATCGTGGTGGGGACCTTCATCACCGTGCCCTGGGGCGCGCGGATGGCGCACAGCATGCCGGTCACGCGGCTCACGAAGATTTTCGCGGTGATCCTCTTCATCCTGGCGACCCGCATGCTGTGGTCGCTGTTCTCGTCCTCGCTCTGACTGCGGCTCAGGCCTGTCCGGCCTTGAACGTGTCGCAGGCCGACAATTCACCGGATTCGAGCCCGCGCTTGAACCATTGCACGCGTTGCGCCGACGTGCCATGCGTGAAACTTTCCGGCGAGACATAGCCCCGCGACTGCATTTGCAATTTGTCGTCGCCGATGGCGGCCGCCGCGTTCAAACCGGATTCGATGTCACCCGACTGCAGGATGTGGCGCGATCGATTGGCATGGTTGGCCCAGATCCCCGCATAGCAATCCGCCTGTAACTCCATTCGCACGGACAACTGATTCGCCCGCTCGGGGGTGGCACGCTGCATCGCAGTTTGGACCTTGGCGGAAATGCCGAGGAGATTCTGCACATGGTGGCCGATTTCATGGGCCACGACATAAGCTTTGGCGAATTCGCCGGGCGCGCCGAAGCGCTTCTCCAGCAGATTGTAGAAATCGAGGTCGATGTAGACCTTGTGGTCGCCGGGACAATAAAACGGACCGACCGCGGATTGCGCCAGTCCGCACGCCGAGCGTACCGCGCCGGTAAACAGCACCAGTTTCGGCTTTTCGTACTGCGAACCGCCGCGACTGAATATTTCGCCCCAGGTATCCTCGGTGTCGGCCAGCACGACCGACACGAAGTCCTTGAGTTTGTCCTGCGCCGGATCGACCGGCACCGCATGTTCTGTCGGCGCCTGCGTTTGTCCTTGTCCCATTTCCTGCAGGACTACCCGCGGATCCACGCCGAGGAACATCGCGATGAGCGCAATGACCACGACACCGATACCGCCGCCGGCGATGCCACCCACGCCGATGCCGCGCCGGTCTTCAACGTTCTCGCTGCGCCTGCCGCCTCCCCAATCCATCGCTCTCTCCCGTCAGCCCGGTTTGTGCAACGCCTTATTTCCCATAACGCTCGCGCAGCAGCACCTTCTGTACCTTGCCCATCGCATTGCGCGGCAGATCGTCCACCACGTACAAACGCTTCGGCACCTTGTAATTCGCAAAGTTCTTTTTCAGTTCGGCAACGATGGCATCGGCATCGAGTTTTGCGTCTTTCCTCGCGACCACAACTGCGGCGACTGCTTCGCCGAAATCCGCGTGGGGCACGCCGATGACGGCGGATTCCGCTATGCCCGGCATCGCGTCGAGGGCGAGTTCGATTTCCTTTGGATAGACGTTATAGCCGCCGCAGATGATGAGATCCTTGGCGCGCCCGACAATGCTGACATACCCGTCGCTGTCGATGGTGCCCACGTCGCCCGTGCGAAAAAAACCGTCGGAGGTGAATTCCTCGCGCGTCTTTTCCGGCATGCGCCAGTATCCCGCAAATACATTCTCGCCCTTGATCTGGATGCCGCCGATGTCGCCCTGCGCCAGCGGCTTGTCGTACTCGTCCGCGATCCGCAAGGATACGCCCGGCAGCGGGAAGCCGACACTGCCGCCACGGCGTTCTCCCTCCAGCGGGTTCGAACAAATCATGCCCGATTCGGACATGCCGTAGCGCTCGAGGATGCGCCGTCCCGAGCGCTGCTCGAATTCGACGAACGTCTCTAGTAACAGGGGTGCGGAACCCGAAATGAACAGGCGCATGTCGCCGCAGGCTTCTCGCCCGAATGTGGTTTCGGCCAGAAGTCGCGTGTAGAACGTCGGCACGCCCATCATCACCGTCGCACGCGCCAGATCGCGCAACACAAGCTTTGCATCGAACTTGCGGTGCCAGAGCATTTTCGCGCCGGACAGCAGCGCACAGTGATTGGCGACAAAGAGCCCGTGGATATGAAAAATCGGCAATGCGTGCAGCAGCACGTCACGCTCGGTGAATGCCCACCGATCTACCAGCACCCGCGCGTTGGAAACCAGGTTGTGATGGGTCACCATCGCGCCCTTGGATCGACCCGTCGTGCCCGATGTATACAGGATCACCGCGAGGTCGTCGGGCGCGGATTCCGCGGTTTTGAATTCCGTCGGCAGCGATGACGCCGCGTCCGCGAGCGAACCGGCGCCGTTTTCATCGAGCGTGAATAGCCGTGCTTTTTCCTCGACAAGTTCGCGCATTATCTGCGCGGATTGTGGCCGGCAGACGATGATGGACGGCTGCGCGTCGCTCAGAAAGTAAGCCAGCTCGCCGCGCTGATACGCCGTATTCAACGGCAGAAAAACCAGTCCCGCGCGCAGGCAGCCCAGATATAAAAACAGCGCGGCCGGCGATTTATCGACCTGCACCGCGATGCGATCGCCGCGTACCGCTCCGGACGCAATCAGTAGCGCCGCGAAGCGTGCCGATTCGCGTTCGAAGTCCGCGCCGGTAAATGTGCGACCGTCGTCCGTTTCGATCAGCACGCGATCCCGTCCCGCTTCGATCGAAGCGGAAGCCGCCGCGTATAAGTTGGGGTTGTTCATATAAGCGTATCGATGACGCCAGCGCGCATGTAGTCCTCGACGCCACTCGCTGCATCGCGCCCTCGAAGAACGCGCGCCACGGCCGCCGGCGGCAGTACCTGCACGTTGGCTCCGGGCAGCGCGACCACGCGAACCGCCGGCGCGGCCAGCGCGACATAAATTCCGCCAGCGGCGTCGCCCAGTACCTGCAAGGTCACGCGATGTCCCCGGATGCGCAATTCAGACAGTACGAGCGCGAGATGCGCGACGTACTCGGAAAGAATGACCCGCTCGTCGCGCAGGGTAGGCGCCTGGCCCGGCGCATCCAGAAAAATCGTCACGGCCTCCCCCGGACGTTCGTCGGCGAACGCAAGGCATTCTCCCGCAAGGGTCCAGGCTGCGAGCGCGCCAACCGGTTCGCGGTCCACGAATCCGAAAAACGCGTTCGACGTACCTTCGCCCTTTCGAGCGACGAGCACGCCGTCCGTCCGGTGCACCTGGATGTCCCGTGGAATGATTTCCTGGAGCATGGATGGCAGGTTATCTCCGGCGTCCACAGGCGCGGAAGGCGTCATGCCTTGCACCATCAAGCGCGTGCCGAGACGATTGTGCTGCTGGATCAGGTCGGGTTTGTCCACGCGCGTGCGATCGCCTATCCAGTCCAGCGCCGCGGTGCGATACGCAAGGATCGTGTCGCTGCTTAACGTGTCCGTGGTACTGAGTTGCCGGCGCGCTGCGCCGCCCATGAGCGCAGTAACCGCAGCGATGTTCGACGCATCGAGTTCGGACCGTCCCCCGAGCGCCTGGATGACGGCGGGACCGGACATCGCGAGTCGTGAATTTTCGCTGTAGACGCGATGTTCGCAAGTTGCGGCGAGCATGCTAGCGCCGCCGAAGCAGTCCCTGCCTACCAGTGCAAGCAGCGGCATTCCGGCGAGCCGGAGGTCGAGCATTGTTCGATAGAGCTGACGAAATGCGCCCAGGGCGGGCAGTCCTTCATCCAGTCTCGCACCCGCGGAATCCAGGCAGAAAATGAACGCTCGCTGCTCTTCATGGCTGTGTTGCATCAGTGCGCACAACGCCGTCGCCTCGGCGACGCCGAGCGATCCGCCGGCGACTTGCCGATCCGTCGCGACGATCGTCACTTCACGTCCGCCGATCGCGCCATCGCCGGCGCAGAGCGAACCCAACGATCGCGCTTGCGGGTCCACAATCGAACCAGCGTCGAAGAGCCCGGCGATCCTTTGCGCCGGCGGCGTGGCGGAAAACGCCTCTGCGGACATCAGATGCCGCACCAGCGCCGCGCAATCTCCTCGTAGATCGACACCGACTCGGAAATGCGATCCACCACGCAATATTCGTTGGTCTGGTGCGCCATCTGTGCTTCGCCCGGACCGAGTATGACGGTGGGCGGCGTGCCGTAGGCGACGTTCAGCGCGGCCGCGTCGGTGAAATACGTTGCAACCCGGGCCTGCGGCGCCTCGCTGAGGAAAGGACGCGTGATCTCGAAGACCTCCTGGATCCAGGGATGCGTGGGCTCGGTGAATACGCTCTCAAGATCGAGCAGGGTCTCAAGCTCGACGTCGGTGCCGAGCTGGCGCACGAGCTCGGCCCTCAGGTCAGCGTGCTTGATCCCGGGAATGGTACGAATGTCGACACCGATGACGGCTTCGTCGGGTACAGAGTTGATGTTCAGCCCGCCGTGGATCGTGCCGACATTCAGCGTGGCCTGTCCCATCAGCGGGTGCGGGGGATTCGTGAAGCGGAATTTTTCCAGGATGGCAACAGCGCGCGCCGCCTTGAACACGGCGTTGACGCCCTTCTCGGGCATCGAGCCGTGCGCCGTTACGCCGCGCGTGCGCGCATTCAACCAGAAAGCGCCGCGGTGGCCAACAAAGGGAAAGTTGGAGGACGGCTCGCCCACCACAACCGCACCGGCGCGCCCGAGTGCGCCGCTCTTGTGCGTGAGATGGAAGGCGCCTTCGCAACCCGTCTCCTCGCCAGCGGTGATCACCAGTTCCAGCCCGGGCGAACGTTGCAGTTTATTCGCGAGATTCAACGACGCGACGACAAAAGCCGCAACGCCGCACTTCATGTCGCTGGTGCCGCGTCCATACAACCGGCCATCTTGCGTATCCGCGGCAAATGGATCCATCTTCCATTGCGCCGCGCCCAGCGGGACGGTATCGATGTGACCGGTGAAGCACAGCGGCGCTTTATCGGCTGAGCCACCGATGGTCGCGACCAGGTTCGCGCGTTTGGGGCCCAGGTCGTGGTAACGGACCCGGAAGCCGGCGGTTTCGAGCAGGGCGCCGAGGTGGCGGGCGCATTGTTCTTCCTGGCCCGGTGGATTGATCGTATTCATGCGCACGATCTGCTTCGTCAGTTCGAGCGCGTTTGTCTGTGCTGCCATGCTGCTCTCCTAATTCTTTTTGCCGAAGTACGCGGCACGAACCTCGGCGTTTTCCCGCAACGCTGCGGCTTCGCCTTCCGCGGTGACCTTGCCCTGCGACAGAACGTATCCGCGATGCGCAATGGCGAGCGTCTGTTTCACGTTCTGCTCCACCAGCAGGATCGTCACGCCGGCCTCGTTGATGCGGCGGATGACGTTGAAATTTTCCTTCACGAACAGCGGCGACAATCCGAGAGACGGTTCATCGATAATCAGGACGCGCGGTGCCGCCATCAGTCCGCGACCGATCGACAACATGGCCTGCTCTCCTCCGGACATGGTACCCGCAAGCTGGCCGGCCCGCTCCCTGAGCCGGGGAAAGGTTTCGAACACTTCCGACATTCTTGCCGGCAGGTCCGCGCTTCGATCCAGGTACGCGCCGATCAGCAGATTCTCGCGCACGCTCATGCGCGGAAAAATCCGCCGGCCCTCGGGAATGCAGGCGATACCGCGACCGGCAATGCGATGCGTGGGCAGTGACGTGATGTCTTCGCCGTCGTGCAGGACGCGGCCGCTACGTGGCGACGTTAACGCCAGGATGGCTCGGATCAGCGTGGTTTTGCCGGCTCCGTTTGCGCCGAGGATGCAGGTGATCTCGCCGGGCCTGACCTCGAGCGAAACGCCGGTGAGAACGTCGGCCTGGTCGTAACCCACGCGCAGGTTCTCCAGCACCAGGCCACTACCCTTGCGCAATCCGGCCATGTCAGTCTTCACCGAGATAGGCCTTGCGCACGTTTTCATCGGCGGCAACGACCCGATAGACGCCTTCGCTGATCTTGCGTCCATAGTTCAGCACCACACATCGATCCGTGACCCGTTCGATCACGTTCATTTCGTGCTCGATCAGGATGACGGCAAGCGAAGGCAGCTTGTCCCTGATCGCCAGCAGGTCGTCCATCAGTTCATGCGTTTCGTCATGCGTCATTCCGGCGGACGGTTCGTCGAGCAGCAGGATGCGCGGATCGGAAATCAATGCGCGGCAGACTTCGATACGCCTGCGGTCGATCATCGAGAGCGAAGCCACCGGATCCTGCAACCGATCCGCAAGCGGCGCGCTGAACATGCGCAGCAGGTCGCCCGCCTTGATCGTCCATTCCTCGACCTGGCGCAGCAGCGCACCGCGCTGGAACAGGTTCGCTACCAGTCCATGGTCCAGATTGCGGTGATTGCCGATCATCAGATTGTCGAACACGGACAGCGGCAGGCACAGGCGTGAGCGCTGGAACGTACGCGCCATTCCTGCACGACTGATCGCTTGCGGTGTCGCGCCGGTGAGATCGGCGCCGTCGACACGAACACTTCCTGCGGCTGTGCGATACAAGCCGGTCAGTGCGTTGAAAAATGTAGTCTTGCCAGAGCCGTTCGGCCCGATCAGCCCCAGTATTTCCTGCGCATGCAACTGCAGATCGAATGCATCCAGCGCAGTCAGGCCGCCGAAGCGAACGGTCAATCCCTGCGCCGCGAGAATCGGGGTCACGTACCCACCCGCGGGGGAGAATACTTACGCATGCGCCGCGGCAACAGCCCGTCAGGCCGGAACAGCAGGATCAGGATCACGAGCAGCGCGTAAATCAGGAAACGGTATTCCTGGATCGCCTGGAGCTTTTCCGGCAGCACCAGCAGCAACAGGCAAGCCGGGATGACGCCAAGTGGATTGCCAACGCCGCCGAGGATGACGATCGACACCAGGATCAGCGAGTCACCGAACGTGAAACTGTTCGGCGCGATGAACCCGCTCATCATCGCGTACACCGCACCGGCGGTGCCAGCCAGGAAGTTGCCCAGAACGAAAGCGAGGATCTTCCACTTCGCGATGTCGATGCCGGAGACGGCGGCAGCAGTCTCGTCGAGGCGCAGCGCGTCGAAGCTCAATCCGATCCAGGAAGATTCGAGGCGCTTGACCAGCACGTAAGCGGCGAATGCGAGCGCGACGGCCAGCACAACGTAGTTCAGATAGAACGAAGCCTCGACGCCGCCGGGCAAGTGGATGGGATCGTTGAACGACCAGCCCAGGATCTTCATGCCCGGGACTTTCAACCCCTGCGGGCCACCGAGCGTGTCGTTGACCTCGAGAAACGTCTTGAACAGGATGCCGAACGCGATGGTGATCAATGCGGCGTAATGTCCACGCGTGCGCAGGATCGGCAGGATCAATATCGAGCCAATTAGCGCTGCCATCGCCCCACCGGCGAGCACATTCAGCAAGTGCGGCAGGGACGTGTGCGTGCCCAGCATCGCAGCGGTATAGCAACCGATTCCGAAAAACGCAGCGCCCGCGAAATTCGCGATGCCGGCATAGCCGAACTGGATGGTCAGGCCAAGACAGGCGGTGGCGTACAACGCGACTGTCGCCAGCATCAGCAGCGCGAAATGGGATTCGTGCAGGACGGCGGCGATGAGGGCGACGGCAACGAGCGCAAGCGTGGAAGCCAGTATCCCGTTTTCGGATGACGCGGTTTCGAAGCGCTGTCGCCATCCCGCTCGCTCTGCCACTAGCAATGTCGCAATGACAACGCCGGCGAGCAGCACGACCTTCCATTGGGATTCGACGTCGAGGAACAGCCAGCCAGCCAGCGCACACAATGCGATACCGAGAACGACGATCAATCGTGACGTGGTTTCGGCGCGCATGCCTATACCCGCTCCGCCGTTCGCTCGGCTATGGGGCCGGTCGGCTTCCACGCCATCAGCAGGATCACTGTGGCGAACGCGAAAACATCCTTGTAAGCCGGCACCGAGAACCAGATTGCTCCGACAGTCTGCAGCGCAGCGAAGAGGAACCCGCCGAGGATTGCGCCGTAGATGTTACCAAGGCCGCCCACCACCGCCGCGCTGAAGCCGATCACGCCGAGCAGCAGACCCATGCCGAAGTTGACCTCGTTGTAGTAGAGCCCGTCTGTGATGCCCGCCAGTGCCGCCAGCGCAGAGCCGATGCCGAACGTGATCATGACCGTGCGTTCGAAGTTCACGCCCATCACGCGCGCGGTTTCCGGATCCTGCGCGACCGCGCGGATCGCCAGGCCCAGTCGGGTGCGGTTGATGGTCAGGTGCACGACCACAATGGCCAGCACACCGCCGACGAGGAGGATCAGGCTATCGAGGCGCAGGGTGAAACTGCCGAATGCGTAGGCATCCGCGGGCAGTAGTCGCGGAAACGGTTTCGGATTGGAGCCGTTCGGATAGAACAGCCGAACGGCTTCGCGTAGCGCCAGGCCCAGCATCAGGGTCATCAGCAGCGTATTCAGCGCTGGCGCTTTGCGCAGCGGCAATACCAGAAACCGGGCAATCAGCGCTCCGAGTGCCGCCATGGCAGCAAATGCCGCGACGGTGGCGGCCAGCAGAAGAATCAGGGGGGAGGAGATTCCAGCGGTGTGCAGGCCGGCGAAGACCGCGAGCGCAACAAAGGCGCCAACCATTACCACGTCGCCATGCGAAAACTTGATGACGTCCAGGACGCCGAAGAACAACGTGAAGCCGACCGCGACCATTGCGTAGATCACGCCCAGCATCAAACCGTTCAGGACGTATTGCCCGGCAACGCCGATGTCCATGTCAGACGAATCCGGAACCGGTTGCTTTACGGGGCGCGTGGCAGCTTGCGTTTGCCCTTCGCGTATTCGCTATCTTCCCAGACCACCCACTTGCCGTCCTGAACGACAAATTTGGTGATCAGCGGCACCATGTTCTGGCCATGGTCGTCGAACGTGACCTTGCCGACGATCGATTGGTGGTCTTTCACCGTCCCGAGTTCGGCCATGACTTTCTGGCGGTCCGGCCCTACCTTCTCGACCGTATCCATGATCAGGCTCGCTGCAGCATAGGCGAATGCACCATAGGCCTCGGGCCCTTCTGCGTAATTTTGTTTCTGGTATTGCTCGAGAAAAAATTTGCCCCCTGGCAGTTTCTCTGCAGGCGCGCCTTCCCGAAAAGCCAGCGTGCCTTCGGCGAGCGGGCCGAGGCCTTCAATGAAGGCGTCGGACACGATGCCGGACGTGCCCTGAAACGCTGCGGTGATGCCGAGCTTGTCCATCTGCGAACGAATGCGCACGCCGATCGGCGTAAGTCCGCCGAAGTAGATGACCTCCGGCTTGAGTTCCTTGATCTTGGTGAGCTCGGCATTGAAGTCCTGCTGGTCCGCCGTGACGCCGAAGGTTCCGAGTATCGTTCCGCCGCGCTTCTGCAGATCGGCGGAAAAGTATTTGTTGTGGCCCTTGCCGTAGTCCGTGGTGTCGTGGATGACAACCCACTTCTTGTACTTCAACCCCGTCATGAACTCGGCGGCGACTTCGTTCTGGTTGATCATGGTGCCGTTGACGCGGTGGACTTCCTTGTAGTCGTTCGCGTAGGTAATGTCGGGGAGCACCGCCCCCCAGACGATGACCGGCAAGCCGAAGCGGTGATAGACATCGATCGCGCCCATCGCGACTGCCGAGCAATAGTGCGTTACGCCGGCGACGATCTTGCGATCCGCCGCGGCTTTGGTCGCGACTTGCACGCCGATGTTCGGCTTGCATTCGTCATCCAGCACGACCAGTTCGTAGGTGTATTTCGCGTTCGCGTCGGCATTGCGCAGTTTTACTGCGAGGTCGGCGGAATTGCGTCCGCCCAGGCCGTTGGCGGACACACCGCCGGTCAGCGGACCGATGAAGACGAGCTTCACCGTTTCTTTGGAGAATGCTGGAGAACACGACAGCGCGAGCAGAAGTACAGAGGCCAGTATTTTTTCGGTACGGGACATTGCGAACCTCGCGTTGCAGGTGATTTTCTCGGCGTTCGACGGGAATGATCGGGCAGACATGAGCCTATTGAGCCGGTACGGGGTTGTCAACGAGGCATAGGTCGATAAAAGCCTGGCAACAAAAAAGGCGGCACGCGGCCGCCTTTGCTGTTAAAGCGATCGGGAATTATTTGCGACGCAACCGGCGGATCGCCGCGAGCTGCGCAGCAAGCATCGACAGCTCGGCTTCGACCGTGGCGATTTCCTGCTTGTCCTTGGCATTGCGCAGCGATTCTTCGGCCTTTTGCTTCGCCTCGAGCGCTTTGGATTCGTCCAGGTCGGCGCCGCGGATCGCCGTGTCCGCCAGCACCGTCACCAGGGACGGCTGAACTTCGAGAATGCCGCCAGCGACGAAAATGAGGTTTTCCTCTCCGCCGCCCGCGGGCTTGATGCGCACGGCACCCGGCTTGATGCGGGTGATGAGCGGCGTGTGGCGCGGGTAGATACCGAGCTCGCCGGCTTCACCAGGAAGCACGACGAATTCCGCTTCACCGGAGTAAATGTGCTGTTCGGCGCTGACGACGTCGACGTGCAGAGTATTGGCCATCTGATGGATCCCTTAAGCCGCCTTACTGCAGCGTCTTGGCCTTTTCGAATGCTTCCTCGATGCCGCCGACCATATAGAACGCCTGTTCGGGCAGTTGGTCGCATTCGCCGTTCACGATCATCTTGAAACCCTTGATGGTTTCCTTGAGGGGCACGAATTTGCCCGGCGAACCGGTGAACACTTCGGCGACGTGGAACGGTTGCGACAGGAAACGCTGGATCTTGCGCGCGCGCGACACGGACAGTTTGTCCTCGGGGGACAATTCGTCCATGCCGAGAATTGCGATGATGTCGCGCAATTCCTTGTAACGCTGCAAGGTCGCCTGCACGGCGCGCGTGGTGTTGTAGTGGTCTTCGCCGATGACGTTCGGGTCGATCTGGCGCGAGGTCGAATCCAGCGGATCGACCGCGGGATAAATGCCGAGCGAAGCGATGTCGCGCGAGAGCACGACCGTTGCATCCAAGTGGCCGAAGGTCGTGGCCGGTGACGGGTCGGTCAAGTCATCCGCAGGCACATACACGGCCTGGATCGACGTGATCGAGCCGGTCTTGGTGGACGTGATACGTTCTTGCAGGCGGCCCATTTCTTCGGCCAGCGTCGGCTGGTAGCCCACCGCGGAAGGCATCCGGCCCAGCAGGGCGGACACTTCGGTGCCGGCCAGGGTGAAGCGATAGATGTTGTCGACGAAGAACAGGATGTCGCGGCCTTCGTCGCGGAATTTCTCGGCCATGGTCAGGCCGCTCAACGCGACGCGCAGGCGGTTGCCAGGCGGTTCGTTCATTTGCCCGAACACCATCGCGACCTTCGATTCCTCGAGGTTGTCGAGCTTGATGACGCCGGCTTCCGACATTTCATGATAGAAGTCGTTGCCTTCGCGCGTACGCTCGCCGACACCGGCGAACACGGACAAGCCGGAGTGCTGCTTCGCGATGTTGTTGATCAGCTCAAGCATGTTCACGGTTTTGCCAACGCCGGCGCCACCGAACAAACCGACCTTGCCGCCCTTCGCGAACGGACAAACCAGATCGATAACCTTGATGCCGGTTTCCAGCAAGTCGACTGACGGCGAAAGCTCCGCGAATGCAGGCGCCTTCTGGTGGATGGAGCGGCGCTCGTCGGATTTGATCGGGCCGGCTTCATCGATCGGGCGACCGAGCACGTCCATGATGCGTCCCAGGGTGCCATTGCCGACCGGTACCGAGATCGGCGCGCCGGTGTTCCTGACTTTCATGCCCCGGCGCAAACCGTCGGACGAACCGAGCGCGATGCAACGGACCACGCCGTCGCCGAGCTGCTGCTCGACTTCGAATGTCAGGCCTTTTTCTGCAAACGATGCTTCGTTCGATTCCTCGAGGATGAGTGCGTCATAGACGTGGGGCATCCCTTCGCGCGGAAACTGGATGTCGGTCACCGCACCGATGCACTGGACGATTGTTCCTTGGCTCATGATTAGTTTTCCTGAATGCTCAGTTCGAATTTTGTTGGGCCGTTCATCAAACGGCAGCGGCACCGGCGACGATCTCGGACAGTTCCTTGGTGATCGAAGCCTGGCGGCTCTTGTTGTAGACCAGTGTCAGTTCGTCGATCAGCGTAGCTGCATTGTCCGACGCGGATTTCATCGCAACCATGCGCGCCGATTGCTCGGAGGCCATGTTTTCGGACACACCCTGATAAACCACCGCTTCGATATAGCGCGTTAGCACCTGGTCGAGCACAACCTTCGCTTCGGGCTCGTAGATGTAATCCCAGTTGCCCGTAGGCGCGCCCAGCAATTCGCCGGTCAGCGGCAGCAGCTGCTCCATGACCGGCTCCTGCTTCATCGTGTTGATGAAGCGCGTGTAGAAAACCAGCACGCGGTCGAAGCGGTCCTGGGTGTAGCCGTCGAGCATGATCTTCAACGCGCCGATCAGGTCTTCCACCCGCGGCCGGTCGCCGAGCGCGGTGGCCTGCGAAACGATGTTTGCACCGAGGCGCTGCATGAATCCGAGGCCCTTGCCGCCGATGCAGCAGACGTCGACCTCTTCGCCTTCGCTCAGCCATTGCTTGTACTGGTTCAGCGCCATGCGCAACACATTGGTGTTCAACGCACCGCACAAGCCCTTGTCCGTGGTGATGACGACGATGCCGACGCGCTTGACGGTATCGCGCACGACCAGGAACGGATGGCGATACTCCGGATTGGCGTGCGAAATGTGGGCGGCGACGTTACGAATTTTTTCGGCGTACGGGCGCGCGGCGCGCATGCGCTCCTGCGCCTTGCGCATTTTCGACGCGGCGACCATTTCCATCGCCTTGGTGATCTTGCGAGTGTTCTGCACACTCTTGATCTTGGTGCGTATCTCTTTTGTGCCGGCCATCGTGTGCTTTAAGTTCGGTTTACGGAATCATCGTTTGCGTGCGGATCACAACCCGTGCGCCCGCTTGATCAGTAGCTCCCGTTCTTTTTCCAGTCCTTGATCGCCTCGTTCAGGGCCTTCTCGTCGTCGCCGGTCAGATCCTTGTCCATGCGACCCGCCAGCGCCGCGAACTTGGTCTTGATGAAGTCACGCATGGACTTTTCGGCCGAGAGCGCCTTCTTCACATCGACGTCGTCGTAATAGCCGTTGTTGACCGCAAAAAGGGTCAGCGCCATTTCCCAGACCTGCAGCGGCTGGTATTGCTGCTGCTTCATCAGCTCGGTGACCATGCGACCGCGCTCGAGTTGCTTGCGCGTCGATTCGTCCAGGTCGGAGGCGAACTGCGCGAATGCCGCGAGTTCACGGTATTGCGCGAGCGCGAGACGTGCGCCGCCGCCCGTGTCCTTGCGCTTCATGATTTTAGTCTGCGCGGCACCGCCCACGCGGGACACTGACACGCCCGCGTTGATGGCGGGACGGATGCCGGCGTTGAACAAATCGGTTTCCAGAAAAATCTGGCCGTCGGTGATCGAGATCACGTTGGTCGGCACGAACGCCGAGACGTCGCCGGCCTGCGTTTCGATGATCGGCAGCGCGGTCAGCGAACCGGTCTTGCCCTTGACCTTGCCTTCGGTAAAGCGCTCGACCCAGGCTTCGCTCACGCGTGCCGCGCGTTCCAGCAGGCGCGAGTGGAGATAGAATACGTCGCCGGGATAGGCTTCACGACCAGGCGGCCGACGCAGCAGCAAAGACACCTGGCGATACGCCCAGGCCTGCTTGGTCAAATCGTCATAAATGATCAGCGCGTCTTGTCCACGATCGCGGAAGTACTCGCCCATCGTGCAGCCGGAATACGGCGCGATATATTGCAGGGCTGCGGATTCGGAAGCGGTCGCGGCGACGATGATGGTGTAGGCCATCGCGCCATGCTCTTCGAGCTTGCGTACGACGTTCGCAACGGTCGATGCCTTCTGGCCGATTGCGACGTACACGCAGAACACGTCCTTGCCCTTCTGATTGATGATGGTATCAATCGCCACCGCGGTCTTGCCGGTCTGGCGATCGCCGATGATCAGTTCGCGTTGGCCGCGGCCGACCGGCACCATTGCGTCGATTGCCTTGAGGCCCGTCTGCACCGGCTGGGAAACCGATTTGCGCCAGATTACGCCCGGCGCAACTTTCTCGATGACGTCGTTCAACTTGGCGTTGATCGGACCCTTGCCATCGATCGGCTGGCCCAGCGCATCAACCACGCGACCCAGCAATTCCGGGCCGATCGGCACTTCCAGGATGCGGCCGGTGCTCTTGACCGGATCGCCTTCGGAAATGTGTTCGTACTCACCCAGCACCACGGCGCCGACCGAATCGCGCTCGAGGTTCAGTGCGAGGCCGAAGGTATTATTCGGAAACTCCAGCATTTCACCCTGCATCACATCGGCGAGGCCGTGGATGCGGCAGATGCCGTCAGTCACGGAGACGACGGTGCCCTGCGTGCGCACCTCGGATGAAGTCGCGAGATTCTGGATCTTGCTCTTGATCAGCTCGCTGATTTCGGACGGGTTCAACTGCATGGATTGGAACTCCTATTTCGTAAGGGTTGCGGCCATGGTCTGCAGC
The DNA here is from genome assembly GCA_039930785.1 of Betaproteobacteria bacterium. GTDB lineage: Bacteria > Pseudomonadota > Gammaproteobacteria > Burkholderiales > JACQAP01 > JACQAP01. Next base: position 40,402 of record JBDTTE010000001.1, on the reverse strand, counting down.
TTGCCTCGCACCGAGGCATCCCAGACCTTGTCGCCCACCTCGACCTTGATACCGCCGATCAACTCGGGGTCCACGGTCACGGTGGCATTGATTTTTCGCTTGAAGCGCGTCGACAGCATCTTCACGACGTGGTCGCGCTGGCCGTCATCCATCGGATAGGCGGAGCTGATCTTCGCGTCCAGCTTGCCTTCGTCCTGCAGCTTGAGCTGCTCGAACATCTCGCGAATTTCCGGCACCACCGTGAGCCGGCGATTGTGGACGAGCAACTGGATCAGGTTACGCGCCACCGCGTTGACACGCTCACCGCAAATGGCGAGTAGCAGTCGTTCGATGTCGGCGGCGCCAACCTTCGGGTTGGCAATCGCCGCCTGCATCTGCGGATCACTGTAGACGCCGGCGATCAGTCCCAGCGCATCGGACCATTCCTGCAGCGCATTGCCCTGCTTTGCGGTGCGATAGACCGCTTCGGCGTAAGGACGGGCGATTGTGGCGAGTTCAGCCATTGCTACTTGAGCTCCGCTTCCAGGCCGGACAGCAATTGTGCATGCGTCTTGGCGTCGACTTCGCGTCGCAGGATTTTCTCGGCGCCGGTAACTGCCAGTACGGATACCTGGGCGCGCAGCGCTTCCTTGGCGCGGAAGACTTCCTGCTCGATCTCGGCTTTTGCCCCCGCGACGATGCGGTCGGCTTCCGCTTTGGCCGCACCCTTGGCCTCTTCCACTACCGCCGCGCCGCGCTTTTCCGCCTGCGCGACGATTTCGTTAGCCTGTAACCGCGCACGTTGCAGTTCCTCACCCGCGCGCTTCGCAGCGAGTTCGAGATCCTGCTTGCCGCGCTCAGCCGCCGCGAGACCTTCCGCGATCTGCTTCTGGCGTGCCTCGATGGCCTTCAACAGCGGCGGCCATACGAACTTCATCGTGAAGCCGATGAACAGCAGGAACGCGAGTCCCTGTGCGACCATCGTAAAATTGAGATTCATATTCCTCTCCCTGATCGGGACAAAGCCAGGCTGCTTTTACTTGGCAACGACGGCGAGGAGCGGATTGCCGAACGCGAACAGCATGGCAAGGCCGACGCCGATAATGAACGAGGCGTCGATCAGGCCCAGCAGCAGAAACACCTTGGCCTGCAACACCGGGATCATTTCGGGCTGGCGCGCGGCGCCTTCGAGGAAGCGGCTGCACATGATGCCCACGCCGATACATGCGCCGGCGGCACCCAGGCCGATGATCAGGCCGATGCCTACCGCGGTGTAAGCCTGGATCATGGCCAGCAGTTGCGCGTTCTCCATTTCAAAGTTCCTTTCTAAGTATTTAAGGCGTTAACAGAAGAATTAATGGCTCTCATGCGCCATCGACAGGTACACGACGGTCAGCATCATGAAAATGTAAGCCTGCAATACGACGATCAGGATGTGGAAGATCGACCAGCCCAATCCGAGCACGACGCTGGCCACGACACCGACCAGCCCGGTTGCGGCCCACAGCCAGAGCAGCAGGAAAATGATTTCGCCGGCGTACATGTTTCCGTACAGCCGCAGCGAGTGGGAAAGCGGTTTGGAAATGTATTCGACCAGGTTGAACAGGAAATTGGCCGGCCACAGCAGGGGGTTGGAACCGAACGGCGTGCAGAACAACTCGTGGATCCAGCCGCCGAGGCCCTTCACCTTGATCGAGTAGTAAATCATCATCAACCAGACCGACAGCGCCAGCGCGAAGGTCGTGTTGATGTCGGCCGTGGGGACGATGCGGAAGCCGTGCTCGGAAATGTGATGGGTGCCCAAACCGATGATGTCCACCGGCAGGAAGTCCATCGAATTCATCAGCAACACCCAGAAGAAAACGGTGAACGCGGCGGGCGCGATGAATTTATGGCGATCGCCGTGGAAGATGCCTTTGACCTGCTCGTCTATGAATTCGAAGGCCAGTTCGACAAAGGCCTGACGCTTGCCCGGCACGCCGGCTGTGGGCTTGCGTGCGACCAGCCAGAACAACCCCACTCCGATGATGCCGAGGAGGACGGAGACAACCAGCGAATCGACGTTGATGCTCCAGAACCCGCCCGAACCGAGGGGCTTGGTCATGAACGCCAAATGATGATTGATGTATTCGGTCGGGGTGAGCTGTTCGGCGGCCATAGTGCTGCGGGACTCGATTATTTATTCGCTTGTCTTCAGTTCCGTTTGTCGCCGACAAAAAATGCCATGCTGGAAACCAGCACTGTCGCGATGAACGTTCCGATCAAAAATACGGGTACTACATTCTTGTACGCCGCCATAACCAGCCACAGCGCAATCACTATGAATACGAGTTTCGCGCCTTCGGCCTTGAAGGCGGTGATCAGCACATCGTCCGCGGAAATACCCCTGCGCACCGAGGCGATCGAAGCAAATAGAACTGCCGCCGCCATGCTGATCGCGCCGCCCGCACCTGCTGATATCACGCCGTGCAGCCCAGCAAAATACGCGCCCATCAGGACCGCGATTCCGGTCAGGATGGCCTGCCAGCGCAAGACCGTTCGAGCCGGACGATTTGCCCAGGCAGATTGCAGGGAGAGCATGATTTACCGCTGAACCAGGTTACAACCGGGGCGATTGGCGAATCGCAAAACCTGCGGATTCTACCCGGCCGCAAGTTTCCCGGTCAACGCCGGCGCCGATAATTTGCGTAGATTTCATCGGCTTCCGCCCGTCCCTCGCAAGCGCGACAGCAAGTTATCGAGCTGATCCAGGCTGGCGTAGGCAATTGACAGGACGCCTTTTCCCCCGCGCGAGGGCTTCATTGCGACTGTCGTTCCCAGCAGATCCGAGAGCTCTTCTTCCAGCGCCAGCAGATCGCGATCCTTTCTTGCCGTTTTGCGCGGTGACTTGGGTGCGGAAGACTCACGCTGTCCCACCAAGTGTTCCGCTTCCCGCACCGAGAGGTTGCGGCTGATGATCTGATGCGCCAGTTCAGCCTGCCGCGGACCGGAAACGGCCAGCAGTGCCCGGGCGTGCCCCATCTCCAACCTGCCCTGCATCAGCAATTCCTGCACCGCTTTGGACAGATTCAACAGTCGCAGCAAGTTGGTGACGGCACTTCGCGAACGGCCAACGGCCTCGGCCGCGACCTCGTGCGTCATGTCGAATTCGCTTATCAGGCGCTGAATGCCGGTGGCTTCCTCGAGCGGATTCAGGTCTTCGCGCTGAATGTTCTCGATCAGTGCCATTGCAAGCGCGGACTTGTCCGGCACGGCGCGCACCACGACGGGAATCTGCGTGAGGCCGGCAAGTTGCGCGGCACGCCAGCGCCGTTCGCCTGCAATGATCTCGAACTGTCCGTTTTCGACGGGACGTACCAGGACGGGCTGGATGACCCCCTGCGCCTTGATCGAATCAGCCAGCTCGGCGATCGACTGGGGATCCATCCGCGTGCGCGGCTGGAATTTGCCAGGCCGCAACAGGCCGACCGCCAACTCTGCCGTTGAATTCGAAGTTACGGGTACCTCTTCATCGCGGGAGAGCAGTGCGTCGAGACCTCGTCCGAGTCCTTTAAGTTTTGCCATTTTCATTTTCCTAGGCGTTGCGACTGATCATTTCGCCGGCAAGCGCCAGATAAGCCAGTGCGCCCTTCGACTGTCGATCGAATGCGAGCACGGGAAGCCCGTGACTCGGCGCCTCCGCGAGACGAATGTTGCGGGGAATGACGGTTCGGTAAACCTTGTCGCCGAAATGCTGCTGTAGCTGGTCGGATACCTGCTGCGCGAGCGAATTCCGCGGGTCGTACATGGTGCGCAAGAGGCCTTCGATCTCCAGATTGGGATTCAGATTGGCGCGCACCTTTTTTATCGTCTGCACGAGATCGCTCAATCCCTCCAGCGCGTAGTACTCGCACTGCATCGGAATAACCACCGCGTCGGCGGCGCATAGCCCGTTCACGGTCAGGAGGTTCAATGCCGGTGGGCAATCGATCAGCACGAAATCGTACTCGGCGCTGATTTCGGCCAGCGCTGCCTTCAACCGGCTTTCGCGCTCGGGCAAATCGACCATCTCCACTTCTGCCCCGGCCAGGTCTCGATTCGCAGGAATGACGTCGAATCCCCCACTCTGACTTTTCAATCTGACAGCCGAGATTCGCGCTTCGCCGAGCAACACCTGATAGATCGTAGCTTTGAGTCCCCGCTTCTCAATGCCGCTCCCCATGGTCGCGTTGCCTTGTGGGTCGAGGTCGACCAGCAGCACCCGACGACCTGCCGTCGCCAAACTCGCCGCGAGATTGATGGTCGTCGTGGTCTTGCCGACCCCACCTTTTTGGTTAGTAATTACTAACACTCGTGGCATGCGAGTCAGGCCGTGACAGTAATTGCAGACTGGCGCAAGAAAATCAGGTGACGCGTTGCTTCGAGGCCGGGTATTTCGAGACGCTCAACCTTCTCTACTTCCCACGGCGAGGGCAGTAGCGCGATCTCCGCGTCCGGATGAAGCCCCTTCATGGCGATTAGCGCACCATCCGCAGCGCAGAGATGCCCCGCCAGTTTTACGAAGTCCGCCAGCTCCGCGAATGCTCGAGATATGACCGTCGTGAACGGTTGCCGGGAATGATAGTTTTCCACTCGTTCCGTCACCACGCGTACATCGGGCAAGCGCAGCTCCGCCACGACCTGGTTGAGAAATGCGCTCTTTTTATGGTTCGAGTCCAGCAGGGTCACTGGACGCCCGACGCTGGCGATCGCAATGGGAATGCCGGGCAGGCCCGCACCGCTGCCTACATCCACGACACTGCCATCGGGCAAGTGCCTCAGCACAGCAAGGCTGTCGAGTATGTGATGACTCACCATCCGCTCTTCATCGCGAATGGCCGTGAGGTTGTAAATGCGATTCCACTTGATCAGGAGTGCGAGATACGCGAGCAACTGGGCCGCCGCCTTTTCTGGAAGCTCCAGGTCCAGGCGCGCGACGCCCTCCTCCAGCAGTGAGGCTAACTTTTCGATAGTGTTTGCCCGTCCTGTTGGAAGGCGCCGACGCGTTCGTCGTTGGCGGAAGCGACGGCAAATCCGCGCTTGAGGTGCACCAGCAGGAGAGAAATCGCCGCAGGCGTAATTCCGGATATGCGCGCAGCCTGCCCGAGGGTTTCGGGGCGTTGCTTGTTGAGCTTTTGCTGGACCTCGATCGACAAGCCGCGCACGGAGCGATAGTCGAGGTCCACCGGCAGGTTGGTTGACTCGAAGCGCGCCTGGCGCGTGACTTCCTCGCGCTGCCTGTCGACGTAGCCCTCGTACTTGATCTGGATTTCGACCTGCTCGGCGGCTTTCGGGTCCGTCAGACCGGGTGCCGCGTCTGGGAGGTCAGCGAGGTCGACATAGTGAATACCGGGACGGCGTAGCAGCTCCTCGAGGGTGAAATCGCGATCGAGGATCTGGCCAAACTTGCCCTGCATATCCTCAGGCGACATCAGCTTCGAGCTCAGCCAGGTAGTCTTCAGGCGTGCCCGCTCGAGACCAACGCTGGCGCGCTTTTCCTCGAAGGCCTTCCACCTCACATCGCCAACGAGTCCCAGCGTTCGGCCGATCTCCGTCAGGCGCAGATCCGCATTGTCTTCCCGCAGACTAAGGCGATATTCCGCACGACTCGTAAACATGCGGTACGGCTCGGTCACACCGCGTGTAATCAGGTCATCGACAAGCACGCCGAGATAGGCTTCATCGCGCCGCGGACACCACGACGGCTTGCCTTGGACCTGTAGCGCGGCATTTAGCCCGGCGAGCAATCCCTGGGCAGCCGCTTCCTCATAGCCCGTCGTGCCATTGATCTGGCCCGCAAAGAACAGTCCCCGAATCGGCTTCGTTTCGAGCGAGGCTTTGAGTCCACGCGGGTCGAAATAGTCGTATTCGATGGCATAGCCGGGCCTCGTAAGTTGCGCATTTTCAAGGCCTTTTATCGAACGAACCAAGTCGATCTGAACGTCGTAGGGAAGACTGGTTGAGATCCCGTTAGGATAGACTTCGTGGGTGGTCAGGCCTTCCGGTTCCAAAAAGATCTGGTGAGAAGACTTATCCGCAAACCGGGTTATTTTGTCTTCGATCGACGGGCAGTAACGCGGACCGATTCCTTCAATGACGCCGGTGAACATCGGCGAGCGGTCTAGCCCGTTACGGATAATCTCGTGGGTCTTCTCATTGGTATGCGTGATCCAGCAAGGCAGTTGTCGCGGGTGCTGGGAAACCGAACCCATGAATGAAAACACCGGTGGCGGGTTGTCCCCAGGCTGCTCGGTCATTACGGAATAATCGATCGTGCGGCCATCGATGCGAGGCGGCGTTCCCGTCTTCAAGCGTCCCACCGGCAAATCCAGTTCGCGCAGTCGACGCGCCAGGCGAATTGCCGGGGGATCGCCCGCCCTGCCAGCCTGATAGTTCTTCAACCCAACATGGACGAGACCAGATAAAAAAGTCCCGGTCGTAAGAACAACAGTCGGTGCGCAAAAGCTGATACCGAGCTCGGTTGTGACGCCTGTTATCGTTCCGTTCTCCACGATAAGGTCGTCCACGGCTTGCTGGAAGATCGCCAAATTCTCACTTTGCTCAAGCCGGCGGCGGATGGCCTGGCGATATAACACCCGATCGGCCTGGGCGCGGGTCGCGCGAACCGCGGCACCTTTGCTGGAATTCAGGATCCGGAACTGGATGCCGGCTTCGTCAGTGGCGGCCGCCATAGCGCCCCCGAGCGCGTCTATTTCCTTGACCAGATGTCCTTTTCCGATCCCTCCTATCGAGGGATTGCATGACATCTGACCCAACGTTTCGATATTGTGCGTCAACAACAGCGTGCGGCATCCCATGCGAGCCGATGCAAGCGCGGCTTCGGTCCCGGCGTGCCCGCCACCCACGACGATCACATCATATTGATTGGAATTTCGCATTTTCGCCGCTAGCTGGATCAACTGAGCGCGAGATCATACCGGAAGGTCCCTGCGGATTCACCCGATTACCGGTCCCAAAACCTATGGTTTCACGTGAAACATTGCCCAGAGCGGCCTCAGTTCGTCTCCGACCAGTTTCGCTAGAAGTAGCAGGACGACAAGCAGGAATATGCCACGAATGAATTTGCGCCCGCGTCGAACTGCCAGATGAGCGCCAATGAATCCGCCGGCAGTATTGAATAGCGCCATGGGAATAGCCGCTGCATAGAGCACATTTCCCGATAGAGCAAAAATGACCAGCGCACTGAAATTCGATGTCCAGTTGAGGACCTTCGTGGTCATCGCCGCGCGGAGAAAGTCATGGCCGAAGAATCGAACCAGTACAAACATCAGAACGCTACCCGCGCCCGGACCGAAGAACCCATCGTAAAATCCGAAAATCGCCACCGTCACAAAAAACAGTCCGCCGAGTTTTCTCGGCTGCGCGGCGCCCTCCCCGAAGTTCGGTCGTAAAAGAACATATGCCGCCATAGTCGCAAGCAGGATGACTAGCAACGGCCGCAGGACGGAGGGATCGACGAGCGTCACCGTCTTTGCGCCCAGCAGTGCCCCCACTGCGACGACTCCCGCAGCGGGAAGGAGGGCGCGCCACGGAATCGGCACGGAGGCGCCATAACGAATGGTGGCCAGGGTGGTGCCCGCCAACGCAGAGAACTTGTTGGTTCCGAGCAGCAACGGCGGGGGTGCGGACGGATACACCGCAAAGAGCGCTGGCACCTGGATCAGGCCGCCTCCGCCGGCAACCGCGTCGATCAATCCCGCGACAAATGCAAAGCCACACAGGAGCGCAATTTCGATCATGCGCTATTTGCCGATGCAGAACTTCGAGAAGATCTCACCCAGCAGGTCGTCCGAAGTGAATTCTCCGGTCAATTGCGAGAAAGCTTGCTGCGCCGCCCGCAATTCCTCCGCCATCAATTCGGTACTGCCCGACGCGGCAATCGCTCGATCGAGCGATTGGCTTGCGAGGAAGAGGCCCTGGCGATGACGCTCGCGTGCACTGAACGTTCCATCCATGGTGGGATGCCACCCCATGCTCTTGAGTACCGCCTCCCGCAGGAGATCGAGCCCAGCGCCCGTTTTTACAGACAAATGAACCTGCAATCCATTCTCCCCGGAAACAATCGCAGGAAGTTGGTCAATCAAGTCTATCTTATTGAATACAAATATTTTATTTAACTTCTCGAGAAACTCGTCCTGAAGTATTGAGGTATCAGCCTCGGTGATGCCTGCACTCGCGTCGATCAGAAATAGCGCGAGGTCGGCCTGATGAATCTCGCGCCAGGTGCGCTCGATCCCGATTTTCTCTATCGATTCGGCGCCATCCCGCAGACCCGCGGTATCGACGACGTGAATCGGGATGCCCTCGAACACCAGCTCATGGTGGAGCGGATCGCGTGTGGTGCCCGGCGTATCCGTCACAATCGCGACCTCGTCCTCTACGAGTCGATTGAGCAGGCTTGATTTCCCCACATTTGGACGACCAATCAAAACCAGCCTGATACCGTCGCGGAGGAGTTTTCCTTGTGTTGCTTCTGCCAGCAACACTTTGACGTCGTGACTCAACCGATCCAGCCGGGCCATGAATTTCTCGCGCTCGGGTAGATCAATTTCCTCCTCGGGGAAATCCAGGGTCGCTTCAACGTAGGTTCTAAGCTGGATCAATTCGCGTACCAAGCGGCTGACGCGGTCTGAAAACTCGCCAGCAAGGGAACGCATTGCTCCACGTGCGGCCATTGCCGAGCTGGCATCGATCAGGTCGGCGACGCTTTCCGCCTGGGCAAGATCGAGTTTGTCGTTCAGAAAAGCGCGTTGCGTGAATTCCCCCGGTGCCGCATGTCGCGCCCCGAGATTGAGACATCGCCGAAGGACAAGCTGCACGACCGCCAGGCCGCCGTGCCCCTGCAGTTCCAGCACGTCTTCACCGGTATACGAGTTTGGTGCGGGATAGTAGATCGCGATGCCGCGATCGAGCGGCGTGGAATCCGCATCGACGAAGTAACTGAGCGTTGCAAGTCGTGGCTTCAGATCCTGCTGCAGGATCGCAGTCGCGATACTTCGCGTCCCAGGCCCGGAGACGCGCACAACCCCGATACCGGCGCGACCCGGCGCAGTCGCTATCGCCGCAATTGTGTCAGCGGCCAGCATGAGCGGATTTAGGCCGCTCGATCATGCGCGTGATCTGCCATTGCTGCGCTATGGACAGGATGTTGTTCACCAGCCAGTAGAGCACCAGGCCCGCAGGAAAGAAGAAGAAAAATACGCTGAATGCCACCGGCATGATCTTCATTACTTTCGCCTGCACCGGATCCGGCGGCGTGGGATTCAGAAAAGTCTGAATGATCATCGTGGCGCCCATCAGCACCGGGAGGATGTAATAGGGATCCTGTGCAGACAGATCCTTGATCCACCAGATGAACGGCGCATTGCGCAATTCCACGCTGGCGAGCAACACCCAGTAAAGCGCAATGAACACCGGAATCTGGACGACTATCGGAAGACATCCGCCAAGCGGATTGATCTTTTCTGTCTTGTACATCTCGATCATGGCCTGGTTCAGGCGCTGGCGATCGTCGCCGTACTGCTCCTTCAATTTCGCCATCTTGGGCGCCATGAGCCGCATCTTCGCCATCGACTTGTAGCTCGCCGCCGATAGGGGAAAGAAGATCAGCTTGATCAGCACGGTCAACAGGATGATCGAAACCCCCCAGTTGCTGCTCCACTTGTGGATCTCGGACAAAACCCAGAACAGCGGGGTGGCGATGATGGTCAGCCAGCCGTAGTCGACGGTCAGGTTCAGTCCCGGTGACAACGCTGCAAGTTTGTCCTGTTCTTCCGGACCAGCGTACAAGCGCATGTCCACAGTCGCCGTCGCTCCCGGAGCGATGCTACCGACGGGCAGAATCACTCCCGCCGTGTACAGACCGCCACCGAGCGACTTCGTATAGAACTCGCGATCGACGTTTCCGGTCGGCAGCAGGGCCGCAACGAAATAATGCTGAAGCATTGCGATCCAGCCGTCCGTTGCGTGTTTGGGATAGTCGACTTTCCCCTTGTCGATGTCGCCGAAGGCCACTTTGTGGAATTTCGACTGGTCGGTGTACACGGCGGCACCCGTATAGGTCGGGACCATCTTCGAATCACCGGCAGCTGGCGTCCCGTCACGCACGAGCTGAAAATACGCAAACGGCTTGATCTCCGCAGCACCACGATTGGCGATCTGCAGGGATTCATCTACTACGTAGCTGCCGCGACGGAAGGTCAGGGTCTTGGTTACGCCTGCCTCTTTGGTTGTCGCCGTCAGCGGCACGACCACCGTGTCACTCCCGTCCTTTAGCTCGTACGCTGAAGCGCCCGACGCATACGTCGTCGTGTGATTCGGCAGCTCATTACCTATGAGTCCGCTCTGCTCAACATAGGTATGCGTAGCGTCTTTCTGGAACAGGACAAAATTCCTGGTTTTATCCAGCTTTTCCTTGTGCCGGGTGAATTCGAGCCTGCGCAGACTTCCGCCAACCGGATCGATCTCCGCAATAAGCACGTCGGTGCGCACGACTATGGGAGGCAGGTTGGCGCTCGCCACGGCATTTGGCGCCGCAGTCGTCGTGGCGGTTGCTGGCGCGCCGGCCTGGGGCGGCAGCGTCGGCGATGGCATTGCCGAATCCGCGCGCTGTGCCGCTTGATCCAATGCAGGAGGGACCGGATTTCTGTCCTTGTTCCAGGCATCGAACAACAGGAAAACCGAGACCGCGAACACGAGTGCCGCAAATAAACGAAGGCTATCCATCGACTCTATTCTTGTTTCACGGCACCGGGTCGATTCCACCCGGATGCCAGGGATGGCACTTAAGGATCCGCAACGTCGCCAGCCAGCTTCCGCGTCCCGCCCCATGTCTCCCGATCGCGCCCTTCGCGTACTCGGAGCAAGTCGGATGAAAGCGACAGCCGCCTCCCACCCAGGGGCTCAGCAGAAACTGGTAAAACCGGATCAGGACTAGCAGCGTGGCCCGCATCAGCAAGTTTCTCGCAGCAGTTTTTCCAGTTCGTGACGGACCGCTGGCAATTCAACCCTTGCCGCGGATTGGCGGACTCTAACGACAACATCGAACGAACCAAGCTGGGAGCGCAACTGCCGAAAAACTTCTCGAATGGTGCGCTTCATCAGGGTACGCGTTACTGATCGCGGGGCGGTATGTCTGCCGACTACGATACCCAATCGGGCCGGGCCGGTATTCACGTTACTTCTACCCAGGACGACAAGATATTTTCCCTGCCGTCTCGAAGTAAACGCACCAGTGAAATGCACGCGTCCCGACAACCTCGCTTGGCGAGGAAAACGGTTACGCGCAGGCGACTTCAGACTGCCAGACGTGCACGCCCCTTGGCGCGGCGGGCGTTGATGACGGCACGGCCACCCCGGGTTTTCATGCGCTCGAGGAAACCATGCGTACGCGCGCGGCGCGTTTTGGAGGGTTGGTATGTGCGCTTCATGGCAATCAGGCTCCGATAACTGGCGGAAAAAGCGCGGTATTACACGCTTTTTCCCGCATGGTTGTCAATTCTTCCGAGCCAAACATTACTGTGCGATGCCAACCCGGACCGGGTGCTTACTCGTGCTGCGATCCGCTAGATTTCGCCTGACAACGCTGTGGATAACTCGACCCCGTGCTGGTACACTGCAACGCTCCTTTCAGGGGGCCACCCACGGCCGCAACCTCTCACAAAAATCCCGCGCCGATGGATAGCTTATGGAACCATTGTCTTCGTCATTTCGAAAAAGCCCTTCCGGCGCAACAATTTAAAACCTGGATTCAGCCCCTTCACGCCCGCCTTGACGGCGAAAGCGTGGTCATAGCGGCGCCGAACCGGTTTGTTCTGGAATGGGTCAAGGACAAGTTCCTCAGCGATATCGAACGGCTATCAGCTGAATTTTTGCGCAAACCCGTCGAGGTTGTTTTGAGCCTCGGAGAAAAGGTCGCAGCGCACGCCCCGGAGCCAGTCGAAGAGCCGAAAGCAAACCTGCAGGCGCCGCCGGCAAAGCCCAGGATTCGCGAACAAACGCGGCTCAATCCGTCTTTTTCATTCGACACATTCGTTACGGGAAAGGCAAACCAGCTTGCCCGTGCCGCGGCCATACAGGTAGCCGAGCACCCTGGCGTCGCCTATAACCCGTTGTTCGTCTACGGCGGCGTCGGACTGGGAAAAACGCACCTGATCCAGGCCATCGGCAACATGCTGATCGAGCTGAATCCCTCGGCGAACGTACGCTATATACATGCGGAACAGTACGTATCGGATGTCGTCCGGGCCTACCAACACAAGGCTTTTGACGGTTTCAAGAAGTACTATCACTCGCTGGACCTCCTGCTGATCGACGATATCCAGTTCTTCAATGGAAAAAACCGCACGCAAGAGGAGTTTTTCTACGCCTTTAACGCCCTGATTGAAGCGCATAAACAGGTCATCATCACCTGCGATAGCTATCCGAAGGAAATCGCCGGAATAGAAGATCGTTTGATTTCGCGTTTCGGCTGGGGCCTCACGGTGGCGATTGAACCACCGGAACTCGAGATGCGGGTCGCCATCCTGCTCAAGAAGGCCGAAGCCGAGCGCGTGAATCTCGCTGAGGACGTGGCGTTCTTTATCGCAAACCATATCCAGTCGAACGTACGCGAGCTGGAGGGCGGTTTAAAGCGCGTACTGGCCTATGCCAAGTTCGCCGGCGAGAAAGTGTCGCTGGACCTGGCCCGCGAAGCCCTGAAGGACCTGCTGGCCGTGCAAGTCAGGCAGGTTTCGATCGACAATATCCAACGCATCGTCGCGGAATACTACAAAATCAAGGTTTCGGACATGTACGCAAAAAAGCGCTCGCGCGCCATCGCCCGCCCGCGGCAGATGGCCATGGCGCTGGCAAAGGAACTCACGCAATTGAGTCTGCCGGACATCGGAGATGCTTTTGGCGGTCGCGACCACACGACGGTGCTGCACGCTTGCCGCAAGATCGTGGAATTGCGCGGCACCAATCCGGAGATTTCACGTGACTTCGTCGCGCTGCTACAAACTTTACGCGGTTGATAAGCCCGGGATGAATTGTTAATAACTTCATGAATCGTCCGGAACCGGAATTCATCCACAATTCATCCACCGCGATTACGCGGTTTATACATCGCGCGATGTGACTGACAGCATTCACTTTTACCGCTGTGCTAACAGACTTCCCCAACTCTATTACTACTATCAAGGTTTAAAGAATGAAGATACTGGATATAGACAAGGATGTATTACTGAAGCCGCTACAAGCGGTATCGGGAATCGTTGAACGCAGGCACACGCTGCCAATCCTGTCTAATGTGATGATCGAGACCAAGGGATCGGATCTAAATCTCGTCGCCACGGACCTGGAGATTCAGATCGCGACCTCGGCGAAACTGGAAAAAACTTCGGCCGATCATTCCGTGACTGTATCGGCGCGCAAACTTCAGGACATCCTGCGGGCGCTTCCGGAAAATACATCCGTTACGATCGACGCGCAGGAAAGCCGGCTGCAGGTCAAGGCAGGCAAGAGCAAGTTCAACCTGCAAACCCTGCCAGCGCAGGATTTCCCCAAACTTGCCGACGGTGGAGAATCGACATCGAGCGTACGGTTGCCGCAGAAGGTGTTTCGCGATCTGCTCGCTCTCGTGCAATACGGCATGGCTCAGCAGGATATCCGTTACTACCTCAACGGCCTTCTACTCGTGGCCGAAGGGTCGCAGCTCACCCTGGTCGCCACGGACGGCCACCGGCTCGCTTATGCGACAACTACGATTACTGCCGAAGTTGAAAAATCGGAAGTCATCGTGCCGCGCAAAGCGATCCTGGAACTCGCGAAGCTCCTGCAGGACGTGGACGACGAGATCGAGATCCAGCTGTTGCCGAATCAGATTCGCTTCATATTTGCCGGCATCAACATCGTGTCCAAGGTGGTGGACGGTAAATTCCCGGACTACACCCGGGTCATTCCGAGCAATTACAAAAAGCATTTTGCCGTCGGTCGGTTGGTTCTGCAGCAGGCGCTCCAACGCGCTTCCATATTGTCGAACGAGAAATTCCGCGGCGTACGCTGGGTGCTGACGGCGAACAGTTTGCGCATAGTCTGCAGCAACGCGGAACAGGAGGAAGCCGAAGAAGAACTCGTCGTTGACTACGGCGGTGATCCCCTGGATATCGGCTTCAATCTGGTCTACCTGCTCGACGTGCTCAACAACCTCGATGTCGAGGAGGTCGATTGCGCCGTCGGGGATGCGAACAGCAGCATGCTGATCACGGTTCCGGGCAATAAGGATTTCAAGTACGTCGTGATGCCGATGCGCATCTGATTCCAGGCGAAAATTAATGTCTTCTGAATACAATTCCGACAGTATCAAGGTCCTGAAGGGACTCGAAGCGGTACGCAAGCGTCCTGGTATGTACATCGGCGATACCAGCGATGGCACTGGCCTGCATCACATGGTGTTCGAAGTGCTCGACAACTCCATCGACGAGGCACTGGCTGGACACTGCAACGAAATAAAGGTCGTCATCCACTCCGACAATTCAGTGAGTGTGGTCGATAACGGTCGCGGCATTCCTACGGGACTTCATCCAGAGGATGAAACGGGAAGGTCGACCGCCGAAATTGTCATGACGGTATTGCATGCCGGGGGCAAGTTCGACAGCAACAGCTACAAGATATCGGGCGGTTTGCACGGTGTGGGCGTGTCCGTGGTCAACGCGTTGTCCGACTTGCTGAAACTGACCATCCGGCGCGACGGCCAGGTGCACTCGATGGAATTTCGCAATGGCGATCCCGTTGCGCCGCTCGCGGTGGTCGGCGCCACCGAGCGCCGGGGCACGGAAATCCATTTCCATCCCAGCGCTGAAGTGTTCGGCAATATCGAGTTTCACTATGAAATTCTTGCCAAGCGGTTGCGCGAACTGTCCTTCCTGAATAACGGCGTACGCATTGAGCTACAGGATCAGCGCACCGGCAAGGAGGAAGTATTCGCCTTCAGCGGCGGCGTAAAGGGCTTCGTTGAATACATCAACCGCTCCAAGACCGTTCTGCATCCAAATATTTTTCATGCGATCCAGGAACGCGAAGGCATAGGCGTCGAAGTCGCCATGCAATGGAACGACTCCTATCAGGAATCGGTGCTGTGCTTCACCAACAACATTCCCCAGCGCGATGGTGGTACTCACCTTACGGCGCTGCGCGCGGCAATGACGCGCACGTTGAACCAGTACATCGAGGCCAATGAGCTGGCCAAACGCGCAAAAGTGGAAACCACCGGCGACGATATGCGCGAAGGGTTGACCTGCATCTTGTCCGTCAAGCTGCCGGATCCGAAATTCTCGTCGCAGACCAAAGACAAACTCGTGTCGTCGGAAGTACGCCCGGTGGTAGAAGACGCTGTTGCGCAATCGCTGCACGACTGGCTGATGGAAAGGCCGGCGGACGCGAAGGTCATCGTGGGCAAGATCATCGAAGCCGCGCGGGCGCGCGAAGCGGCTCGAAAGGCACGTGAGATGACGCGCCGCAAAGGCGTGCTCGAGGGCTTTGGGCTGCCGGGCAAGCTCGCCGACTGCCAGGAGAAAGATCCGGCCCTCTGCGAGTTGTACCTGGTCGAAGGAGATTCCGCAGGCGGCTCCGCCAAACAGGGTCGTGACCGAAAATTCCAGGCAGTCCTGCCGCTCAAGGGCAAGATCTTGAACGTCGAACGCGCGCGCTTCGACAAGCTGGTCTCGTCGCAGGAAATCGCTACGTTAATCACGGCATTGGGCACCAGCATCGGCAAGGACGACTTCAAGCCGGAGAAATTGCGCTATCACCGCATCATCATCATGACCGACGCGGATGTGGACGGTTCGCACATCCGCACGCTGCTGCTGACGTTTTTCTACCGGCAGATGCCTGACCTCGTCGAACGCGGACACATCTATATAGCCCAACCGCCGCTATACAAGATCAAACATGGCAAGGAAGAGCGCTATCTCAAGGACGACCACGAGCTCAAGGAATATTTACTGCGGGTGGCCCTGAAGGATGCGGAACTCCACCCAGGCGGCGATCGTCCGGCTCTGGTGAATGAAGCGCTGGAACTGGTCGCCCGTTCCTACATTCTTGCGGAAGCGGTGATCGAACGCCTCGGCAAGCGCATCGACAGCGCTGTCCTCGCGGCGCTGCTGCGCGATCCCGATATCAGCCTGGCCGACGAAGCCGCGGCAGAACGCTCGGCACGCCGGCTCACGGAATTATGTGGGGTGCCCGGTCTCGCGATCGAAGCCGAGTACGACCAGAAGAATGAAGAGCATGTGCTGTCCATCAAGCGCATGCAGCACGGCAACCTGCGTGTGGGCTATCTGGACAGCGATTTTCTCGAGAGCGGCGACTTTACCCAGATCAAGCAGACCGCCCTGGTGTTGCAGGGTCTGATCGGAACCGGCGCGTACGTCAAGCGCAATGACCGCGAACAACGGGTAAGTGAATTCAAGCAGGCGCTGGACTGGTTGCTCGAAGAAGTGAAGAAGGGTGTTTCGATCCAGCGCTACAAAGGTCTGGGAGAAATGAATCCGGAGCAACTGTGGGATACGACGATGGATCCTAAGACGCGTCGCCTGCTGAAGACGCAGATCGAGGACGCCATCACGGCCGACGAGATTTTTACGACCCTGATGGGCGACATGGTCGAGCCGCGCCGCCTGTTCATCGAAACCAACGCACTGGGCGTGCACAACCTGGACGTCTGATCGCGGCGTTCAGGCTGCCTTGCGTTTGGTAGTTTTGGCGGCAGTTTTTTTCTTCGCGGGGCTCTTCGGCTTCTTCTTCGGTACTTTCTTCGCGATCGCGGCCGCAGCAGGTGAGACCGTGCTCACGGATTTTCCCGGTTTTTCCGCCTTCACGGCCTTGACGGCTTTGCCCGTTTTTCCGCCCTTGCGCGGTTTCGCGGTCTTTGCGCCCTTGGCCGATTTTGTCGACAACAGCTCGAGCGCTTCGTCGAGCGTAATCTTCTCCGGGTCGATCGAAGCCGGAATGGTTGCATTGATCTTGCCGTATTTCACATACGGGCCGTAACGCCCGCTGAATACCGCCACGGTCCTGTTGTCACCGGGATGCGTACCCAATGACCGACCACCGCCGCCACCGGTTTTTTTCTCCGCGAGCAATTCCACCGCGCGGGCGAGCGTGATGTCGTGGACGCTTTCCGCCTTCGGGATCGACTTGAACATGCCGTCGTGCTTCACATACGGTCCGAAACGACCGATGTTCGCCTCGACAGGCTTGCCCGTCTCTGCGTGGTTGCCGAGCTGGCGCGGCAGCGCGAGCATCTTCAGCGCTGTTTCGATCTCGGCCGCGGCGACGGGAATGCTCTTCGGCCACGCCGCCCGTTTCGGCTTGATCGTTTTGTCTTCCGGCGTAGGCCCAAGCTGCACGTAGAACCCGTAGGGTCCTTTCAGTAACAAAATATCCAGGTCGGTCGCCGGATCCTTGCCGAGGATTGTCGGCCCGGCGGGCTGGTCGCCCCACGGGCGCGTGTAGTCGCAATCCGGATAGCCGCTGCAACCCACGAACAGGCCGCGCCGGCTGTTCTGCAGGAATAGCTGCTTGCTGCACTTCGGGCATTCTTCCTCGAGGGGACTGCCGCGCGCCACTTTCTCCTTCGACTTCAGCGTGAGTGCAAAGTCCTTCCAGAATTCCCTCAGTACCGGCACCCACTCGCGTTCGCCATTGGAAATCTCGTCGAGTTCTTCCTCGAGTCGCGCGGTGAAACCGTAGTCGACGTAGTGATTGAAATGCGACGTCAGGAATCCATTCACGACGCGCCCGATATCCGTCGGCATGAAGCGCTTCTTCTCGAGCAGCGCATAGCCGCGATCCTGCAGTGTCGAAATAATGCTCGCGTAGGTAGACGGGCGGCCGATGCCGTATTCCTCGAGTGTCTTGACCAGGCTGGCTTCCGTATAGCGCGGCGGCGGTTGGGTGAAATGCTGTTCGCCGAAGATGCGGTCGACCGGGACGATCTCTTTTTCCTCGAGTACCGGCAGGCGCGCGTCCTGTTCCTGCTCGGCGTCGTCGTTGTCTTCGAGGTACACGGCCATGAAACCGGGGAAGACCAGAACCTGTCCGCTGGCGCGAAACAGCGTGTCCGCGCGACCTGCCGAAAGGTCCACTGACGTCGTATCGTATTTCGCCGCGGTCATCTGGCAGGACAGCGTGCGCTTCCAGATCATCTCGTACAGGGCGTCCTGATCGGCGGTCAGATACTTTCGGATCGAGTCCGGCGTGCGTTCGATCGAAGTCGGACGAATTGCTTCGTGTGCTTCCTGGGCGTTCTTGGATTTATTGCGATACTCCACCGCGGCTTGCGGCAAATAGCCGGGATCGAATTTTCTCTTGATGTAGTCGCGGATTTCCACCAGCGCCTCGTTGGCGAGCGCCAGAGAGTCCGTTCGCATGTAGGTAATCAGGCCGACCGTTCCGCCGTCGATTTCAACGCCTTCGTACAATTGCTGGGCGGTGCTCATCGCACCGCGTGTGCTCATGCCGAGCTTGCGCGCGGCTTCCTGCTGCAGCGTGGAGGTGGTGAAGGGCGGGGCCGGTTGACGGTTCTTCGGCTTGCGCTCGACCTTGACGACCGTGGCCGTGCCCTTCGCTATCTTCTCGATATCCGCGACGATCTTGCTGTGCTCGTCTTCGCTGACAATCGAAAACTGTTCCAGCTTTTCTCCGCGGTAGTGCGTCAGGCGGGCGATGAACTTCTGCTTGTCCTTGTGGCTATCCAGATGCAGCGACCAGTATTCGCGGCTCTTGAACTTCTCGATCTCCAGCTCGCGCTCGACGATCAGTCTCAGCGCCGGGCTCTGCACGCGACCAGCGGACAAGCTGGGGCCGATCTTCTTCCATAGCAACGGAGAGAGGTTGAAGCCGACCAGGTGATCGAGCGCGCGACGCGCCTGTTGCGCGTTCACGAGCGGCATGGATATGGAGCGTGGATTTGCGACAGCATCCTTCACCGCAGACTCGGTGATTTCGTAGAACACCACGCGATTCAGCTTCTTGTTCTTCAGCAGCTTCTTTTCCTTGAATATCTCCGCGAGATGCCACGCGATCGCCTCGCCTTCGCGATCCGGATCGGTCGCGAGATAGATATTGGTCGCTTTCGCCACCGCCTTCGTTATCACGTCCACGTGCTTCTTGTTCTTCTCCACCAGCGCGTAGCGCATGTGGAAGTCGTCGGCCGGGTCGACCGCACCTTCCTTGGCTTCCAGGTCGCGCACGTGTCCGTAGGACGCGACTATTTCAAAGCCGCGGCCGAGATATTTCTTCAGAGTCTTGGCCTTGGAAGGCGACTCGACGATCAGGAGACTTTGGGACATTGAGCTTCCGGCCTGGAAAGGAGGCCGCATGATAAGAACTTGACGGCGGCTGAGCAAGCACCGCAATGCGCGCGCGTCGCGCGTGCAGGGTATTGCGCGACTAGTGCAGGTAACGTTCCTGGTCGGGTGAAATCAGTTCTTCGAGCACCAGTGAATCCAGCGCTTCGTTCTGGCTCCACAGCACCATCACCACGATCAGCTTGACTTTATTGAGGTCGACCGCCGGTTCTTCAAGAGCGATCACACGTTCGATGATCAACTCGCGTTGCGCCTGGCTGATTACGCCGGCGCTTTCCAGGAACAGCAGAAATCCACGCGCTTCCGCCGTCAGCGAACTCAGTTCCGATTCCGCATAAAAACGCAAACCGGTGCTTGGAACGGGAACGGAACGATTGCGGGTGCCGGCGTGTTCCAGGCCGCCGAGCCAGACCAGGGTCTGCGAAATGTCGCGGCTGTCGAAACCCGCCGCGGAGAGCCGTTTGGAAAGCGTATCTTGATCGGGATACGCACCGGCGTGGAAATAGTTTTCGAACAGGAAGACGAGTATGTCGAACATGATCCTCCGTCTTGACTGGAGTGGGGCGCTCCTAACGCTAGCGCAAGCGCTGGAACTTGCCGCCCGGAACGCGGCTCACGACGCCTTCGAGTTCCAGCGTCAACAGCATCGCCGAAGCGCTATCCGCAGTCAAGCCACTGCGTTCGCACAACGTATCCAGATCCACCGGATCGTATCCCAGCGCGGTCAGCAATGGATTCTCCGGGACGCTTTCGCCCGGTGCGTGGCCAGCCGGCAGCGTTTTCGAAACGGTGCCTAGTTCTTCGAGAATGTCGCGGCCGCTTTCGGCAAGTTTTGCGCCCTGCTTGATGAGCAGATGACAACCCTTCGACAGCGGCGAATGGATGGAACCCGGGATTGCGAATACTTCGCGACCCTGTTCCAGGGCGTAACGCGCCGTAATCAGCGAACCGCTCTTCAAGGCCGCTTCGACCACCAGGCAACCTCGGGACAGGCCGCTGATCAGGCGATTTCGACGCGGAAAATTTGAAGCAAGTGCCGGCATTCCCAGCGCGAATTCGGAAATGATCAGGCCCTGATGGGCAAGGCGATGTGCCAGATCTCGATTGCGAGCGGGGTAAACGATGTCGAGGCCGGTACCGACCACTGCGATCGACGAGGACGGCGCCTCGAGTCCGCCCTCATGGGCGGCCGCATCGATCCCGAGCGCGAGTCCGCTCACGATGCTGAACCCGCCCACGGAAAGCTCGCGCGAAAATGCGCGTGCGTTGTCGATTCCCTGCGGCGTGGCATTGCGGCTGCCGACGACTGCGAGCGCCGCGTGATTGAGCAGTTCGACGTTGCCTTTCGCGTAGAGAAGGGGCGGCGGGTCAGTTATTTCGAGGAGCAGTCGCGGGTAGGCGGCATCGGCGAGCGTGACGATGCGATTGGCGGGATCCCGCAACCATTCGAAACCAGCCTGCAATCGTGACGCATCAGGTCCGCGAACTATGGCGGCGGCGACATCCTGCGCCACCGTGCGCGACAGGGTCGCCCGGTCCGCCGAGCAGATCGCTTCGGGACTACCAAGGGCGGCAAGGAGCTGGCGAAAGCCCGACGGCGTTAACTCTGCGACCAGGCCCAGCCGAAGCCAGGCAAGTACTTCCTGGTCAGTCGGCATTTGCCGGTCGGGACCCTATGGATTCTGGACGACGTCGAGAACGTTGACCGGCCGTGTTGAATTCAGCACCAGGCCGTAAGAAAGCTTGTCGAAAACTCGAAACACGAAGACAACGCCATAGCGCTCGGCCGGCAGTTTGACCCTTTCCTTCGGATCGACCGCGTTGGCCGGCTTAACGGACGGCCGATCGCGATACAAGGCCAGCACGTGACCGACCTCGACACCTTCGCGGGCGCCGCGATTGATGATTACGACCTGTCTGGAAGAAATTTCGGAGAAGCTGTCGTCCGGACCGCCAATCACGCGACCCTTGATGGTCCCGCTCGGTGCATGCGGAACGTAAGCCACCCCTTCCATCGGGGGGGTTCGCGCCAGCCGGTCACCCGGTTCGACTTCCTGCCTTGCGTTGGTCAGCACAACGGTACTGACGTCCGCGAATTCGGTGACCTGGGCATCGCCAAGGTAGATCAACTCGAGGCCCAGCACTTCCTTGCTGTCGGGATCCGTCAGTGTGCGGCCGGGCCGGACGACGTTCCACGCATTGTTCTCTTCCCGAACCACACCTTTGGCGAAAGCCGTGTCACCGGCCGATAGCACCACACGTGTTTCCTGCCCTGCGATCAGGGTTGGTGCCACCTTCAGTTCGTCTTCTCCCATTACCAGCGGCCTGCCGAGGAAGGGACGGATGGCTGAAGTTGGAATGCTGCTGATTGCCCCGACTGCCAGCGACTGCCGGCGAATAGAGGGACTCAGTTTGGAATTGACCAGTTGCCAATCGACATTGCTGCCTTCGCCGTCGCTACCGCCGGGGCTGCCGTCCTTACGCAGACGCGGGGTTTTGCCGGTGAAATCGAGAATTACCACGTCGCCCGGATAGATCCAGTGCGGATTCTTGATTTCGTCCTTGTTCAGTCCCCACACGTCGGGCCAGCGCCACGGATCCTTGAGGAATTTCCCGGAGATGCCCCACAGCGTATCGCCCTTGACCACGACGTAACGGTCGGGAGCGTTCTCGGCAATCTGGATTTCGTCTGCCTGAGCTCCCAAAGTCCAGGCGCTGCAAGTCCAGGCTGCAACGATCAGCAGCGATATAATTGATTTGCCCATCTCAGGCCCCCATTTCCTCGTTCCGGAATTCCGCTTTGCGCAAGCGCCAACGCGAATTTGGCACACAATCGATATTTTGCATTAAATTCTGAAGATAGTTTGTTAAATTAGCAAGCATTTATGGCCCTTCTGCCAATCATTCACTATCCCGACCCGAGGCTGCACAAGATTGCCGCCCCGGTCATGGCGGTGGACGACGAAATTCGCACCCTGGTGCGCGACATGGCGCAAACCATGTACGCCGCCCCCGGCGTTGGCCTTGCAGCTACCCAGGTCGATGTCCACAAGCGGGTGATCGTCATCGACATCTCGGAAACCCATGACAACCTGCTGGTGTTGATCAACCCGAAAATCCTGGCGTCCCGCGGCGAGTCGGATTGCGAGGAGGGCTGCCTGTCCGTCCCCGGCATTTTCGAGAATGTCAGACGCGCCGAATGGGTAAGGGTGCAGGCCCTGAATCTGGACGGAAAAATTTTCGAAGTCGAAAGCGATGGCCTGCTTTCGGTCTGCATGCAGCATGAAATGGATCACCTGAAAGGCAGGGTTTTCGTCGAGTACTTATCGCAGCTCAAGCAAAAGCGCATAGCCGACAAGCTCAAAAAACAGCAACGGCAAACTCTCTGATGCGTATCGCTTTTGCGGGCACGCCTGTATTTGCGGCCATTGCGCTGCAAAACTTGATCGACGCAAAGTTCGATATTGCGCTGGTACTGACGCAGCCCGATCGTCCGGCGGGTCGCGGCCTGCAGGAGTCCGCGAGTGCGGTCAAGCAACTTGCCCTGCGGCAAAAGCTGGCAATCGCGCAGCCGCCCCACCTGCGCAACGACGATCTCCCCGCGTCGTTGCGAGCGAGCGGTGCGCATGCCCTGGTTGTGGCGGCGTACGGATTGATCCTGCCTGCGGCCGTCCTGTATGCGTTTCCGTTTGGTTGCATCAACATCCATGCATCACTGCTGCCGCGCTGGCGCGGGGCCGCGCCCATCCAGCGCGCTATCCTGGCCGGCGATCGTGAAACCGGCATCTCGATCATGCACATGGAACAGGGGCTCGACACCGGCCCGGTTTACTTCTCAAGGACGATTGAGTTGCTGGCGGAAGACTCTGCCGCGTCGCTGCACGACAAACTGGCCGAGCTGGGCGGGCGTTGCATCGTCGAAGCGTTGCCGCGCATCGAGCGTGGTGAGCTGACCGCCTCGCCGCAATCCGGAACCGGCATTACCTACGCGAACAAGATCATCAAGGCTGAAGCCGAGATCGACTGGAAGCGCGACGCGTTGGACGTGGACAGGGCGGTTCGCGCCTTTAATCCGTTTCCCGGCGCATTCAGCCGCCTCGGTGGCGAGCCGGTGAAGGTCTGGCGGGGACACACCGGCGCCGGCAGCGGTGGAACGCCGGGCGAGGTCTTGCGCTGCACGGCGGACAGCCTCGAAGTGGCTTGCGGCAGCGGCATTTTCAACGTTACAGAACTGCAAAAGGCAGGCGGTAAACGCCTGTCCATCGCGAGCTTCCTGCGCGGCACTACGCTGCCCACGGGCGCGCGTTTCGGCACCTAGGCGCAAGACCCCGTGCTGCAAATCCAGCTCTGCGCCGCGCAGGCCGTGACGAATGTCCTCGCGGGGGCGAGTCTCACCGCGGTCCTGGATGCAACCTGGAAAGGCAACCGGCAACTGAGCGCTTCCGAGCGCGGCGCAATCCAGGATATCTCCTACGGCACGTTGCGGCACCTCGGAAAGTTACGCACCATTCTCGACGAGCTCGCGCCCAGGCCGATTGCGACACCGGAACTCAAATCCCTGCTCCTTGCTGCGATCTACCAGCTCCAGTACAGCGAGGCGGCGCCTTACGCCATCGTCGATCATGCCGTCGAATGCGCGGAGCAATTCGGCGGCGCGCGCGCGCGCCCGTTCGTCAACGCGGTATTGCGCAACTTCCAGCGCCGCCGCGACGCGTTACTGGCGCACGCGGAGGCCAGCGACGCGGGTCGCTATTCGTACGCCCCGTGGTGGATAGAAAAAATCCGGCAGGAGCTCGGTGCCGAGGCCGACGGTGTGCTGGCAGCAGGCAACCTGCATCCGCCGATGACATTGCGCGTCAACAGGCGGCGCGTCGATGCGCCCACATACCTGTCACGACTGCAGGACGCAGGTCTCGAAGCGCGGCACCTGGAAAACGAAGCGCTGATCCTGACGCGACCGGTACCGGTCGAGCGGTTGCCGGGATTCAGCGACGGTGATGTTTCGGTCCAGGACGCCGGCGCGCAACTCGCGGCGCGCCTGCTGGATGTCCAGGACGGTTTGCGCATACTGGACGCGTGTGCCGCGCCCGGCGGAAAGACCGCACACATACTGGAAATGGCGAATGTCGACATGACCGCGCTCGACGCCGACGCCGTGCGATTGCAACGCGTGGGCGCCACGCTGGATCGTCTCGGGTTGGCGGCGCGCTTGCAGGCTGCCGATGCCGCACGGCTGGACGCGTGGTGGGACGGCAAGCCCTTCGACCGCGTGCTGCTCGATGCACCCTGCTCGGCTTCAGGCGTTGTGAGGCGGCATCCCGACATCAAATGGCTGCGCAGGCCGCAGGACATCGCGGCGTTCGCCGATCAGCAGCGACAGTTGCTCGATGCCTTGTGGAAGGTGCTGGCCCGTGGTGGTAAATTGCTCTACGCGACCTGTTCGGTTTTCACCGAGGAGGATCGCGCGATGACCGACGATTTCGCGACGCGCCACGCCGACGCGCACATTCTGGGAGGAATGCCGGGACGCGATGGCTTGCTTCTCCCGGACCACGAGCACGATGGTTTCTACTACGCCCTGCTGCGCAAGGAATGATTTCCTGCGCTGGCTGCTGGTGCTGTGCTTCGCCTGGTGCGGCACGGCGGCGGCCGGTGAAGGCATCCATGTGCAATCCGCGGAACTCTCCCGCAATGGCAACGAGTACTATCTGGATGCGAATTTTGAAGTCGGGCTTACGCATACGCTCGAGGACGCCCTCAACAAGGGCCTGCCCCTGCATTTCATTGTCGAATTTGAACTGATCAAACCGCGCTGGTACACGCTGTACCTGTGGAACAAGTCCGTCCTGGAGTTCCGCCAGCAGTCCCGCCTTTCCTATAACGCGTTGACGCGCCAGTACCGCCTGTCGACTGGCGCGTTGCATCAGAATTTCGATTCGCTCGACGAAGCGCTGGCGCTGCTCGGCCGCGTGCGCCCGCGCTTTGTGGGTGACACCGACCTGCTGGATGAAGGCAAGGCTTACGAAGCGACCATTCGCATGCGACTCGACGTGTCGCAACTGCCCAAGCCGTTCCAGATCAACGCGCTCGCCTCGCGCGACTGGAACCTTGCGTCCGAATGGTTTCGCTGGACGATACCGCAATGAACCTCGCGCGTATCGTCCGCCGGTCCCTGCGCAGCCGAGGCATGCAGGTGTTGATCACGTTCGTGCTTTCGCTCGGCGCCGTCATGCTCTACCTGCTGTCCGGTGCCAGCGCCAGCGTGAACAAGACCTGGTTCTCGAGCGACCTGCCGATGTTGCTCGCCCTCGGCTCGGGCTTGGTCCTGATCCTGATGCTCGTCGTCGGTTATCAATTGCTGTTACTGCGCCGGCGTTTGATCGCACGTGTATTCGGCTCGAAGCTGACGTTGCGGCTGGTCCTGCTGTTCGCGCTGGTGGCGGTATTGCCTGGCGCGCTGGTGTACGCCGTGTCCGTGCAATTCCTGTCGCGTTCCATCGAATCCTGGTTCGACGTGCGTGTGGAAAAGGCGCTCGAGGGTGGCTTGAGCCTGGGGCGCGTGAACCTCGACAACATGCTCAAGGAATTGCGCAGCAAGGCCGATTCGATGACGCTCGCGCTCGCGGAACGCAGTTCGTCGCGGCAGCTGGCGACGTTGAACGGACTGCGCGAGCAGTTCGCCGTGAATGAAGCAACGTTGCTGCGCACGGATGGTTCGGTCATTACCTTTTCCAGCGCCGATTCAACCAGCCTGGTTCCGGAATTGCCGTCGCCCTCCGTGGTGCGCAGGGTGCGCATGCAACAACCGTACAGCGCAATCGAGGCGCTCGCCGAACGCGGACTGCAATTGCGGGTGCTGGTTCCGGTCAACGACATGAGCGGTGCAACCCTCCTTTTGCAGCTGATACAGCCGGTGCCGACTGCGCTGGCGCGCGACGCGCAAACCGTGCAGGAGATCTATCGCGACTACCAGGAACTGTCGTTATCCCGGCTCGGATTGAAGCGCATGTACGCGCTGACCCTGACGCTATCGTTGCTGCTGGCGCTGCTTTCCGCATTGCTGCTCGCGATCCTGTTCAGCGGCCGCCTTTCCGCCCCGCTGGGCGTATTGGCTGCAGGCACCCGTGCGGTTGCGCAAGGCGATTTCAGCCAGCGCCATACGGTGAAATCGCATGACGAACTCGGGATGCTCACCGAATCCTTCAACATCATGACCATGCAGCTAGCGGACGCGCAGGCCGATGCGCAGCGCAACCAGGAGCAGGTGGCCGCCGCCAAGATCTACCTCGAAAGCGTGCTCGGCAATCTCTCCGCCGGCGTGATGTCCTTCGATGCGGAGCTGCGCCTGCGCTCGGCCAACCCCAGTGCCGAACGCATCCTCGGCGTGGACGTTCGCGACTTGATCGCGACCCATCCGGACGAGTGGGCGCAACGCGACCGTCGGCTGGGTGCGGTGGGCCGAGCGGTGCGCGAAACCCTGGAGAAGGCGCGCGACGAACCGTGCGAGACGCAGGTGGAGTTGCCCGGCGCCAGCGGTCCGCAAGTTCTCCTGCTGCGCGGATCGAGCCTGTCCGCCGACACCCAATCCGGAATGGTGCTGGTGTTCGACGATATAACGCGCATGCGCCAGGCGCAGCGCCTTGCGGCTTGGGGCGAGGTTGCGCAGCGACTGGCGCATGAGATCAAGAATCCGCTCACCCCGATCCAGCTGTCCGCGGAGCGGATACAGCACCGATTGTCCGACAAGCTGTCGGCGCCGGATGCTGAAATCCTGCAGCGTTCCACGCAGACCATCGTCAACCAGGTGGCCGCGCTGAAGGCGATGGTCGACGCATTCAGCCTGTACGCACGCTCGCCGGTCCCGGACCTGCAACCGCTCGACCTGAACCAGCTGATCCGCGAGGTGCTGGGCTTGTACGAATCGTCGCGGCCGGCGATGCAACTCGAACTGGCCGCGGATCTGCCGCTGGTCGCTGGCGATACGGCAAAGCTCAGGCAGGTCATCCACAATCTGTTGCAAAACGCGGAGCAGGCCGTTGCGGACGTCGTCGCGCCGCGGATAGTCGTGCGAACCGAAGCGACCGATGCCGGGGTGCAATTGACCTTGCGCGATAACGGCGCCGGTTTTCCGGAGGCATTGATGGACCAATTGTTCGAGCCGTACGTCACCACGAAATCGAAGGGCACCGGGCTCGGCCTGGCCATCGTGCGCAAGATCGTGGAGGAGCACAATGGCAGGGTTACCCTCACCAACCACCCGGCGGGCGGCGCCAGCGTCACCATGGTGTTGCCGCCGACCACCGCCAAAGTCGTGGAATTTCGCCAGAACAGGTTGGCGGGCATATGAGCCAGATACTGGTCGTCGACGACGAAGTCGGCATAAGAGAATTGCTCTCCGAAATCCTGCGCGACGAGGGCCATCAGGTGCGGCTTGCGCAGAATGCCGGCGAAGCACGACAGATACGCGGAAGGCTGCGACCGGACCTGGTCCTGCTCGACATCTGGATGCCCGACACCGATGGCATCACCCTGCTCAAGGAATGGGCCAGCACAGGCCAATTGACGATGCCGGTCGTCATGATGTCCGGTCACGGAACCATCGATACGGCCGTCGAGGCTACCCGCATCGGTGCCTATGCCTTCCTCGAAAAACCGATTGCCTTGCAGAAACTGCTGAGTACGGTCGGCACGGCCCTCAAGCAGGGCTCGCTCAAGAATCATGCTCCCGCGGTACCGGTCACGGTAGGCAAGTCCCAGGCCGTCGAACAACTTCGCGCGCAACTCGAGCGGCTGCGCACCTTGAAATCTTCTGCACTACTCGTCGGCGAACCCGGTGCCGGCATGGAGCAATGCGCGAAACTGCTGCACCAGCCTAATACCGCGTGGGTTGCGCCGGACGATTACGCAGTGCTGGACCAACCGGGAAACAATCTCGTGGGGCAGGCCGCGGAAGGCGTCCTGTTCCTTTCCGAGGTCAGGGAGATGACACGTACGCAGCAGCGAACCCTGCTCAGCCAGGCGCTCAAGCTCGAACGATACAACACGCGGTTGCTTTCCTCGAGTTCGGTGGACCTCGCGGAGCTTGTGGCGAAAGGGGAATTCGAGCCCCGGCTGTATGCATTGCTGACCGGCGTGATCGTGCGCGTTCCCGGGCTGCGCGAGCGGGCGGAAGACGTTCCCGAGCTTGCCAAGCTGGTGCTGTCGCGCGCAATCGAGGCGAAAGAGGTGCCGTCGCGCGCGTTCAACACCGCGGCATTGAACACGCTGCGCAATTACCATTGGCCAGGCAACCTGCTGCAACTCGAAAGCGTCGTGAAAACCGTCGCCCAGCTCGCACTCGATAGCGAAATAGGGGTGGCGGACGTGACCAGTGCGCTGGCAATGCTGGATGCACCGCTGCCAGGTCCCGAGCAAACCTTTCCGCTCGATCGCGAGTTGCGCGAAGCGCGCGACGCCTTCGAGCGCGTGTATTTCGAATACCACTTGAATCGCGAAGGCGGAAACATGAGCCGGGTCGCCGAGCGGGTCGGTCTGGAACGCACGCACCTTTATCGCAAACTCAAGCAGCTCGGTGTCAGGCTGCCGCGCCGGGCCGATGAATAGCCGCGCCGAGGAATAGCGGTACTGACAAATAAACGCCGCCGTCCTCGGCTAAACTAGCTTTCCCGTCCCGCGCTGCTCGCGCCGGACCTCCACGATCCCTCGATACACAAGGAAGTCATGGCTACAAGGAACGATCTCGCCAACGCCATCCGCGCGCTGGCCATGGACGCGGTACAGAAAGCCAATTCGGGGCACCCCGGCATGCCCATGGGGATGGCCGAAATAGCCGAAGAACTATGGAACCACCATCTGCGGCACAACCCGGCCAATCCAAAATGGCCCGATCGCGATCGATTCCTGCTTTCGAACGGCCACGGTTCGATGCTGCAATACGCGCTGTTGCATCTGAGTGGCTATGCGTTGCCGATGGACGAGATCAAGCGCTTCCGGCAATTGCATTCGATGACGCCGGGACATCCGGAACTCGGCATGACCCCCGGTGTGGAGACGACGACCGGTCCGCTGGGACAAGGCCTGGCCAACGGCGTCGGCATGGCGCTCGCGGAAAGGCTTATGGCTGCGGAATTCAACCGGCCCGGCCACGAGATTGTCGATCACCACACTTATGTTTTTCTCGGCGATGGCTGCCTCATGGAAGGCATTTCGCACGAGAGCTGCTCCTTGGCGGGCACGCTGGGCCTGGGCAAGCTGATGGCGTTTTATGACGACAACGGCATCTCCATCGATGGCCATGTCGAAGGCTGGTTCACCGATGACACGCCGAAGCGTTTCGAAGCTTACGGCTGGCATGTCGTGCCCCACGTCGACGGCCACGACGTCAACGCACTCCACGCCGCCATCGAAGAGAGCAAGAAAGTCACCGACCGGCCCAGCTTGATCTGCTGCAAGACCATCATCGGCAAGGGCTCGCCGAACAAGGCCGGCAGCCATGACAGTCACGGATCGCCGCTGGGCGAAAAGGAAGTGGCCGCGACGCGCATCAACATCGGCTGGAACTATCCGCCTTTTGAAATTCCCGCCGACGTCTATGCGGGGTGGGACGCGAAGGCCAAAGGTGCGGCGTTCGAGAAAGAGTGGAACGCAAAGTTCGCCGCGTATGCCAAGGCATTTCCGACAGAGGCGGCTGAGTTCACGCGCCGCATGGCAGGTGACTTGCCGGCCAACTGGCGTACGCAGGCCGACGCGCTTGTAGCCAAAGTAAATGCCAAAGCCGAGACCATTGCCAGTCGCAAGGCGTCGCAAAATGCGATCGAGGCACTCGCAGCGGGGTTGCCCGAACTGGTAGGCGGATCCGCCGACCTTGCGGGCTCTAACCTCACCCTGTGGCCGGCGGCGAAGGGCGTGCACAAAGTCGGCGGTGGCAACTACGTCTACTACGGCGTGCGCGAATTCGGCATGTCGGCGATCATGAATGGCCTCACCCTGCACGGCGGCGTGATTCCCTACGGCGGCACCTTCCTGACCTTCTCGGATTATTCCCGTAACGCGCTGCGCATGGCCGCGCTGATGAAAATCCGCACGGTATTCGTATTCACGCATGACTCCATCGGCCTCGGCGAAGACGGCCCCACGCATCAGTCAGTCGAACATGCGGCGAGCCTGCGCCTGATTCCGCACATGGACGTCTGGCGTCCCTGCGATTCCGTGGAATCCGCGGTCGCCTGGATCGCGGCCGTCGAACGGCACGACGGCCCGTCGTGCCTGTTGTTCTCGCGCCAGAACCTGCCGTTCCAGGCGCGCGACGCCGAGCGCATCAAGCAGATTGCCCGTGGCGGTTATGTTCTGTCCGATGCGCCCGGCGCGAAAATCGCCCTCATCGGCACCGGCTCGGAACTCTCGCTCGCGATGGCCGCGCAAAAGCAGCTGGCCGATGCCGGTATCCCGAGCCGGGTCGTGTCGATGCCATGCACTGGCGTGTTCGACCGCCAGGACGCGGCGTATCGCGAATCCGTGCTGCCGAAATCGATGAAGCGTGTGGCAGTGGAAGCCGGCGTCACCGACTACTGGCGTAAATATGTGGGACTCGACGGCGCCGTTATCGGACTGGATCGCTTCGGCGAATCGGCGCCGGCGGGCGAGTTGTTCAAATTCTTCAACATCACCGCCGAGGCAGTCGTCGACGCGGCAAAACGCCTGCTGTGATTCACCGCCAAGACGGGCGGGTAGGGTGTTGAGGACACGCATATGACGCAAGCGATGCGAATGGTCGTGGACATCGGTGGAACCAACGCGAGGTTCGCGTTGGTCGAACCCGGTTCGCTCGAACCGCTGCACGAGAAAACCGTGCAATGCGCGGATTTTCCCAGCCTCGAAATTGCGGCGCGACAGTATCTGCGGGACCACGGAAATCCGGTCGTGAAGGAAGCCGCGGTGGATGTCGCCGTCGATCCCACCAGCGATTTCATCAAGCTCACGAACGGTCCCTGGGGTTTCTCGATCGAGAAGACGCGCGTCGCGCTCGGACTCGATCGGCTCCAGGTCGTCAACGACTTTACCGCGCTCGCGCTCGGCGTACCGGCGCTGACGCCGCAGGAACTGCAACGCATCGGCGGCGGTACTGCCGTAGCCGGCACCCCGATTGCCGTCATCGGCGCCGGCACCGGTCTCGGCGTGTCGGGCCTGATTCCCTCGGGAGGGCGCTACGTCGCGTTGAAGGGTGAGGGCGGTCACACGGCATTCAGCCCGATGAATGAACGCGAGGCCCGGGTGCTGCTCTGGTTGCAGCAACGCTACGAGCACGTCTCGATGGAGCGCGTGTTGAGCGGCATGGGCCTCGAGAATCTCTACCAGGCATTGTGCGCGCTCGATAGCGTACAGCCCGCGCCACTGACGCCGGATAAGATCACCGCAGCCGCGCTCGCCGGCACGGATGCGCAGTGCTCGGCGGCGGTCGAAATGTTTTGTGCGATCCTCGGCACGGCGGCCGCGAACCTCGTCGTTGTCCTCGGCGCCAGGGCAGGTTGCTACATCGGCGGGGGTATCGTGCCGCGGCTCGGGGATTATTTTGCGCGTTCGCCGTTTCGTAAAAGCTTCGAGACCAAGGGTCGATTTTCGGCGTACGTTGCAGCCGTGCCAACCTATGTGATCCTCGCGCAGACCCCGGCCCTGCGCGGCCTGGCCACACTTTTCTAACGAAGTCGAGCCAACTACATGAATACTCTTTTCATCAACGTCATCGGCTTGCTCGCCGGCCTGCTGACGACGATTGCCTTCGTCCCGCAGGTCCTGAAGATGTACCGCACCAAATCCGGCCGGGATATCTCCGCGCGCATGTTCACGATATTCAGCATCGGCATTATGTTGTGGTTGTATTACGGAATCCTGCTGCAATCGCTGCCGATCATCCTGGCTAACGCCGTCACCCTGGCGTTAACGCTGACCATTCTCGCGCTGAAAATCCGCTACAGCGGCAACCGCTAAAACGCATCTCTAGCCCATGCGTTTGCTGGTGCAGGAATGGGGGACGCCGCCGGCCTTCTTTTTGCATGATCGATCTGTCGTCTCTTATCCACTATAGGAGGCTGCCGCCGAGGAGGCGACGCCCAAGCGGCCTCAGCAGCGCACCAATGCGGCGGCCACGATGTGATGGGCGGCTGTCTACAGTAAAATCCGGTTTCAACCAGGGGGATCGTCAATGACCATTCGCGTTGCAATAAACGGCTATGGCCGCATCGGCCGAAACATTCTGCGCGCCCACTACGAGGGCGGAAAGAAGCATGACATTCAAATCGTTGCGATCAACGACCTGGGCGATGCCAAGATCAATGCCCACCTGACCAAGTACGACACGGCGCACGGCAAATTCCCCGGCACGGTGGTGGTGGAGGGCGACTCCCTGGTCATCAATGGCGACAAGATCCGGGTTTGCGCCGTGCGCAATCCGGTCGAACTGCCGTGGAAGGAACTGGGCGTCGACGTGGTGCTCGAATGCACCGGTTTGTTCACCAGCAAGGCCAAGGCGGGCGCCCATCTGACCGCGGGTGCGAAGAAAGTCATCATTTCCGCGCCCGGCGACAAGGACGTCGATGCCACGGTCGTCTTCGGCGTGAACCACAACACGTTGAAGAGCACCCACACCGTCATCTCCAACGCCAGCTGCACGACGAATTGCCTGGCGCCGATGGTCAAGGCGTTGAACGACCGCATCGGCGTCGTCAACGGGCTGATGACCACGATCCATGCTTATACCAACGACCAGGTGCTGACGGACGTCTATCACACGGACTTGCGGCGCGCGCGCTCGGCGACGATGTCCATGATTCCGACCAAGACCGGCGCAGCCGCTGCGGTAGGGCTGGTGCTGCCCGAGCTGAACGGCAAACTCGACGGGTACGCCATGCGCGTGCCGACGATCAACGTGTCCATCGTCGATCTGGCCTTCGTCGCAAAGCGCGCGACCACGGTGGAAGAAGTCAACGCTGCGGTCGAGCAGGCGTCGAAAGCCGAACTCAAGGGCATCCTCGAATACAACAAGGATCCGCTGGTGTCCGTGGACTTCAACCACAACCCGGCCTCGTCTGTATTCGATTCGACCCTGACCAAGGTTTCGGAAGGCACACTGGTCAAGGTATGCTCGTGGTACGACAATGAGTGGGGCTTCAGTAATCGCATGTTGGATACCACTGTCGCACTGGTAAACGCAAAGTAACCGAATCAATCGGCTTCGGCCCGAGGGCACAGAGACGACAGGCGCGCGCCCGTCCATCTGTGCCCTTCGATTTCCGGACCATGCTTACGGAATTCTGATGCCATGCCCATATTGCGGATGACCGATCTCGATCTGCGCGGCAAGCGGGTTTTCATCCGCGCCGATTTCAATGTGCCGCAGGACGACGCCGGCGCGATCACCGACGACACCCGCATACGCGCTTCGCTTCCCGCGCTGCGTTTTGCGCTCGACAAAGGCGCCGCTGTCATGGCGACCTCGCACCTGGGCCGGCCGACCGAAGGTGAATTCAAGCCTGAGGATTCACTGGCGCCGGTGGCGAAGCGCCTCGCCGAGTTGCTGGGCATGCCGGTGCCGTTAAAGGCGAACTGGGTCGATGGGGTCGACGTCAAGCCGGGCCAGCTTGTCTTGCTGGAGAACTGCCGCGTCAACAAGGGCGAGAAGAAAAACGATGACGCGCTCGCCAGGAAAATGGCGGCGCTGTGCGATATCTATGTCAATGATGCATTCGGCACGGCGCATCGCGCGGAAGCGACGACGCATGGTATCGCCAAGTACGCGCCGGTCGCCTGTGCCGGTCCGCTGATGGCCGCCGAACTCGACGCGCTCGGCAAAGCCCTGCGCGAACCGAAGCGTCCGCTGGTGGCGATTGTCGCCGGCTCGAAAGTCTCGACCAAGCTGACGATCCTGGGGCAGCTTGCAACCAAGGTCGACCAGTTGATCGTCGGTGGCGGCATCGCCAACACCTTCATGCTCGCGGCCGGCCTGCCGATCGGCAAATCGCTGGCGGAAGCCGATCTCGTCGGCGAAGCTCGCAAGATCATGGCCGATATCGCGGCCAAGGGCGGCAGCGTGCCGATCCCGGTCGATGTCGTCTGCGCCAAGCAGTTCGCGGCCGATGCGGAGGCGACAGTAAAAAATGCGAAGGACGTGGCCGCGGATGATTTGATCCTCGACATCGGGCCGAAGTCCTCGGCGCAGCTTGCGGCCATCATCGCCCAGGCCGGCACCATCGTCTGGAATGGCCCGGTGGGCGTGTTCGAGTTCGATCGTTTCGGCGAAGGCACGAAGACATTGGCGAAAGCGATCGCCGCTTCAGCGGGGTTCTCGATCGCAGGCGGTGGGGATACAGTGGCGGCCATTTCGAAATACGGCATCGAAGACCAGATCGGCTACATATCGACCGGCGGCGGTGCCTTCCTCGAATTCCTCGAGGGCAAAAAACTTCCCGCCGTCGAAATTCTCGAGGCCCGCGCGGCCCGATAAACACAAGGATCCTCGTATGGCGCAAAAAAGCACGAAGATCGTTGCAACACTTGGCCCTGCTTCGAGCGACCGGGACGTGCTTACACGCATGATCGCCGCCGGCGTCGACGTGGTCCGCATGAATTTCTCGCACGGGACGAAAGAGGAGCACATGGCGCGTGCCGAGCTGGTGCGCGACGTGTCGCGTGCACTGGGACGCACCGTCGGCATCATGTGCGACCTGCAGGGCCCGAAAATTCGCGTCGGCAAATTCGAAAACGGCAAGGTGACGCTGAACAAGGGCGACACCTTCACCCTGGATGCCGAATGCAAGATGGGCAACCAGGAAATGGTCGGCCTCGACTACAAGGAACTGCCGCGCGATGTGAGCCCGGGTGCCGTGCTGCTGCTCGATGACGGGCGCCTCGTGCTCGACGTGCAAAAAGTGCAGGGCAGCCGCATCACCACCACGGTCAGGGTCGGCGGCGACCTGTCGAACAATAAGGGCATCAACCGCCAGGGCGGCGGGTTGACTGCGCCGGCACTGACCGCCAAGGACATGGAAGACATCAAGACGGCCGTCTCCATGAAGGCCGATTTTATGGCGGTGTCCTTTCCGAAAAGTGGCGCAGACATGTACATGGCGCGCGAACTGATGCGCGCGGCCGGCGGCCATTCCATGCTGATAGCCAAGATGGAGCGCACCGAGGCGATTGTCGCCATGGACGAAATCATGGATTCCTGCGACGGCATCATGGTGGCGCGCGGCGACCTCGCCGTGGAAGTCGGCGATGCCGCGGTACCGGCGTTGCAGAAGCGCATGATCCGTACGGCGCGCGCACGCAACAAGCTGACGATCACCGCCACGCAGATGATGGAATCGATGATCACGAGCCCGGTGCCGACGCGCGCGGAAGTATCCGACGTCGCCAATGCGGTACTCGACGGGACGGACGCCGTCATGCTCTCGGCGGAAACCGCCAGCGGGAAGTATCCGGTCGAGACCGTCGAATCGATGGCGCGCATCTGTATTGAAGCGGAGAAGTCGGCCGAGCTGACCCTGGAGCGCGAGTTCCTGAATCGCGTATTCACCCGTGTCGACCAGTCGATCGCCATGGCTGCGCTGTTCACGGCGTATCACCTCAAGGTCAAGGCGATCGCGGCGCTGACGCAATCGGGGTCGACGGCGTTGTGGATTTCGCGATTGAACTGCGGCGTGCCGATTTACGCGCTGACGCCTGAAGTTTCCACGCGCTATCGCCTGAGCTTGTACCGCGATGTTTTTCCGCTGATGATCAAGTACGTCGGGCACGATCGCGACTTCCTGTTGCAGGAAGCCGAAGACCAGCTCGTCGCTGCCGGGCTGGTGCAGAAAGGCGACCTGATCGTCATCGCCTTCGGCGAACCGATCGGTTCGCCCGGGGGCACCAACACCATGAAAATCGTCAAGGTAGGCGACGGGCTCAGGTCACCGGAGCGGATTCACACCTAAGCGGCGCAGGGATCGGCGCGGCCACGCTGGCTAATCAGGTGCGGTATCCGCTTGATACCATTGCGGACGAGGTCGCGAGATTGAAAGCCTGGGTCGAAATCAGGGCAGTCATTCACTAAAATACCCACTCGCGGCCCGCCGATCGAAGGGGCGTGCAGGAATTCAGACAGATGCCAACCAAAACCAGGACCGCCCGCTACGCCGTCTTCGGACTCGAGGTAATCGAGAACATCGGCCTGATCATCATCGGCCTTGCCACCGTCGTTGCCGGCTACCACGAGGTGGCACTGATGGTGGCAAACGGCAAAGTCACGCTGGCCGACTTGCTGCTGATGTTCCTTTACCTGGAAGTGCTGACCATGGTCGGCTTGTATTACAACTCCGGCAAGTTGCCGGTGCGATTTCCACTATATATAGCCATGGTCGCGCTGGCGCGCTATCTGATCCTCGACATCAAGGATCTCGATGTCTGGCGCATGCTGGCGGTGTCGGGCTCGGTCCTTCTGATTGCGCTCGCGGTTCTCGTCATCCGCTATGGTCACGTGCGGTTCCCCTACGCCGAGGATGCGGGGCGCTCAGTCGATACCCAGGCGCAACCAGGCAACGAATAAGGAAGCAGGAAAGTGGCTACCAAGGCAAAACGCATCAGTAAAACCGCTCCGCGCGTCGGCATCGTCATGGGCAGCGACAGCGACTGGGGTGTCATGCAGCACGCGGCGCAGATGCTCGAGTCGTTCGGCGTTGCGCATGAGGCGAAGGTAGTGTCCGCTCACCGCACACCCGACATCATGTTCGCTTACGCCGAGGCTGCCGCCGCGCGCGGGCTGCGCTGCATCATCGCCGGGGCCGGTGGCTCCGCGCACCTGCCCGGCATGATCGCCTCCAAGACCACGATTCCCGTGCTGGGCGTGCCGGTCACCTCGCGAGCGCTGCAAGGCCTCGACTCGCTGCTGTCGATCGTGCAAATGCCGCGCGGCATACCGGTTGCGACCTTTGCCGTGGGCGAAGCCGGCGCGGCCAACGCGGGATTGTTCGCCGTGGCGATGCTCGCGCTCGATGAGCCGCGGCTCGCCGCGAAGCTCGCCGCCTTCCGCCGCAAGCAGGTTGCGAAGGTCAAGGCGATGAAGCTGCCCGTCGTAGCGCCGCGCCGATGATCGCGCCCGGGGCCCTGCTCGGCCTGCTCGGCGGCGGCCAGCTCGGCCGCATGTTCACCATGGCGGCGCAGAGCATGGGCTACCGGGTGATGGTGCTGGATCCAGGCGACCACAGCCCGGCCGGCAGCGTTGCCGACGAGCAGTTGCGCGCCGACTACCTGGACTTCGATGCGCTGCGCAAGATGGCCTCGCACTGCGCGGCGGCGACCACGGAGTTCGAGAACGTGCCCGCCGATAGCCTGGACTTCCTGGCGCAACGTGCCATCGTGAGCCCGTCGGCGCGGGCTGTTTCGATCGCGCAGGATCGCGTCCGCGAGAAGACTTTCCTTGCCGATAATGGCCTCGACGTCGCACCCTTCGCGGTGGTCGCCAGCGAAGCCGACCTTGCCGACGCCCGCATCGCCCCGTTGCTGCCGGGCATTCTCAAGATCGCGCGCCTGGGTTACGACGGCAAGGGCCAGGTGCGCGTGGCTACGCCTGACGACGTGCGCGCCGCCTTTGCCACCCTCGGCCGCAAGCCCTGCGTGCTGGAGAAATTCCTCGCGCTCGAGCGCGAGGTATCCGTGGTGGTGGCACGCGCCTTCGACGACGAAGTCGTCACCTTCCCGGTCGCCGAGAACCAGCACGCGCACGGCATCCTCGACATAAGCATTGTGCCCGCGCGCATCGCGCCGGCGCTGGCTGACCAGGCGCGCCTGGCGGCCATCCGGGTCGCGGAACGCCTCGACTATCGCGGCGTGCTCTGCGTTGAATTCTTCGTGCTGGCCGGCGGCCGCCTGGTGGTGAACGAAATCGCGCCGCGGCCGCACAACAGCGGCCACTACACCATCGACGCCTGCGTGACGTCGCAGTTCGAGCAACAGGCGCGCGTGTTGTGCAGCCTGCCGCTGGGCGACACCGCGATGCACTGTCCCGCGGTGATGGTCAACCTGCTCGGTGACCTGTGGGCTGCCGGCGAGCCGCGATGGGAGCACGTGCTGCGTCACCGCCGCGCCAAGCTGCACCTGTACGGTAAAACCGAGGCAAGGCCCGGTCGCAAGATGGGCCATTACACCGTGCTCGGCGATGACGTCGGCCAGGCGCTCGCCAGCGCGATCGAGATCAAGACCCTGTTGCTGTCGGAGGCGCAGGTGCGCCGTGCAGCCGGCGCAGCGTGAGACAGGAGACCCCTTCCATGGACACCCATTCCGCCGTGCAAGAGACGCGTTTGCAATCACTGCGGTTACTCCACCGAGGCAAGGTGCGCGACCTCTACGAGATCGACGCAGACCGCATGCTGATCATCCAGACCGATCGCCTGTCCGCGTTCGACGTCATTCTGCCGACCCCGATTCCTGGCAAGGGCCGCGTGCTGACGGCCATGTCGAATTTCTGGTTTCGCAAGCTCGGCCATGTCATTCCCAATCACCTGCTCGACGTGGCGCCGGAAAGCGTGGTCGCGGCCAACGAGCGCGACCAGGTGGAAGGTCGTGCATTCGTGGTGCGAAAGCTCAAGCCGCTGCCGATCGAGGCCATCGTGCGCGGTTACATCGCCGGTTCGGGCTGGAAGGATTACCAGAAGACGCAGATGATCTGCGGCATCGCGCTCCCCGCCGGCCTGCAGGAAGCACAGCAGCTACCGCAGCCTATGTTCACACCATCGTCCAAGGCGGCACTCGGCTCGCACGATGAAAACATCTCGTTCGCAGAAATGGAAAAGCTGGTCGAGCCAACCCTCGCCGCACAGGTGCGCGACAAGGCCGTACAGCTGTATACCGAAGCGGCCGTTTACGCGGCGACGCGTGGCATCATCATCGCCGACACCAAGTTCGAGTTCGGGCAGGATCCCGCCGGCAAGCTTTATCTCATCGACGAAGCGCTGACACCGGACTCGTCGCGTTTCTGGCCGAAGGCCAGTTATCGCGTTGGCACAAATCCGCCGTCGTTCGACAAGCAGTTCGTCCGCGACTGGCTGGAAGCACACAAGTGGAACAAGAAACCGCCGGCGCCGGCGCTGCCTGACGAAGTGCTGCGCAAGACCGGCGAAAAGTACGAAGAAGCGCTCAAGCTCCTCACGCAATAAAGAAACGCACTCACCGCGGAGGACGCGGAGGACGCAGAGTAGTACAACTCAGGGATTCTCAATGGGTGTCCTCAGTATCAAGCTTGCCGATCACCATCCACTTTCTTGTTTGGATTTCCTCCGCGTCCTCTGCGTCCTCCGCGGTGAGAGTTGATTTCGATGTCTGACCAGGAAATCGAGCAAGCCGTCCAGATCCTGCGCAAAGGCGGCCTCGTCGCGTTTCCGACCGAGACGGTTTACGGCCTCGGTGCCGATGCTTCCAATCCAGCGGCCGTCCGGAAAATTTTCGCGGCGAAGGGTCGGCCGGCCGACCATCCGGTGATCGTGCATATCGCGGACACCAGCGAGCTGAAGCACTGGGCGCTGGAAGTGCCGCGATCGGCGTGGGTGCTCGCGGAAAAATTCTGGCCGGGGCCGCTGACAATGGTTTTCAAGCGCGCATCGCACGTCAGCGATCTCGTCACCGGCGGGCAGGACACGGTGGGGGTACGCGTGCCATCGCATCCAGTCGCGCAGCAACTATTGAGAGCCTTCAATGGCGGCATCGCAGGGCCCTCGGCGAACCGCTTCGGGCGCCTGTCACCGACGACCGCCGCGCACGTGCGCGAGGAACTCGGCGCAGCCGTTGATCTCGTACTCGATGGCGGTCCATGCGAAGTGGGCATCGAATCGACCATCGTCGATGTGACGCGCGCAACGCCTGCGGTACTGCGGCCGGGCCGTATCACCGCGCTGCAGATCGAGGAAGCACTGGCGACTGCAGTTGGCGATACGGCGCCCGGCCGACCGCGCGTGTCGGGATCGCTCGATTCCCACTATGCGCCGCAGCTGCCGCTGACATTGGTGCTG